>NZ_CP095742.1:920892-1227857 GCF_023078495.1 Luteibacter aegosomatissinici | reverse complement strand
CGTCATAGAGGTAGGAGCCATCGGCCTGAAGCGTCAGCCAGCCATAGCGCCCCACCAGCCGCTCGCCCGCCGCAGCGGCACTACCCGCCTGGCTGACGACGCTGATGACCGTGCGGGATTCACCGAGGGCAACGCTATCCACATCCGTGTCGTTATCGAGCACGTTGCCGGTCGGTGATACGCCCGGTGACTGGTTGGCCACGCCGCCTGCTTCCACTGCCGTCGCCACATCATCGTGCGCTACCGGCGTGTCATTGCTGCCATTCACGGTGATAACCAGCTCGGCCGTGGCCGAGGCGCCCCAGAAATCCACCACGGTGTAGGTAAACGTATCCACCAGGTGCTGGTCAGCGGTGCGCAGGGCCTGCACGGCAGGCAAGCTATTATCAAGGACGTAATGCCAGGTACCGTCGGCGGCCAGGCTAAGGTCGCCGTACTGGCCACGCAGGCTCGTGCCGATCACACCCGCCTGGCCCGCATCATCGGCGCCGCCGGTGCGCACGGCCGTGACCTTGAGGGCATCGCCTTCCCTGTCGGTGTCGTTGCCAAGGACATTGCCGCTGGGATCAAGCCCGGGCGTCGCATTTTCGATACCCCCCGCCTCGATGGCGGTGGCCGCATCGTCATGCGGGGTGGGAGCACTGTTCGTCCCGCGCACGAGTATGGTGAGCTGGCCAAGATCCGTCAGGCCACCCAGGTCGCCGACCCGATAGGTAAAAACGTCGGTGACGAACTGCAAGGGTCCGAGCGCCTGCAACACCGGATTCGATACATCGACGAGATACTGATACGTGCCGTCGGCGCCGATACGCAATGTGCCGTACAAGCCCGTAACCACGGTGCCATCGCTTTGCCCTGTACCGGGTATCACGCCGGCGAGCGCACCTGCGGCGCCTTCATTCCCCGCACGCACCCCGGTCACGGTCAGGATGTCCTGGGCATCGACATCGCTATCGTTCGCCAGCACGGTGCCCGTGGGATCGCGACCGGTGCCACCCGGGTTGGGGGCTACCGCGTACGCCAGGTCATTGCGTGCCACGGGCGCGTCCCATGCGCCGGTGATCGTCAGGGTAAGCTGCGCGGTGTCCAGGGCGCCCTGCCCGTCACGCATCTGGTACGTGAAGGTTTCCTGCAGCGATTGGCCCGGCCGCAGCGCCTGGACAATGGCTAGCGAGTTATCGACGGTGTAGTGCCAGGTGCCATTGGCATCCACGCTCCACGTACCGTACGTGCCGGCCACCTGCGTCACGCCACTCACTGCCATGAGCGTACCGCCATCGCCCTCGGCACCGGCGCGCGCACCGACCACCGTGCGCGCGTCACCCGCATCGACATCCGTATCGTTGGCCAACACATTACCCGTGGGGTCCACGCCCGGATCGGCATTGGCCGTGCCACCGGCTTCCGCCGCCTGGGCCGTGTCATCCACCGCCACGGGTGCGTCGTTGCGACCGTGGATGGTGATGATCACCGTAGCCGTACTGACGGATCCCGCGGCATCCCGCACGGTGTACGTGAAGGTATCGACGAGTTGGTCGCTATCCAGCCGCAGGGCCTGCACTTGCGCGTTGGTGTTATCCACCGTGTAGTGGAAGTTACCATCGGCGGCGAGCGTGAGCGTGCCGTAGCTGCCCGCGATGCTGCCCCCCGCCGAAACCGTGTTGGCACCATGCGCCACCTGGGTCACTACCAGGGTATCGCCTGGATCCGGATCGCTATCGTTTGCCAGCACGTTACCGGAAGGATCCACGCCCGGCGTGCCATTGGCGATCCCTCCCGCTTCGATCGCATCCGCAGGGTCGTCAACAGGTGTCGGTGCATCGTTCGCGCCGTGGATCGTGACCACCAGTTGGGCACGGTCCGTCAGGCCACGCGTATCGGTCACCTCATAGGTGAAGGTTTCCGTGATGGTGGCACCGGCGGGCAATGTCCTCACCGTGGCATTGGTGCTATCGGCATCGTAACGGTAGGTACCATCCGCGCCGATGTGCAACGTGCCGTACAGGCCGGTGATGAGCGTGCCATTGGCCGCGGATGTACTCGCCCCGACGACGGACCAGGCACCTGGCGCGCTCTCGGGCCCTGTACCGATATGCGTCACCGTGAGCGCGCCGGCCACCTGGTCCGGCACGTCCACATCCGTGTCGATCCCGTTACCGCCCGGCTGCGTGGGCGTGCCGGGCCGACTCGCCACGTGCAACACGTCGCCTGTCGCGGCCACGGCCGGCGTCGTGCCATCATCCGACCCCGCCTGCGCGTTACCCACGTCATCGCTCGCCACGGGGTTATCGTTGCTGCCTTCGATGGTGACCGCGAGGTTCGCCAGGTCATCGAGCCCGCCGGTATCCGTCACGCGGTAGCTGAAGGTTTCCTGCAAGGTGTCGCCCGCGACCAGGCCCTGGACGATCGCGTTGTTGTTGTCGACCACGTAACGCCACGAGCCGTCTGCGCCGATGACCAGCGTGCCGTATAGGCCGGTTACCGATGTACCGTTGCCACTGGTCGTACCGGCGGCAACGTCGACGAACCGGCCTACGTCCGTCTCCGGTTCGGCACGAATGCCGGTCACCGTGCGCGTCTCGCCCAGCGCCACGCTATCCACGTCGGTATCGTTGGCAAGCACGTTACCCGTACCGTCGCTGCCACCGCTGGCATTGGCAACCCCGCCCGCCTCCACCGCGACGCCGGCATCATCCTGGGCGACGGGGGTGTCGTTGGCGCCGTGGATCGTGACGGTCAATGTAGCCGCACTCTTCGCCCCCGCCAGATCGGCCACGGTGTAGTCGAAGACATCGGCCAGAACCTGGTCTGGCAAGCGCAGCGCCTGCACCGCAGCGTTGTCGTTATCCACCACGTAGCGGTAGCTGCCGTCGGCGGCGATGAAAAGCGTGCCGTACCGGCCAACGATCGCCACGGGCGTGTCGCCACCTGGCACGACACCCGTCGACGCTCCCTGCGCCCTGACGCCGGCGACGAGGAGCACATCGCCATTGGTGGCGATATCCACGTCGGTGTCATTCGCCAGCACGTTGCCGGCCGGGTCCACGCCCGGTGTACCGTTCGCGTTGCCGCCCGCTTCGGTAGCGTCATCCGTATCGGCTACGGCCACCGGTGCATCGTTTACCGGCGTCAGCGTGATCTGCAGGCTATCGGTGTCGCTTAATTCATCGGCGGGTTGGCTGGGAATACCGTCACCGTTCGCATCACCGGTGTTGCCACGGTCGCGCGTCTGCACGGTGAGGGTATCGTTGCCGTTGTAGTCCGTGTTCCCGAGGTAAACCAGGCTTGCAAGCGCCGCATTGAGCATGTCCAGCGTACCGCTGAGCGTGACCGACGCGGAACCATTGGCGCCGACGACCAGTCCCGCTGGCAGGTTAGTTACCGTCAGCGTGCCATGCAGCACGGTGATCACGACGTCCAGCGTGCCAGCGCCGGCATCCACGTCACTTACGCGAATGGGCGCGATAGCCAGTGGCGTATCCTCCAGGCCGGCTTGCGCGCCGGGCAGGTCATTCACCGGCGCATCGTTCTGCTGCACGAAGCCGGCATCGGCCGTGGCCGACGCGGCCTCGCCCAGCGATACGCCCACCGTACCCACGGGCGTCGCGGCATCGCTATCGATTCGGACGCGGAGCCCACCCAGCGCCGCATCGGTAATCGTCCCCGCAGGTACATCAATGCGGTACACACCCGCGGGCAGCACGCCGAAGGCATAACGGCCATTCAGCCCCGTGGTGGTCGTGAATACCTCGTTGTCGCCGGTTGTCGCCAGGTCGCCGTCCGCGCCCGCCCAGGTGAGTGTCACGTTCTGGCCCGCCAGCGGCGTTCCATCGGGCGTTGCGTCTTGCGTGGGGCTGAAGGTGTCGTCCCATAAGGTGCCCTGGATCAGGCCAAGGCCCGCGCCTTCGTTGCGCCTGTACGTATTGGGGCCGACGCCACTGCCTGTGCGTTCGCCATCCGCCGCGCCGTCGGCGCCCACCGCCGACCCCGCATAGGACGTGAAGGATTCGGGCAGGCTGCTCCATGTCAGCGTCGCATCGGTATCCGGTGTCGTGACGTTGTTCGGCAGCGCCAGGTGGTAGTTCACCTGCACGGCCACGCCCGGATCCAGGCGATCGAAGGTCACGACGATGCCATTCACGGGATCGACCGTGACCTGCACGCCCGCGGGAAGGCTGGCCACATCGCCGTATGTGCTGCCGCCGATCGTGATGCTGTCGAACACGTACCCACTCCCTCCCGGAAATGCGTCGACCAGCCGCACGTCGTACGCCGGGGCACTTCCGGCCTGGGTGAAACGAATCGCAATCGCGGCCGTGCCGGTACTGCCACCCGGGTTGGGATCAAACGCCGTAATGCGTTTATCCAGGTTGTTGAAGGCGGCTTCCACGATGCGCTCGTGGATGGTCGTGGAGGTCGCCAACACGGTGCTGCCCGCCCGCTCGGTGGCCGTCGCACCGAGCACCGCACCAGCCACGACGGACGCCTGGTTCGCCACGCGCGCATTGAACTCGATGACGACACCTTCCAGGTCCGCATCGGAATCGCTGTTGGTGAGGGTCCCCAGGTGGAAGGTCACCACGGTGTTGCCCTGGGCATCCGTGGTTACCTCGTATTGAACGCGGCTGAGCACCCCCGTAAGCGTATCGTTCGAGAGGCTGGCCGTGAGCGGCAGCGACACATCGCTGTCCTCGTTGCCGACGATCTGCAACATTCCACCGGTAACCAGCGCGGTGATGGTCGTAGTAATGCCGTTGTTGGATACGAACGCAATCCGTACCGTACCGTCATCGATGAACGACAAGCCATTCTGTAACGTCACCGAGACACTGTAGTCGGCCGTCGTACCTTCGCCGATCGCCGAGACGGCACGATAACGGATGACCTCGCCCACCGTGACGTCTTCGCTATCGGCATTGGTGGGGTTGGCTGGGAGCGTGCTATCGAGGCCGCCGACCCGGGAAAGAAACACCCCACGCGCCACCGGAACAGCACTGACAGCGTCGCTGCTGTAATCATTAAGCACGCCGCTACCCAGGGTGCCATCGGTGCCGGTGCGCTCGCCCGCATCACTACCATCCAGGCTGGTCCAGCGTACCGAGGCGGTGTTATCGATGGCATTGCCATTGACCGCATCGGCCGTGACCTGGCCGCTGAAGCGCAGCACGATGCTGCCACCCTTCGGGATGTCGATCACCGAACCATCGGCATTCCGCAGCACGCCATTGACGATGACAAAGCCGGCATCGGGTGCGCTACTGCCATCATGCGTGGCGCCCCCCGCATAGGTGACACCCAGCAGGACGATACCCTGCAATGTCGTCGGCAACGTGTCACTGAAGGTAATGTCATAAGCGTTGAAATCGCTCGCGCCTGTGCCATTACTCAGGGTGATTTCGTAGGTGAGCGTATCGCCTTCGTCCACGCCGATCTGGGGAACGGGGCCGGCAGTCTGCGAGATGACCACGGTAGGCTCGCGTACCGTCACCGTCGGCAATGTCCCGGTGGCCGCGACCTGGCGCTCCGTGGCCGAACCACCCACGACATCCCCATCCGGATCGGTGTACGCCAGCTGGGCATTGGTTTGCAACACGCGACCTGCCTGGTTATCCAGCGTATTGCTCGCCACCAGGCGCACGCGGATGACGAACTGGTTATTGCCCTCCACGTTGTCGCCTGCCGCCGAGCTCGCACTGAACATGAAGCGGCCGCTCACGCCATCGGCACCCGGTGTTCCGCCAACACCGCTGAAACTCGCCAGCGTGACCGTGCCGTTGAAATCGGCAAGCAGCGCCTGGCTTCCACTGCGCGTGGTGATAATGAGGTACCCGGTGCCGTTGAATGACGTATCCAGGCGCATGCCCGCCGGGATCAGGCTATCGATATCGAGACTGGCCGTGGTGCCTTCGGGCAGGGTCACCACGATGTCGTAGAGCATCGATTCGCCAATGACGAGGTCGCTGCCCGTGGTATGCGCCGCACTGGAATCCGTGTCATCCAGCGTGCCACCCGCGTAAACGACTCCGAGGGAGGGTGCCGCCACCTGCTCGATGGCGTTGTCCGAGAGATCGACCGGGGTGAAGTCGGCGCCACCATCGACGCTCGCGTAATGGGTAAGCGTCGCCGTGCTCCCCAAGGTGCTGCTGGCTGGCACGTTGCCATCCACGACCGCGTCGTAGGTAATGACGATCACGTTGGCGCCCGTGCTATCGGCCGCTGTCCCAGGGCGACCGGCGGTTAGCGTCGCCACGCCCCCGGCATCCAGGAACGTGATGGTGTTGCCCGTCACGCTGTAGTCGATCCCAAGCGTGAGCAGCGTGCCGTCGCCGCGATAGACGCTGAGGTTCGCCGCCCCCAACGAGCCACCGACGAACTGCATGCCCGCCGGAAGTACGATCGACGTGACGACATCGAACGCATCGCCCCCGCCCGTATTCTCCAGCGCTGTGGCCATGCGCAGGACATCACCGGCATCGATGCCGTTGGCGTCACCCTCTACCGCCGTCGTATCGATGACGGATCCACTGAACGGCACCCCGGTGCTCCCCGGCGCTGCCCACGTACCGCTTCCCCCATCCACCGTGCCGTGGCTCGTCGACACCACCCCATGGCCGATCGATACCACCGGTTCGGCGATTGATTGAATCGAGGCCACATCCGACGAGAGCAGATGGTTGGCGGCGATCGTCGTCAGCTGGTCGGATTGCGCGAGCACGCTGAGTGAACGCTGGTCGGCGAACGCCTGGTCGCCAACGCGCAACGTGAAGGTCAGCACGATGCGGCTTCCGCCTATCGCGCTGGTGGTGTAATCGCCGAAATCAAACACCACGGCATTACCGGCCGCACTCGTGACGGTCACGCTCGTATCGCCGTTCGTGTTGCCCGTGGCGAACTGCCACTGGCCCACCCCCGTGCCCTGGCTCCAGGTTATGCCGGTGATATCGAACAGGGGCAACGGCATGTAACCCGTCAACCGGAACTGCTCGTAATCACCCGTGGTGAGGTCGTAGCTGAGTTGAAAGGTCACCACATCACCGGGATGAAGATCGCCGGATGACGGTGTCGTGCCGTTGACCGAAACCAGTTCGATATCCACCGTGGAGGTGGGTACGGTGGCCACCGAGGCATCCTGGTCAGTCACCGTGGCACCGGAAAGGTTGACGTCGTCCACCAACACGGTCGCGTTGAGCGTCGCGTTGTTACCCACGCTATCGCCTTCGTTGATTTCACTCTGCCGGTAAGCCGATACGTATGCCTGGCCGACCAGCGCCAGGTAGGTGACCTGGAGCTGGGTGGCGCCCTGCAGCGCCTCCTCGAACGCCAGGTCGCCCGCCAGCGCGCCGGTATCCAGCCCCGCGGCCCGCAGCGATTGACCTATATCGAAGATGAGCGACGTGCTGCCATCGGCATTCGTCGTGCGTAACGTGATCACCCCGACGGTGTAGGTCGCGCCGGCAAAGGTCACCGTCATCGTCGGTGTGCCGACCAGGGTCTGGCCGTCGCCCAGCGCATCGCGCACGGTGAACTGCCCTTCGCCTATGCTGTTCTGGCCCAGTGCGAAATAATCCGATAACTGCACCTGCACCGTGTAACTCAACGTATCACCCGGCGTGGGCCCGGCCGAACCGGTATCGGTTTGCACCGTCACCTGCTTGTAGAGCGCGGCCGCCTCGACCAGGAATTGTCCGCTTGTACCGGTGCCGCTGAGGTCCACCGGGGTGCCATCGGCCTGCCGGTCGCGCGGATCCAGTGGCTGCCATTCGCCGGTCGCCGAACCACCGGCGACGGCGACCTCGTGCGGCGCCGCGGTCTCCGGATCAATCACCGGATTGCCGTCGGCATCCGCTTGCGGCACATAGAAGCGCACGGTGGTGTCCACTGCACCGGTGAGGGACGCGTAGCTCACGGTAAACGAATCAATGGCAGCCCCGGCGGTGAGCGTCGCCTGGATCGCGGCCGCCGAGGTCAACACGCGCCCGCCATGCAACGTCACCGATTCGACGGTACCGCCAGCGCCTGGTGTGATCGCGGTCACCCGCATCTCAACAGGAATATCCTGGGTGATCACGACATCGGAGAGGCTTTGCCCCGGGGCCGCCGTGGCGGTTAGCGTAAAGCTGCGCTCATAGTTCGGGCCGGTCACCGTCTTGCCATCGGGAACATCCAGCACCTGAGTGAGTGTCACGACCGTGGGGTGCACGGCCAGGTCATGTAACTGCGCTTCGATCAGGCTCGGATCCACCGTGGGATTGTTTGCTGCATCGTTGCCAAGCTCGAACCCACCCCGCGCCCGCAGTACCAGATCGGGGGAGCCATCGGAGAAGCTGGTATCGGCCAGGTCGCTCACGTGCACGGTCACCTGGATATCGACGGCCGGCAGGTCAGGTGAAATATCCGCGTAGGGCAGCTGCACGACGATCACCTGGTCACCGGCGCGCATGCCGTAATCGCTGGCGTGCAGGATCACCGCCTTACCCGTCGCATCCAGGGCAAGCGGATGCGTGGCGTTGCCGCTGGCATCAAACGTCAGTGTGTAGGTCTTGACCGCCTGCCCGAGGTACGTGGCGGAAACGAAGGACAGGCCATCGTCGCCATCACGGCCCGTCGCCGGCAGGAACAGATCAATATAGGGCGCGTAGCCGACCTGCGCGCTGGTGTTATCGAACGAGGCCGTGAAGGTGACGTTGCCCCCCAAAAGGGCATCGGTGGCTGCTTCGGAGAGGGTGACGGTGGGTGCAGCGCCAGGCGCGGCGGCCACGGCGAGCGGACGGGCCGCGCTATCGGCCTTTTCGCTGGGGCTATCCGGCGACCGCGGCGCCGCCGCGGCGGCGTGCGTGGTGGTATCGCCCTGCCCCGCCGGCACCGCCCTGGAAACCGCCTCTGCGGCTCCGACGGTAGCGGCGGGCGCGGCGTCATGACTGGCGGCGTGTTGATGATCGGCCGCGACGGCCGCCGCGCCATCAAACATGATGCGCGGCTCAAGGGCCAATGCATGGGAACGTGGCAGTAAGCGCTCCATGCGAGGATGGTTGCGCTAAGCCGGGCCGCCGGAATCCGTAAAAAGGCGGACCCGACCTGCGCAGAATTCCCGAAAACTACACCAACATCCCCACGATGTGATCCACGACCGAATGGAACGGCACCGCGGCCAGCCACAGCGGGGCGAAGGGGAACACGCTGGCCAGCGCCAGCGCCACGAGCGTGGGGTAATCCACCAGCAACAGCTTCATCTCGAAGGCGTTGGCGGCAATGCCGTACAGATCGGTGGTCGCCGAAAAATCCGGCCGCTCCAGCGTGGTCATATCCACCGGCGTGCGCCGGCCGAGCCAGCGTTGCTCGAACACCAACCCCATGTTCCGGCATAGCTCACCGTACTCAAGCAGCCCTTCATGGCGTGCAGCGACCAGCACCCGGGCAAACAGCAACGGTGGGCTCGCGAATACGGCGATCGCGAGGCCCGCCGTGATCAGCGGCGTGGCCTCGTGGCCAATCGCGGTGACGCCTTCCAGGACCAACGAATGGCCGAGGGTGGCGGCCACGACCACCGCCAGCGGGATGACCACGGGAATGAACATGCGCGGTGAATCGGCCAGGAAGCCGAGCCCTGCCGCCCCATCAGGGTGCGCGGGCACGAGCACCAGGCCCACGCGCGCCAGCCACCAGAGCAGGCGCACCCAAAGCAACCAGCGCCACGCCCAGCTCAATATCAGCCCCAGCAGGATGGGCAGGCTCACCAGCAGGTGCCACCACCCCGCCAGCGAGAATGCGCCTGTCCCCGCCTGGCGCTGCCAAGGAGCCCACTGCGGTGCGGGCAGCACGAGGTACATGGCGACCATGGTGACGTAGACCACGGCGGCGATGCCCAACGTGGGGATGAGACCGGCGCTTCGCCGACGCGTCGCCACGGCGATCTCGCGGTAAGCGTCGCGCATGGAAGGTGGCAGTAGCGATGACTCGAGGAAATACCGCCCCAGGGCATCCGCGCGCGGGAGCACGATGTAGTCGGCGATCACCAGCAACGGTACCGCGACCAGGTACCTCACCTGGGCCGTGATATCCCGGAAGAACAACGCTGCCGCACCGTGCTGGGTCATGACCAGCAGCGCCAGCGGCAACCACGCCAGGCCGACCAGGAACACGCAGCGCCGCACCGCCTCGTGGCGATCCTCCGCCCGGATGAGCCGAGCCCGTCGCATCAGGCTGACGTGCATGGCCTCGGCGAAAAGCAGTGTCGACGTCATGATCCACTCCGCTCAGGGCGCGACGTTTGCCACGTTCGCAGGCTCCGGTGGTGGCGCCGGCACCTTGATCGCGGGATCGAACACGGTTTGCCAGTCGTTCTTCATGCTCACCACCTGGAAGTGGTAGCGCGCCGCCGCGGCCAGCGATTCCCCGCCCTTTTCCGCGTACGCGAACTCGCGGCCCGCATCGTCATGGTTGATCAACAGCGCGAACGACGGCCCTCCACGGTCCATGGCATAGCGCATCATCGCGACATCGCCCACGCCACCGACGTTGCCTGCGACGAACACCGGATGCCGCCCCAGTGCGAGGTTGATGACGGGCGGCTTGCCTTCGCGATCCGTCACGTGTTCGACCTTCCCGGTGTAGGCAAGCACCACCTTGCCGTCGCGTTCCTCCAGGCGGGTCTGCAGCGCGCTGCCCATGACCCGCTCGGGCGGTATGCCGAAGATCTCGCGCGACATGCCGCGCGTGTACGCGATGGGTGATCCGCTGCAGATCCATGTCTGGAAGCCATTGGCTTCCAGGTAGCGAAGCAGCTCCACCATGGGCCGGTACGCGAGCCGCGTATAGGGCACGTGGTAGCGGGCATTGGGTAGCGCACGCTCCTCGCTGGCCATGGCGGCCGCCACCTGATCGGCATCGCGCCCGTCGATGGCCGCCGCGACCACCTGCGCCAGGCCGCTTTCACCCTGGGCCAGAACGCCATGCAGATCGCCCTTGAGCAGCGCGGCCACGGCGGGCTCGTTGCCCAACTCCGGATGCTTCGCCACGGCCGCGCGCACGTCGGCCACCACGGGCAGGACAGCGCCCGGCGCGGGCCGTTCGGTCATGAGCGTCCCATCCATGTCGAACACCGCGATGCGCGCTTCAGGCGGGATAAAACCCGCGCCACCCTGTTGGGTCGCCGCGGTGACAAAGGCGACGATGGCATGCCGCGCCGGCCCGTCGTTCCATGAGGGCAAGACGTCGGCCGCCGTCTCGACGTGGGCGCGCCCCGACGTAGCCAGGACAACCAGCAGCACGGCGGAGGCCACCGTATGACGCAATTCCCAGCGGTAACCGATCATGAGAGCCTCTCCGCCCGCGCGTCAGCGAATGATCCCGTCCGCCTTCATCTTGGGAATCAAGGTGGATGAAAGCTGTTGTGTCGTACGCGGTATATCGGTGCTCAACACACCACGTGTCGTCACGGTCCAGATCAACTTGTCCGCGCGCGGATCCCAGACGCTGGTCTCCAGCGTAACGAGTGTCGTCTGCGTGACCTCGGGCGTGCTCGCCCACGCGCCGCCATACCAACCGTAGAACCCGCCATAGCCAGGGCCGGTCGGCGTGACATTGATCCGGTCTTCCACGCGCTGCACGCGCGTCACCAGCACGGCATCGCTGCCGGTGCTCTTCACCACATCACCCAGCTTTGCCGAGCCGCTATCGCCGGGAGGGATAGACGCATAGCTTGCCGAGGCGCGCACGCCCGCGGCGGTCAGGTCACGGACGAACGTATCCTCGAACAGGCGCCGTGTCGTATCGCTGCGCGATACACCAATGACAAGCACGTTCGTCGCTGGCGGGCCCGACCAGGCGGGATCCTTCCACTCATTGGTAATGCTTACCGACGCGCAGGCGGCGACCACCAGCGAAAGAGCGAGTGCGGCAACGGCTTTCATGGAATCCTCCCTTTCGATCACTCAGGTATGCGACGTCGGCCCCGGCGATATCTCGCTGATCAGGCCAACCCGGATGGCTTCGCGCACGAGCGCGACGCCGCTATGCACATGGAACAAATCAAGCAACGACTGGCGGTGGCTCTCGACCGTGCGCACCGAGATCGCGAGATCCGCAGCGATCTCACTGGCACGCATCCCGCGGGCCATGCGTTCAAGCACCTGGCGCTGGCGTGGCGTGAGCCGGTGGGCGGGGGCAGGCGCATTGAGCAGCGCGGCCATCAACCCAGGGCTGGCGTAGCGCAGGCCGCGAGCGACCTCACCCACCGCATCGAGCAATTCGTTGCGAGGCGATTGCTTCTGTACATAGCCCCAGGCGCCCGATTGCATTGCATCCTGCACGATCAGCGGCTCCTCATGCGCCGAAAGCACGATGAAGCGAATGCCGCCACGCGCCTGCAGGCGTCGCAACGGTTCAAGGCCCGGCATGTCGGGCAGGTCGATATCGCCGACCACGATGTCGCCGTTTTCCACCAGCTCGAACAGGCGTTCCGCGGAATGCACGACCTTGACGCTCAGGACGTGCGGTTCAAGCAGCGCCGCGACGCCTTCGGCCACCATGCGGTGGTGGTCGGCCACCACGACGTGGATGGGGAGGCGTTCGTGATCGAGCGAAGACATGGCGGCCGACACGCGCGCGTTACAAGGCAAACGCGACGTTCAGGACCAGCGGCTCGCCCTTGAGCCGGTTCTTGACGTCGAATTCCTTCACCCAGCGAAGGGTGAAATCGATGCTGCTCTCCTTGCTGAAGGATTTTTTGAAGGCGAGCGCCGGACCCACGCCGATCGAATGGCCTGAGAAACCGCCGAGGCGGTCCGCGGTTGGGCCCTTGTCATCCTCGAGCTGCTGGATCCACCCTGCCACCGCACCAAAGCCCCAGCCCGATGGGGTTCGCTGCATGAGCATCAGGTCAAGGCGAAACACGGCACCGTTCTTGTAATCGGTGGCGTGGTTCTTCGAATAGAAATCCACGCCCGCCAGGCCGCTGAATTCGAGCGAGGCCTTGTTGAAGAGGTGCGTGTACCCCACCGCGGGTGAGTACGTCCAGATATTCAGGCCCTTGTTCGCCAGCCGGCCCTTCTCGTAATCCGCGGTAGGTGCGTAAACGTAAACACCGAACGACCAGTGCTCCACTTCGCTCACGTGGTAGCTCGCGATAACAGGGGCGAAGTAAAGATCAAACAGGCCCGAAGCCCGGTCGTTCACCGTACGCTGCGCCGCGCCGACGGCAAGCGAGGCGCTGGCGGTAGGGCGAATGTACGGGACGGTAAACATGCTGGCGTAGTTCCAGCGCCCTTTCCCGGTATCCCATATGTACGCGAACGTGGCGGCGTACAAATCGATCTTGGCGTGGAGATCAAGCGCGGCGACGCCGGCGATGGGCACTTGCCGGCTACGCCCGATATCGCCGTCATAGTTGATGTAACTCACCGAGACATTCAGCCCGGGGGTCGGCGGGATGATGCCGACATACGGTGTGATTTGCGCGGCCGAGATGGAGCGGCCCATGGCGCCTTCGGTGGCATGCGTACCACCCACTGCAAGGAGCGCGATCGTTGCGCAGGCGACTCGAGCCTTCATGGTGGCATTCCGCGCGGTTGGCAAGTTCTTGCAGAGTGCGTTCCGCGAACGGCGGCGTTAAGCGAATTTCCACCCAGTAGCGGTAGGTAAAACTACGCGGCGATGGACCATGCCGGCGAAATGCCGTGCCGCGCATTCGTGCACGGCGTTGCCGGTGCTCCGTAGATCTACCAGTGTCGTTGCCGTAGATCCTCGGTCGCAGCTACCGGCGGCCCATTTCACCATGGCCATGGGCCGCCACCGGTGGCGGGCGATCACCGAGGGCACGGGCATGGACTTCACCGAGCAGGCGCATGCGTGGATCGAGATGGCCGCGCTGGGCGTCGAACTACTGGCCACCGTGCTGATCATCGTCGCCATCCTCGCCGCCACGGCGATGTACCTGGCCACGCTGGTTCGCGATGGACTGGATCACCCCACCGAATACACCCAGTACAAACAGCGCCTGGGCCGCGCGCTGCTGCTGTGCCTCGAGATCCTGGTGGCCGCCGACATCGTCCGCACCATCGCCCTGGATAGCACGCTCATCAGCGTGCTGGCCCTTGGCCTGCTCGTCGTCGTTCGCACCTTCCTGAGCTGGTCACTCATCCTGGAAGTGGAAGGCCGCTGGCCCTGGGAGGGAGAGGCGAAGAAGGACAAGGATGAAGCCCGCCCTACACCGCCTTACCCACCCTGAGGAACTGCCATGTCCCTTGTACTCCCGGCCCGCCCGCGTGACACCGCGACAGCCCACGAAGGCATGCTCCGGATCGAAGGCGGCACCTACCGCATGGGTTCGGAGAACTTCTACCCGGAAGAGAAGCCCGTGCACCGCGTGCGTGTGGATACCTTTCTGATCGACCACACGCCGGTGACCAATGCGCAGTTCGCCCGCTTCGTGGCCGCGACGGGGCACGTCACGAGCGCCGAGATCGCACCGCGCGCCGAGGACTACCCGGGCGCACTTCCGGAGATGCTTCAACCGGCGTCCCTGGTCTTCGTGAAGCCGGACGGCCCCGTGCCCATGCAGCTGGGCCACTGGTGGCGTTACGTGTTCGGTGCCGACTGGCGCCACCCCACCGGGCCCGGCAGCAACCTCGATGGGCTGGAGGAGCACCCTGTGGTGCACGTGGCGGCGGCGGATGCCGAGGCCTACGCCGCGTGGGCGGGCAAGCGCCTGCCCACCGAGGCCGAGTGGGAATATGCCGCGCGGGGTGGCCTGGATGGCGAGGACTACGCCTGGGGCAGCGAGCTGGCGCCCGGCGGCCGCATGCTGGCCAATACCTGGCAAGGCCGCTTCCCGTACGAGAACACCGCCGAGGATGGCTTCGAGCGCACCTCGCCCGTCGGTACGTATCCCGCGAACGGCTACGGGCTGCACGACATGATCGGCAATACCTGGGAGTGGATGTCGGACTGGTATAGCGCCCGCCACGCGGATGAGGTGGCACGCGCCTGCTGCGTCCCGGCCAACCCGCGCGGCGGGTGCATGGAAAACAGCCACGACCCGCGGCCCGGCGAGCTGGTCATACCGCGCCGGGTACTGAAAGGCGGCTCGCACTTGTGCGCGCCCAATTACTGCCAACGCTACCGGCCCGCGGCCCGCTACCCCCACCCGGTCGATACCTCGACCAGCCATATCGGCTTCCGCTGCGTGGCCGACCTGCCCAAGGCGCCTATGCCATGACTACCGTGCTTGCGTTACTCCAGGACGCCATTCCCGCCGTGACGGCGCCGCCGGCGCAGCAGGCTCTGAACCTGATGCAGGCGTTTATCCTGCTGTTCGTCGTGATGGGGCCGCCGCTGAAGACACCGCTGGTGTATCACCTGCGCATGATGCCGTTCGATCACGCCACCCGGCGCAGCATGGCGATCAAGACCGCCATCCTCGCGGCCGTGGCGGTCCTCATCGGCGGGTTCCTGGGGCAGCTACTGCAGAAGAACTGGCAGATATCGCCCGCGGCCATGTTGTTCGCCGGGGGTTTGATCTTCCTGATTGTGTCGCTGCGGACCGTGCTTGAGCAGTACAGCGCACCCGCCCACCCCCAGCCCGTCGCACCTGGCAGCGTGCCGCCCAAGCCAGAGGTGCCTAGCGCATTCGAGCTGGCCGTACCCATGATCGTGACGCCCTACGGGCTGGCCGGCCTGATCACGCTGCTGTCGTACAGCCACTCGACGGAGCGCACGATCGCGATCGTGCTGCTCGTGTTGCTGGTCATCTTCCTGCACCTGCTGGCCATGCTGTTCGCGGGCCCGATCGTGCGAACGGTCGGCCCGATGCCCTTCCGCCTGTTCGGCGTGGTGATCGGCTCGCTGACGGTGGGGCTATCGGTACAGATGCTGATCCTGGCCTACCACACACTGGCCGCCGCCCCGCCATCCTGAGTGTCCCGCACAGGCGACAAAAAAAGAGCCCGGCTTTCGCCGGGCTCTTTTGTGTTGCCACCGATCAGGAACGGATTACTGCTGAACCTGCAGTTCCGTGCGACGGTTACGAGCGCGGCCTTCGGCCGTGTCGTTCGTGTCGATCGGGTTGTTCTCGCCGTGGCCGATCGGGCCTTCCAGGCGATCGGCAGCGATGCCGTGCGAGGTCAGGTAATCGAACACGATCTTGGCGCGACGCTCGGAGAGCGACTGGTTGTAAGCATCCTTACCGACGCTATCCGTGTAACCGGCAACCGTGACCTTGACCTGCGGGTAACGCTGCAGGGTGTCGACAGCCTGGTCGAGGACGCCCAGCGACTCGCTGGTCGGCTCCTGCAGGGCCGGGCCGATGTTCGTCTCGCCCTTCTTCGGACGGTCGAACTTGAAGTTGACGCCGCGCAGGTCGATGACGACCTTCTGCGGGCAACCGTCCGGACCGACGATCGTGCCAGCCGGGGTGGCCGGGCACTTGTCGTCGCAATCGTTCACACCGTCGCCATCGCTGTCGAGGGTGGAGCAATCCGGGGCAGCCGGGGGCGGAGCAGCGGCCGGGGCCGGAGCTGCCGGCGGCTCGCCGAAGCGCGAGACGATCGAGAAGCCGAGGAACCAGTCGCCGTAGCCGTTCTCGCTATCCTGGGTCTTGTCGTCGAAGTCGTAGCGGTAGCCAGCTTCCACGCGGAAGTCGGAGCTGTCGGTCAGGGTCTTGGACACGCCAACGCCCAGTTCAGCCGCCGGCGACCAGCCCTTGTCGGACGGGTTGTGGTGGTACGAACCCATCACGCCAGCGAGCAGGTACGGACGCCAGCTGTCCCACGCACCAGCGTAGAAGCGAGCGGCAACGCCGTAGCTGTTGTTCGACCAGTGGCCGGTACCGTCGTTATCGCGCTTGGTGCGATCAGCGAAGATATCGATCGACGCGTTGCTGGAGATGAACTTGCCGACGCCGAGGCCGTAGTAGACCTGGCGGCTGTTGGTGTTGCGGTCGGTGTCGTTGTAGTAACCGCCAACCGTCGGGGCGATGTACCAGCGGCCGTCATAGCCGTTACCCGCGTCAGCGGATTCCTGCGCATGGACGGCACCCACGCCGCCCAGGGCCAAGCCGATCAGCAAAAACAAGCCCTTACGTTTCATCGGTGTCTCCTCATTATTGGTATTCGCGTCCGCGCTCCACCCCAGACGGAAATCGCGCGTCAAAACTCTTGTCGAATCCGGGGACTTCTGCTGTCCCTCGCTTTGTTACCCCTTCAACGGGCGGCGGCAGTTTAGCAAAAATCCAACAATTGGGCGCATGCCGCCGCCAGCCGTTCATACTTGAGTCACGGCCATTATCAAGCCGTGAAGAGCGTCATGAACTCGTGAATGGGCATGGCATCGAGTTTTTCGGGGTTCTGGGTGACGTTAAGAACCTTCTCAACCCGCTCCGCCGGCCACTCGGCACGGAGGGCGGCCTCGAATTTCTTGAGGAGAACGGGAATGCCTTCGGCCCGGCGATTACGGTGCCCGATCGGGAAGTCGATCGAGATTTTTTGCGTGCTCGTGCCGTCCTTGAAGAAAACCTGCACCGAATTGCCGATGTAACGCTTTTCAGGGTCGAAATAATCCTTGGTGAACTGCGGATTTTCGACCACAGTCATTTTCTCGCGAAGGGCATCGATTCGCGGATCGGCGGCAATATTATCGTTGTAATCATCAGCCATGAGACGGCCAAAAATCAGGGGCACGGCGACCATGTACTGGATGCAGTGGTCACGGTCGGCGTAGTTGGCCAGCGGGCCGGTCTTGTCGATGATGCGGACGCCGGCTTCCTGGGTCTCGATTACGACCTTTTCGACCTGGTCGATGCGCGAGCCGACCTCGGCGTGCAGCTTCATGGCGCACTCGACGGCGGTCTGGGCGTGGAACTCGGCCGGGAAGCTGATCTTGAACAGCACGTTCTCCATCACATAGCTGCCGAACGGGCGCTCGAACTCGAACGCGTTGCCCTTGAAGGCCACGTCGTAATAGCCCCAGGTCTTGGCCGACAGGGCCGAGGGGTAGCCGACCACGTTGCGGTACACCGCGTTGATGGCGTGGGTAACGGCACGGCGGCAGGCGTCGCCGGCGGCCCAGCTCTTGCGCGGGCCGGTGTTCGGCGCGTGGCGGTAGGTGCGCAGGGCGCCATTATCGATCCAGCTGTGCGAGACCGCCGTGGTGATCTGCTCCTTGTTGCCGCCCAGCATGGCCGTGGTGACCGCCGTGGAGGCCAGGCGCACCAGGATGACGTGATCCTGGCCGACGCGGTTGTAGCTGTTCTTGAGGGCGTAGCAGCCCTGGATCTCGTGGGCCTTGATGGCGTAGCCGAGCACATCGCGCACGGTCAGGGCCTTGCCGCCTTCCTTCACTGCCTTGCGCGAAAGGTAATCGGCCACCGAGAGGATGGCGCCGAGGTTATCGGAGGGGTGGCCCCATTCGGCCGCCAGCCAGGTGTCATTGAAATCGAGGTAGCGGACCTGTGTGCCGATGGCGAACGCGGCCTGCACCGGGTCGAGGACGTGCGAGGTGAACGGCACGCGCACGCCGTCTTCCATGCTGGCACCCGGCACGATGGGACCCAGGTGCTTCACGCAATCCGGGAACTTCATGGCCAGCGCCGAGCAGGCCAGCGAATCGAGCAGCATGTAGCGCGCGGTGTCGTAGGCCTCCTGCGAGTCGATCTGGTAATCGGCCACGTAGTTGGCGATGTCCACCATCGGCTGGTCCGGGTCGGGACGCGTGGCGGAACGGATATCGTGTGCGCTCATGGGCTTCACTCGCGAGGGGGTGGTTGGGAAAGCCGGTGATTTTAACCGGTCACCCCCCGGGGGTGTCTTGCCGCGCCGCAGCTGAAACGGGAGAATGCCCCCACTACAACCCAAAAGGGAGTAGTTCCGCGGGGCAGTCCGGCCCCGTGCGCGACGTATCGTCAATACGGGTGCCACAGCACCCCGGGCGTCGCGGCGGCTCACGCTTTACGCCGGGAACGAGACTTTTGTGGTGACGGCGGGCGCGCGTGCCCGCCGCCGCCGCATTGGTCCGCCCACCACGCGCTAAGGCAGCCCCATGGATTTCCTCACCCCCGAATTTTTCTCCGGCCTGGCGGCCATCATCCTGCTGGACCTGGTCCTGGCGGGCGATAACGCCATCGTCATCGCGCTGGCCGCGCGCAACCTGCCCCGCGACCTGCAGAAGAAGGCCGTGTTCTGGGGCACCTTCGGCGCCGTGGCCATCCGTATCCTGCTCACGTTCGCGGTGATCTGGCTGCTCAAGCTGCCCGGCCTGATGCTGGCGGGCGGCATCCTGCTGGTGCCGATCGCCTGGAAGCTGCTGAAGCACGACGACCACGACCCCGATATCGCGCCCGCCAAGGGCTTCTGGGCAGCGATACGGACCATCGTGGTGGCTGATGCCCTGATGGGCCTGGATAACGTCCTGGCGATCGCTGGCGCGGCCAAGGGCCACATGGTGCTGGTGGTGCTGGGCCTGGCGATCAGCGTCCCCCTGGTGGTCTGGGGTTCCACACTCATCCTGCGCCTGATCGAGCGCTTCCCTATCGTGATCTACATTGGCGCCGCCGCCATCGCGTGGACCGCAGCCCGCATGATCGCCCACGACCAGCTGCTGGCCCCGTGGTTCGACGCACGCCCCTGGGCCCCGTGGACCCTCGATGCGCTGCTCGTCATCGGCGTGGTCGCCCTCGGCTGGCTGGCCCAGCGCAAACGCCCGGCCACCGTGTAGGAGCGCGCTTGCGCGCGATGAAAAAAGGCCGCCCGAAGGCGGCCTTGGATTCCCCCCGGCAAGGGCGGCAGGCCATGCGGCCTGCCGCCAACCGGCTGGTCAGAACCGGAAACGCACGTAGGCGGCCGGTCCGTTGAGCTTCATGTCCAGGTCGAGATCGTAACGCCCCTTGTCCTGGTGGAGCTTGATGCGGGTGTAGGCGTATTCGGCGCCGAAGCCGACGTTCTGCCACGGGAACCATTCCAGGCCAACGGCCGTGTCATAGATGTGGCCGTTGAGCTGGCCACCGTTCTTCTTCACGCCCGAGGCGTTGATGTACATGCGCCACTGATCATTGAACGCATGACGCCAGCCGAGCTGGAGGTTGGGCGCCCACGCATCGAGGTCGGTGGATGAACTCTGCGATTCGGTCTGGCCCAACGCGGTCACCGACGCATCGATGCTGCCCCGGACCTTGTAGTACGCGGCACCCAGACCAACGCCGAACACATCGTCACCGGTCCCGAACCACCACTTGTAGGCGGCGCTGCCGAAACTGAACTTCAGGTCGCCCTTGGCGAAGGCCGATGCCGTAACCGGCTGGCCGAGTACGTTCACGGACTCATTGAACGTCTTGGAGTGCGAGCGATCCACCTCGTACCAATCGAAGGCGAAGCCCTGGTGTTCCCCGATCAGGAAGTCCAGGCGCACGCGCGGCACCGTCTTGTGTTTCTTGAAATCCAGATCGTCTTCGAGGTTCACGTCACCACTGCTGTTCAGGATACGGGTCTGACCGCCAAGCGTGGTGTCATTGCTGGTGTAGTAACCACCCACCCACACACTGATGTTATCGAGCGCGGGTGACTGGGATTTCTTCGTGCTGTCCTGCGCATGCGCGGCGACACCGACGAAGGCGAGCGAAGCAAGTGCGAGGCCCGTAGCGGCCTTGCCGTAGCGGAATGTGCGAATGCGCATGTAAGAAAAACTCCCTGCCATTTCTGTCGTTAAGTAAAACCCCCGTTTGAAAGCTTAACGATCCCTTGTGTGTGCAGGGCGTGCATGGGAACTCCTGAATGTTTGAAACGTGTTCAGGATCACATCAATGAACATGTCGTGAAAAAAGCATCGGCGACAGGGCCGGACCCACCAGACAAAAAGGCCAGGATGCGAGGATCCTGGCCCTTCTGCATGCTCCCCTGGTGAGAGCGACCCTGTCGGCGATGCTCTGCCTACAAGGTAATCGGCACACGCACCGTCACCGTGGTGTCAGGCGTGTCGCGCGTCACACCCACGCCAAGCGTGATGTTGAGTGTTTCCTTTTCATTGAAACGATACGAGCCACCGATCAACAGCGAGCCCAGCGTAGCGCGGGCGGAGCCCGGCAGCGGGTGGCCATCCTGTTGCGTGCGGCCAACGAAGGCCTGGTCGTAGCCGATACTGATCGATGCCTTCTCGTTCAGCGAAAGGCCCATGCCGACGCTGATATCCGCGATGTCACCGGCCTTGATATCGCCCAGGAACTGCTTGCCCGCGCCAAGGACGTTGCGGCTGACATCCTTGCGTTCAAAGTTGTGCAGGTAGCTGAAGTTGCCGAAAAACACGACCGGGTCGGATGGGTACAGCCATGTCAGGCCGAGCTGTGCAGAGTAGAAGCCCGTGCCTGTCGGGTTCTTCAACGGCAAGCCGGTACCGGTGTAGTTCGCCACGCAGCGCGTCACGCAATCGCTGGTCACCTCGAACGGGTCTTCACCGGTGCGCGATTTGGCACGGAACCATCCAATGTAATACGGCTTGTCGGCACCGCCATCGTTCAGCTGGTAGCGCAACGTGGCTTCCACGTCGCCGATGCCCTTGCCACTGGTGGTGAACAGCCGGTCTTGCGCCGTGCCGGTGAAGATCTCGCGGCTGATCGTATCGGTGTGCGAATCCACATAGGGCACGCGCACTTCCAGTTCCATGCGGTTGGTCAAGCCGTAGCGGAATGCCAGCGCACCGGTCTGCGTGGTCTGCTTCACCTGGCGCACGTCGACCAGGCCGATCAGGATGGCCGGGATCACCGTGTACCCGACGAGGGCGACGCGATCGCTCGACGAATAGCCGTACTGGTACGACGGCTCGATGATCAGCTTGTTGCGCGGCGTGAGCACGCCGGGCTGGTCGAAGATCGGCGCCACCTCGGGCGGACGCTCATCCTGTTCGGGCCGCTTGCCCACGGGTTGCGTGGCGGCCACGGGCTGGGAAACCGGCGCGGCGGGCGCGCCGGGTGCTGGCGTACCCGCCGGCACCTGGTCCTGCGGCGGCGCTGCCGCCTGCGAGCCTGCGCCTGGCGAGCCCGCTGCCCTCGCCTCCTCCAGCGCGGTCATGCCGACCGCCTTGCGCAGCTCGTTGTACTGAAGTTCCTGTGAAGCGAGTTCGCGCTTCATCTGCTCCAGCTCGGCGAGCTGCTCGGCCATGCGGCTGCGCATCGCATCGATCTTGCGGCCCTGCGACTCGATCTTCTCGCGCAGGGCCGGATCGACCGTCGCGGATTCCTGCGCCAGGCACGCGCCGATCCACATGGGCAGCACCGCTAACGAAAGCGCGCCCACACATGTCTTTGCCTGCATCACCCTGCCATTGCGATACATGCTTTAGTTCCCCCGGAACTGGATCACCGCATCCTTTATGGCTTCATCGACACGAATGTTCTGCAACATGTGCGCGGTGTTGACGGATGCATCGATCGTGGTGGTGGCCGTAATGGCCTGGTTGTCCAAACTGTTCTGTATCACCAGCCCCGGGGCGGCCGAATTACCTGGCAGCACGGCGGTCGCGACCGTCGACGGGAGCCCGACCACCTGGCTCGACGAGGCGGCCTGGGATGTATTCGAGGCGCTGGCAGAAACCGGCACGGTGATCGCCGCCTGGGACGCCGCCGCGCTGTTGGCCGCGCTATCGCTGGCCGTGGTCACCGGGTTGATCGACACCACGGTCGTGCGCAACGCATCGGCAAGGGCATTCGCCTGGTCGACGCTCATCTGCGCAACATTGGGAATGTTGATCGACGTGCGGATGGCCTCGACACCGTTCACCAGCACGGTGCGCTCCAGCGCGAATGACGCGCGCAGGTTATCGCCGTAATCGAAGCCGCCCCTGATGGTGTCCAGCCGCGCATCGGACACGGCATAGTTCACCGGAAAGTCTGCTGCGTGGAGGGATCCGGAGGCGCCGCACAGGATGGCGGCTGCAATCAGAAGTTTTCGGGTGCTCATATATCCCCCGGTCCGCGCTTGGGCATCACGATGGGTCCAAGGCCATTGCGCTCTATGCCTTCGGCCATCGGTGCCGCGGGCGCGACTGCCCAGTCGCGCGGACTGTTGAAGATGGCGCGGTCGCGTTCGTTGTGAATGACGAAGACAATGTGGTTCTTCCACATGTCGTCGAAGCGCCGCCTGGACATGGACCGCGTGCCGCGTGCGGGATCGCCGATCAGTACACGGTCGTTCTTGTAGCCCTTCACGACCACGAAGTGGTGGTACCCACGCTCATCGATGAGAACGATGGCGGGAATGCCCTCTTCATCCAGCTTCTCTAGCGGGACCTGGAACCCGTCGGCTTCGAAGCCGCGTGATGCCAGGAAGCGCTTGATGTCGAGTAGCGAGAAGCCTTCGCGGTTGATCTTGCGCCGGTCGCCGTTCGAGTACATGACATCGAAGGCCGACTGCTCATCGACCGGGTAGGCATACTGGTACGTAAGCAACGTCGCAACAGCGGCCGATCCGCAGCTGAAATCGTACTTCTGCCGGATCGTGTTGCGAAAGCGGGCCTCTTTCAGGCTCGTCAGCTTCATCGGGTACGACGTACCCGGGCTGGTCTGCACCTCCGCCTTGCTGGCCATCGCGAACGGGCTCGCCAGGGCGAGGAAGACGGCAAGGGCGCAGGCTGCCTTCATCAGTTCATCTTCACGTTGACGATCGTGCTGTTCTGGATCAGCACGTTGTTTCCGGTGTTCTGGACGGCGGTATTAATACCGGCGGCGTTACTGAACGCGCTGCCGCCAATGCTCGGATCGCCATTGCCGATGCTGAAGTTGGTGTTGTTGCCTACGGTGCCCGTGGTCTCCTGGTCGGTAATGTTGTTGACATGGGTATCGGTACCGCCCGTCATGTCCTTCAGGGCTTCGACGGGAGTGGCCGCTCCGAACGATGGCGGCGGCTGGTCGCCGGGGGGCGTCGCGTACACCGCTCCGGTGCCGAACGCAGCGACGAACAGGGCAAGTGCCACGTTCGCTTTGTGGGGTCGAAACAACGGCATGGGTATTCTCCTGCAGGCTGGGGATCCCCTTCGGGTACCACGGGGTGCCTAGCGGCACCCCGTGGCTCCGTCGCTACCTTTTTCTGCCAGTTACGGCGAGCTACCCACGCTGAGGTTGGCCTGCACGTTCACGCCCTGCTGGATAAGCGCGTTCGCACCGGAGTTCTGTGCGAAGTTGCCGATACCGGCAAGCGTTGCGCCTGCGCCGTCCATCGACTGGTGAGCATCGAAGGCACCGGTGCTGACCATGTTGGAGCCGCCTGCACCACCCGCACCGCCTGCACCACCGGCGTTGCTTCCGCCCGTGCCACTGCCGCCAGCGCCCGCGGCGCCGCCGTCACCGGACATGGCCGTCGCCGTGCCGCCTGCACCACCCGTGGAGGATCCGCCCGTGGAGGTCGGGGACGAATCACCAGAGGCGTTGGAGCCGCCCGTGCTGGCGGATGCGCCGCCGGTGCTGGCCGTTGAGCCACCCGTGGACGTATCCGCGCCGCGACCGTTGGCACGCGAGTTCGCATTGCCACGTCCCGCGTTGCCGCCATCGCCACTGGTGTCGCCGCCCCAGGCAAGGCTCTTGCCGGATGCATCACCACTGGAGGTGTCGGCATCGCCGCCGACCGCGCCATGCGCGCTCGCACGACCACTGTTGCCGCCGTCGCCGCCGCTGCCGCCGCGACCACTGGCGCCCCAGGCGTCGCCGCCCGATCCACCGCGTGCACCGTTGGCATTACCGGTATTGGCGGCGATGTTGCCGAAGTTGTACGTGCTGTTTCCCGACACTTCACCACTGAGGGTTACGTACGACACGGCATTGGTCGTGTTGAACGAATTGGCGGTCGTGTTGGTCGTCGTATTGGTACTGGTGTTGGTTGAGTTGTCGTTAGCGCTATCGGTCCAGGTCTTGGCAACCGAATGACGCTGTGCCGAAGAGCCTGCGCCTCCGGTCTGGGTATCGTCGGCCATGGCCGGCAACGCAAATCCGATAGCTAGGCAGATCGCCGAAGCGATGAGGGTCTTACGCATGGGAGAATCTCCTGTGAGCGAGCGACGTGAACCCCTGTTTCTTTCCGGAAACCCAGTCGTCCTGCCAACGCGCCGGGTCACAGGAGGGAGCAAGTTGCGTGCCTTCGGTCTTTCATAGGGCGAGATCGCGTCGCAGCGCGGTTTGCGCGGTTTTCGCAAACTGAATGGATCGATGCCCTTGTAAAGGGCCTGATACAGCCCGTAACGCCGGTGGGGCGCACTTCGCTGGTGCCTGCCGCGGCAGCCTTTGCTGCGCCAGCCCTTGCCCTGCGGCCCGTCAACGCGGATCATTCGAACGATCGTTTGAACCGGAGCCGCCGCCCGTGTCCTACCCGCACCTCCTCGCCCCGCTCGACCTCGGTTTCACCACCCTGCGCAACCGCGTGCTCATGGGTTCGATGCATACCGGGCTGGAGGACAAGGCGGCCGATTTCGACAAGCTGGCCGCCTACTTCGCCGAGCGGGCGGCCGGTGGGGTCGGCCTGATCGTCACCGGGGGTATCGCACCCAACCTGCGCGGCTGGCTGAAACCCATGTCAGGCACCCTGGCCATGCCCTGGCAGGTGGCCCGCCACCGCAAGGTGACCCAGGCCGTGCACGCCGAAGGCGGCAAGATCTGCATGCAGATCCTGCATGCAGGCCGCTATGGCTACCACCCGCTCTCCGTGGCGCCCTCGGCGATCAAATCGCCGATTACCCCGTTCACCCCGCGCGCCCTGAGCGCCGGCGGCGTGGAGCGCACCATCAACGCGTTCGTACGCAGTGCGAAGCTTGCCCGTGATGCCGGCTACGACGGCGTCGAGGTGATGGGTTCGGAGGGCTACCTGATCAATCAGTTCCTCACCACGCGCACCAACCAGCGCACCGACCGGTGGGGCGGCAGCGCGGAAAACCGCATGCGCTTCCCCATCGAGATCGTGCGGCGCATGCGCGAGGCGGTGGGCAAGGACTTCATCATCATCTACCGCCTGTCCATGCTCGATCTGGTGGATAACGCCCAACCATGGGACGACATTGTCACCCTCGGCCAGAAGATCGAAACAGCGGGTGCCACCATCATCAACACGGGCATCGGCTGGCACGAGGCCCGTGTGCCAACCATCGTCACCAGCGTGCCGCGCGGCGCCTTCACCTGGGTGACCCAGCGCATGAAGGGCAACGTGGGCATTCCGCTGGTGACCACCAACCGCATCAACATGCCGGACGTGGCCGAACGCATCCTGGCCCAGGGCGATGCCGATATGGTCTCCATGGCGCGTCCGCTGCTGGCCGATCCGCAGTGGGTCAACAAGGCGGCCGCGAACCAGGCGGTCACCATCAACACCTGCATCGCCTGCAACCAGGCCTGCCTTGATCATGTGTTCGCGAACCGCAAAGCCTCGTGCCTGGTGAACCCGCGTGCGTGCAACGAGACCGAACTGAAGATTCTTCCCACTTCAGCGAAGAAACGCGTGGCCGTCGTCGGTGCGGGCCCCGCCGGGCTCGCCGCCGCCACCACGCTGGCCGAACGCGGCCACGCGGTCACGTTGTTTGATCGCGCCACGGAGATCGGCGGGCAGTTCAACATGGCGAAGCGGATCCCCGGCAAGGAAGAATTCCATGAAACGCTGCGCTACTTCGGCCACCGGCTCGATGCGACGGGCGTGGAGCAGCGGCTGGCCACCGAGGTGACGGTGGATTCGCTGGCGGCTGGCGGCTTCGACACGGTGCTACTCGCTACGGGTGTCACGCCGCGCGCACTGGGTATCGAGGGTGCGTCGCATCCAACGGTCTTGTCGTACCTGGATGTCCTGCACGGTAACAAGCCGGTGGGTGCGAAGGTCGCGATCATCGGCGCGGGTGGTATCGGCTTTGACGTGGCGGAGTTCCTGACCGAAGCAGCACCCTCCCCTACCACTGACGTGGCGCGCTGGTCGAAGGAATGGGGCGTGGATATGTCCATGGCGACGCCAGGCGGTTTGATGCCGGCGACGCCGGAGAAACCCGAGCGCCAGGTGTGGCTGCTACAGCGTACGGAAGGCCGCCCTGGCGGGCGCCTGAACAAGACGTCAGGCTGGGTGCATCGCGCGACGCTGAAGAACAAGAAGGTACAGATGTTCGGCGGCGTGTCGTACGAGCGCATCGATGATCAAGGCCTGCATGTGACGATGGCTGGCGAGAAGCACGTGTTGCCGGTGGATAACGTGATCGTGTGTGCGGGCCAGGAGCCGAACCGTGCGTTGCATGATGGTCTGGTGGCGCGTGGCGTAAATGTGCACTTGATCGGCGGCGCAGATGTAGCGGCCGAGCTGGATGCGAAGCGCGCGATCGACCAGGCAACGCGATTGGCCGCTGCCCTCTGACGACAGGCTCGCCTTTGGCTTCGCTTCAGTGAATCGGATCATTCGCTACTGGCGAATGCGTGTTCTTAGCGGCATCCGCCGCCTCGCTCTTGAGGGCTCGAGGCCGAGAGCCGTCGGTGCCCACCCTCGCGTCGGATGCTGCGGCTGCGCCGCCGTGCCTTTGATTCGCGCACAAGGTGCGCTCCTACAACCGCCGCCCCGTTAGCGAGCCATCGGCCAGCACTATGTAAGGCTGGCCCACGGCCGCTCTCTTGTGCGGAACTCGCCTCGAGGGTGGGCACCGACGACTCTTTTGACCCATGAGGTTGGGGGTTGGGAGAGCCGCGGCGTTGTCTGCGGGGAGATCGGTGCGTTCGGGCATGCGTGGGCGGACAGCTGCTTCGTCTGCTGACAGGAGCGGTCGTGCGGCGCGCATCGGCAAACGCGGCGTCGTGGTGGTGTCTGCTGCTCGTCGCGCGGTGATGGGTTACGGCGTCATCGCTGCGTGGGTTGTTCGCGTGCAAGCACGCTCGTACACGATCCCTGCGTGTCCATTCATTAATTCGCGGCACATCTTGTAGGAGCCCACCCTGTGGGCGACATCTTTTCGCCGAGCACGCAAGCCCTGCGGCGGTACCGCGAAAGCTGTCGGCCACAGGGTGGCCTCCTACAACGGCATGGCGTCACGAGTTACGAGCTCGCCCATCACGCCACCTCATGGGTGAAGAGAGCCGTCGGGGCCCACCCTCGAGGCGAGTTTCGGAGGCGAGGCCGACGGGAGGGAATAGCCCGCAGGGGGACGGCCATGGATGGCCGTTCCTTTTTGACGAGACAGGACGTCTCGTCGAAAAGCCCCTCACGGCGGCCGGTTCGCGGCCGTAGGCCAATTAAGTACATGGCCGCGTAGCGGCATCCTTGTCGAACGCTGGAGACTTGTCTGAGCAGCGAGGGTGGGCACCGACGGCTCTCGGCCTCACGCTCACACGGGTGAGGCGGCGTAAGCCGCTAGTTACATGCATTCGCGAAAGCGAATGAACCGCTTCACTAGCGCAAGGCCGAAGGCGAGCCATAAAAAAACGGCCCCGCGAGGGGCCGTCTTCATCATTACCGATCAGCGCTTCTCGATCGGTACGTACGTCTGGTCTTCCGGACCCGTGTAATTCGCGCTCGGGCGGATGATCTTGCCATCCTGGCGCTGCTCGATCACGTGCGCGCTCCAGCCGGATGTGCGCGCCATCACGAACAGTGGCGTGAACATCGCCGTCGGCACGCCCATCATGTGATACGCCGATGCCGAATACCAATCCAGGTTCGGGAACATCTTCTTCTGTTCCCACATCAGCTTCTCGATCTTCTCCGACACCTCGAACAGGCGCGGATTGCCGCCGTCCGTGCACAGCTTGCGCGCGATTTCCTTGATGATCTCGTTGCGCGGATCGGACACCGTGTAAACCGGATGACCAAAGCCAATGATGATCTCCTTGCGCTCCACGCGCGCACGGATATCGGCTTCCGCCTCGGCAGCATCGCGATAGCGCGCGATAATTTCCATCGCTACTTCGTTCGCACCACCATGCTTCGGACCACGCAGCGCGCCAATGGCGCCGGTGATGCACGAGTAGATATCCGAGCCCGTGCCGGCAATGACGCGCGCCGTGAACGTGCTGGCGTTGAACTCGTGCTCGGCGTACAGCACCAGCGAGCGATCCAGCGAATGCGAATGCAGGTCGCTCGGCTTCTTGCCGTGCAGCAGGTGCAGGAAATGCGCGGCGATCGATTCGTCGTCCGTCTCCGTTTCGATGCGCTTGCCGTTATGGCTGAAGTGGTACCAGTACAGGAGCATGGAACCGAAGCTGGCCATCAGGCGATCAGCGATGTCGCGCGCACCGGTGAGGTTGTGGTCGTCCTTCTCCGGCAGCACCGTACCGAGCACCGATGCGCCCGTGCGCATCACGTCCATCGGGTGGGTGGCGGCGGGCAGCAGTTCCAGCGCGCTCTTCACGGGGGCCGGCAGGCCACGCAGGCGCTTGAGCTTCGCGCGGTAGGCATTCAGCTCCATCCAGTTCGGCAGCACGCCGTGGACGAGCAGGTAGGCCACTTCCTCGAACGAGCCCTTCGCGGCCAGGTCGTGGATATCGTAACCACGGTAATGCAGATCGTTGCCACTGCGGCCGACCGTGCACAGCGCGGTATTGCCCGCCGCGACGCCGGAGAGCGCGACGGACTTCTTCGGCTTCGGGCCGGTGGTAGTGGTTGCGGTGTCGCTCATGCGTGACTCTCCTTAACCCTTCTGCGAGAACAATGCGTCGAGACGACGCTCGTATTCGTGGTAGCCGATGCGGTCGTACAGTTCCTCGCGCGTCTGCATCGTATCGATGACGTTGCGCTGGTGGCCGTCGCGGCGGATGGCGGTGTACACGTTCTCGGCGGCCTTGTTCATGGCGCGGAACGCGGAAAGCGGATACAGCACGATGCCCACGCCGACGCTGCCGAGCTCCTCGGTGCTGAACAGCGGGGTCTGGCCGAATTCCGTGATGTTGGCGAGCACCGGCACGTTCAGCGCGTCTGTGAAACGCTTGTAGGTCGGCAGGTCATAAGCGGCCTCGGCGAAGATCGCATCGGCGCCCGCTTCGGCGCAGGCGATGGCACGCTCGATGGCGGCGTCGACGCCATCCACGGCGATCGCATCGGTGCGGGCGATGAGGAAGAAATCGGGATCGGTCTTCGCATCGGCTGCGGCCTTGACCCGATCGACCATCTCGCCCGCCGTAACGATCTCCTTGCCCGGGCGATGACCGCAGCGCTTGGCGCCGATCTGGTCTTCGATATGGCACGCCGCCGCGCCGAACTTGATCAGGCTCTTGACCGTACGGGCGATGTTGAACGCACTGGGGCCGAAGCCGGTATCGATATCGACCATGAGCGGCAGGTCGCACACATCGGTGATGCGGCGGACATCGGTCAGCACGTCATCGAGGGTATTGATGCCCAGGTCGGGGAGCCCGAGGGAACCTGCGGCCACGCCGCCGCCCGAGAGGTAGATGGCGCGGAATCCGGCGCGCTTGGCCAGCAGGGCATGGTTGGCGTTGATGGCACCGATGACCTGCAGGGGCTTTTCAGCCGCCAGGGCGGCCCGGAAGCGGGCGCCGGCCGAGGGGGGCAAGGGCATGGAAAGTCTCCGCGTAAAGACCGCCATTTTAGCGCGGGCGCCCGGTAAAGGATTGTTGCGCTGCGGTGGCGGCCCCTGAGCCCCGCCATGCTCCAGGCGGCGTTGCCCTGCAGGAGCGCGCTTGCGCGCGATAGGCCTAGCCCAGCCGGCGCCCGCAATCCGGCCCGCGCGCAATGGCCCGCCGAATCTCCTCCAGCGCGTTGGGATCATCCAGGGTAGAGAGGTCCCCCGGATCCGTTCCCTGCATCAGCGCCTGCAACGAGCGCCTCAGCAGCTTCCCCGAGCGCGTCTTCGGCAATGCCCCCACGACGTATACGCACCCGGGCCGCGCCAGCGCACCGAGCAGCTCGACCACCCTTCGTTCCATCGCCTTCGCGACATCCTCCGGGTGATCGGTCACGCCCTGCTTCAATGTGGCGAAGACGGCGGGCAACTGGCCCTTCAGTTCATCCGCCACACCCACCACCGCAACTTCAGCCACGGCGCCCAGCGTCGCCACGGATTCCTCGATCTCGCGCGTGCCAAGACGATGACCGGCCACGTTGATCACATCATCGGTACGGCCGAGGATGAACGTGTAGCCATCGGCATCGCGCACCGCCCAGTCGAGCGAGCTGTACAGCAGCTCCTTGAAGTGACCGAAATAGCTGCGCTTGTAACGTTCGTCGTCGCGCCAGATGGTGGTGAGGCAACCGGGCGGCAGGGGTGGCTCGATCACCAGCACACCCTTCTCGCCTGCAGGCTTGTCGTCGCCGGTCGCATCATCGATCACGCGCATGCGATAGCCAAAGGTGGGAAATCCGGGCGAGCCCGGCTTCACCCGCTTCATGTCCAGGCCCGGCATCAGCGAAAGCGCGGGCCAGCCGGTCTCGGTCTGCCAATAGTTATCGATCACGGCCTTGCCGGTGCCACCGGTCAGCCACTCGTAGGTCGGCTGGTCCAGCGGCTCACCCGCCAGGAAAATCCATCGCAGCGCCGACAGGTCGTACTTACCCAGCCACGACGCATCCTGCTTCTTCAGCATGCGGATGCCCGTGGGCGAGGAGAACATCGTGCGTACGCCGTACTGTTCGCACAGCTTCCACCAGATGCCGGGATCGGGAAGGATCGGCGTGCCTTCGTAGAGGATGGCCGTGCAGCCACCGATCAAGGGGCCGTAGACGTTGTACGAGTGGCCGACCGCCCAGCCGACATCGGAGGTGCACAGGATGGTCTGGCCGGGTTGCAGGTCGAAGATGCTGGTCATCGATAGTGCCAGCGCGACGGCGTAGCCGCCCACGTCACGCTGGACACCCTTGGGCTTGCCTGTCGTGCCCGACGTGTACAGCAGGTAGCTCGGCTCGTTGGATTCGAGCCACACGACGGGAACCGCGGTGCCCAGGCGGCCCGCACGACGCGTGGCGTAGTCGACGTCGCGGCCGTCCACCCAGGCCATATCCGGGTCGAGGCCGCGGTTGACGACAAGGACGTGTGGCGGGGGCGCCGTGGCCTCGCGCAGCGCGGCGTCCACCAACGGCTTATACGGAATCACCTTGCCGGCACGCATGCCGGCGTCCGCGCAGATCAGCAGTTTCGGCTCGGCGTCATCGATACGCAGGGCAAGGTTGTGCGCAGCAAACCCGCCGAACACAACGGAGTGAATGGCACCGATGCGCGCGCAGGCGAGCATGGCGAACACGGCTTCGGCGATGTTGGGCAGGTAGATCACCACGCGTTCGCCCTTGCCCACGCCCAGGTCGGTGAGCACGCCGGCGAAGGCATTCACTTCCGCATGCAGCTCGCGGTAGGTGATCTCGCGCGTGGTCGCGGTTTCCGTGGAGACCGCGACGATGGCGAGCTGGTCGCCACGTGCGGCGAGGTGACGGTCGATCGCGTTGTGGCAAAGGTTGGTGGTGCCACCGACGAACCAGCGGCGGAACGGCGGGTTCGCCTGGTCGAGGATGCGCTGGGGCGGTGTGCGCCAGTCGATGAGCCTGGCCTGCTCGCCCCAGAAGGCCTCAGGCTCATCGACCGAGCGGCGCCAGCTTTCCTCGTAGCCCATGTACGTGCCTCCGGTGGGTTACCCGAGGGTAAACGACTGGGGCCCGGTGGGCGCTGCTACGTTGGTCGTAGGGTGGATCAATGTGCCGGCAAGCGCCCCTGCGGCTTGCCCTGCCCCGGCCGCGCCGTTTCATACATCTCCCAGGCGATCTTTTTCAGCAATGCCTGGCGGTCGTCGCCTTCCGTGTACAGGTCGAAATGCGTCTTGCCGGGCAGGAACTCGATATCGCTCTTCGCTTCCAGCTTATCCAGCGTGTCTTTGAGTAATTTCGCAGAACCGTCGAGGTAGAACGTATCGGCGGTACCCACGATCAGGTGGATCTTCCCATCGAGGTCCGGCTTCAGCGTGGGCCACTGCGTGCGCAGGCGCTGGGCGATGTCGTAATGGTCGCGCCAGTAGGCCACGACGTTCGCATCCACCGCACCCGTGTCGCGGTTGAACATTTGCATGGGGCGGCCATCCGCACCGCGTGGCGAGAACACCCACTCAAACGAGGCCAGCTGGCCGCCGTAGGCACCGAGCACGCGCTCCAGGCGGGCGAACGTTTCGAACGTGGATATCACCTCGCCCTTGTCGCGCACCAACGGGATATCGGTGCCATCCGCATGCTTGTAGGCGTTGGCGTTCGGCGCGTACAGGTCGATGCCGGTGAAGTCGTGGAAATCGCTGGGATCCGGCGAAGTCGACCACGTGCCACCAAAGATCTTCGGGTAACGGGTCTGCAGCCACAGCGTGGCCCAACCGCCCGACGAGTGGCCGTTCAGGAAACGGCCGCTGGTTTTGCCGTCCATGCGGTAACGGGTTTCCAGCCACGGGATGTACTCCGTGGTGAGCGCCAGGCCCCACGGGCCGTTGTTTACCGAATCGGCGAATTCGTGGGTGCCTGTCGGGCCCGACTCATCCAGCAGCACCCAGATCATGGGTGGCATCTGGTTCTTTGACATGGCATCCCAAAGCGTCGCGATCGTGCCGGCGAAGCGATCGAAGCCGCCGCTAAACCCGTGGGTGAGGTACACCACCGGGTATTTCGCATTGCCCTGTTCGTAGCCCGGCGGCGTGACCACCCAGGCGCGAATCGATAGCGGGCGGCCCGCGAACGCGGTAAGCGCCTTGCTTTCCAGTATCTCGGCGTGGGCGTGCTTGCGCGCCTCCGGCAGTGCATCGCGCACGGCCTGGGGTGCCGAAGGCGGCAGCTGCCATACATCGCGCTCGGGCACGACCTTGCTCAGCTTCAGCGTCGGAATGCTCCCGCCCGCGGTGATCTTCACTGGCGTGACGTCGCTGATCAGGTCACCGCCCTTGCGGCCGCTGTAGTTGTAATCGTGGCCCACATCCAGCACGGCCTGGAACAGGTAGTCGCCGGGCGGCAAGCTGGAGAACCCCGAAGGGAACGCCTCGCCATCCGCATCGACATCGACCGACTGGCCCGGTGCGATCCAGGTCACTTCACGCCCGGCGACGGACACCGCCTTGGGCTGGAAGGGGTTGGTATCGACGGCCTCGACCTTGCCATCCTTCGCGGCCGCCTTGGCTTTGTCGGCCGGCGCGGCAAAGATGAGCAGGCGACCCGAAGTGCCCTTATCGGTCGCGCCATCCAGGCTGACACGGACGATACGGTGTGCAAGCGGCGCACTATCCGCATGGGCGGCAGCGCCGCAGGCGAGGAGCGCCAGCGCGAAGGCGGCGCGAACGGGCGTGTGCTTCATCAAGGGTTCCCCTCTTCCAGCCGCGACGCGGCGACGGGTTCGATCCTGCCACGGGCCCCCATGGTGAGGAAATGCCGGATGGCATGCCCCGCCAGCCGGCGTGTCATCCCGTGGCAACATGGGCCCACCGCCACCACCGAGGGACCCTGCCCCCATGGATGCCGATTGGATCAGCCGCCACGCGCTCTCGATATGGGGCGTATTGCTCGCCGCAGCGCTGCTGGGTGCCGACGTGACCTGGCGCCGTGCGGTACAGCGGCGCGAGGGCCTGGACCCCGCGGCGCGGAGCTTCCTGCGGCCCATGACGGCGACGGCCGTCTTCGTCGCCATGCTGGTCATCGCCACGGTGATCGCCGTGGAAGTACGCGAGCAGGCGGGGCTGACCGTGTTCGATGCATCGCTGGCCAGCGACCTGCGCGCCAACCTGCCCGTTCCCGTCCTGCGCGCGATCGCGTGGCTCACTCAACTGGGCAATTCCACCGTGCTCGCCATCGTCTCGGTCATCGTCGCCGTGGCGCTTGCCCTTCGCCGCCATGGGCGCCTGGCCATGACGTGGCTATTCACGCTGGCCGGCACGGTACTCATCAACACCGCGCTGAAGGGGTGGTTCCAGCGCGAGCGCCCGTTGCACGATCACGGCTTCGTGGTGGAGCGCAGCTATAGCTTCCCGAGTGGCCATGCCTCTGGCTCCATGGTGTTCTACGGCATGCTCGCCTACGTGCTGCTGGTGGTATGCCCGCCGCGCCTGCACCGTCCCATTGTCGTCGCCGCGGTTGCCGTGATCACACTGGTCGGGATCAGCCGCATCCTGCTCCAGGTGCATTATTTCAGCGATGTGATGGCGGGCTACGCCACCGGCCTGGCATGGCTCACGCTATGCGTCGGCGGCGCCGAGTACTTCAGGCTACGCGATGGCCGCGCTGCCGCCCGGTAATTTCATGCGATCAACACGTGGTCAATGCTGTCGTTGGCGCCATGCCCAACGACCTACCCCTGTCGATCGTGATGAATGCCGGCTCAGGCCGTGGCGATAGCGACGCCGCGCGCGAGGTGATCCGCGGCACGCTCGAAGCCGCGCGCCGACCGCACCAGTTCTTCCTGATTGACGATGACAACCCGATCGACGACGTGATCGCCAGGGCGACCGCGCACGCGAAGCAGCAAGGCGGCGCATTGGTGGCATCGGGTGGCGACGGCACCATCAACGGCGTGGCCGGTTCGGCATGGCGCGAACAGTTGCCCATGGGCGTGCTGCCGCAAGGTACGTTCAATTTCTTCGGCCGCACCCACAACATTCCCGCCGATCCGCGCGAGGCCACCGAGGGGTTGCTACGAGGCACCCCGCGCAATGTGCAGGTGGGCATGGTAAATGACCGGCTGTTCCTGGTGAATGGCAGTCTCGGGCTGTACCCGCAGGTGCTCGAGGATCGCGAAGCCTGGAAGCAGCGCTTTGGCCGCCACCGGCTGGTGGCGCTGTGGTCCGGGCTTGCCACGATGATGCGCGGTTACCGCTCGCTGCGCATCGAAGTGAGCGATGGCTCGCGCACGCGCCATGTGCGCACGCCCACGTTATTTGTCGGGAACAACGCGTTGCAGCTGGAAAAGATCGGCCTGCCCGAGGCGGCCGACGTGTTCCGTAACGATGGCACGCTGGCAGGCCTGGTACTGAAGCCCATCGGTAAACTGACCATGCTCGGGCTGATCCTGCGCGGTGCGTTGGGTAAGCTCGGTGATGCCGAGAACGCGGTCAGTTTTCCGTTCCGCGAGATCACGGTGACGCCAAAGCATCGCCGCGAGCCCTTCAAGGTGGCCGTCGATGGCGAGATTATCCAGCTCGATCCGCCGATCGTCTTTCGTTCCGCACCGCGCCCCCTGGTGCTGATCACCGAGGGATCGCGCCAGCCCGGGGAGGACCCGGGTTGAGCCTGCTCATCCAGATCTCGGATCCGCACTTCGGCACGGAGCGGCCCGATGTCGTGGCCGCGCTTAATACACTGATCACGTCGATGGCGCCCGATCTGGTGATCCTTTCCGGCGATGTAACGCAACGTGCCCGACGAGCGCAATTCGATGCCGCGCACCGCTTCATCGCCAGCTACGACCGCCCCACGCTAGCCATACCGGGCAACCACGATGTGCCGCTGCTCAATGTGTTCGCGCGCGTCTTCAATCCCTTTGCTGGCTATCGGCGGGTGTTCGGCAACGACCTTGAGCCGGTTCACGCCAACGCGGATGCGCTCGTGATCGGCGTGAACACCGTGCGCGCACGCCGGCACAAGAACGGCGAGGTGTCCGGTGCGCAGATCGAACGCGTGTCCGCGCGCCTTCGCTCCGCTGATGCGGGGCAGTTGCGCATCGTGGTCACGCACCAGCCGGTGCATGTGATCCGCGAAAAGGACATCGCCAACCTGCTGATCAACCACGAGGCCGCCATCAAAGCGTGGGCCGCCGCCGGTGCCGACCTTGTGCTCGGCGGGCATATCCACCTGCCCTACGTGCGGCCGCTTAACAATGGCACGCGCCAGTTGGCGCGTGAGCTGTGGTCGGTACAGGCAGGCACGGCTACGTCAACGCGCATCCGCGAGGGCATCAGCAATTCCGTGCACGTGATCCGCCACGATGCGGCGGCGGACAGGGCCGCATGCGTCGTCGAGCAATGGGATTTCGATGAAGGTGCCCTGGCGTTCAAGCCCGGCCCCATGACCACCATTCCCCTGGATCGACACCTGTAGGGGCGCGCTTGCGCGCGATAGGGGTTCTCGCAAGCACCCATCGCGCGCAAGCGCTCCTACACGTACTGCATTTTTCTCGAGATGCCGCCATCCACCGTGAAATTTTCACCGGTGATGAACCCGGCCTGCGACGACAGCAGGAAGACGGCGAGCGCGCCGATATCCGGTGGCACGCCGGCGCGCCCGACCGGGTGCTGCGCGTGATCGGTGGCGGAGAGCTTCGGCTTCTTCCGTAGCGATGGCTTCTTCCAGTCATCCACCACGATCCAGCCTGGGTTGATGGCATTCACCCGTACGGGCCCGGCACTTATCGCCAGCGCATGGGTAAAGGCGAGCATGCCGCCCTTGCTTGCCGCATAGGCTTCACTGTGGGGTTCCGACTGGTGCGCGCGGGTCGAGGCGATATTGACAATGGCCCCGTTGGCTTTCGTCAACGCCGGCAGCGCGTGCTTGCAGCAAAGGAACACGCCGCCGAGATTGGTCTCGATGCGGTGCTTCCAGTCCGCCCAATCCATCGCTTCGATGGGCTTGTTGTGCGGATCGGCGATGCCCGCGTTGTTCACCAGCCCGTCGATGCGGCCGAAGCGGCGCAACGCGCCAGCGACGAAACGCTTCACGCTCGCTTCCTTCGAGACATCCAGGGCCAGGAATGCGGCGCGGTCACGCACGTTCCATTCCTTCAGGCACGCGGCGCCGGCTTCGGCATCCAGGTCGCCGATCACCACGCGGCCGCCCGCCGCCAGCACCGCCTGGGCAATGCCCTTGCCCACGCCCTGCGCACCACCGGTGACCAGGACAACCTTGCCGGGCCATTCACTGGCGCCTGCAACGGGCAACGGGGCGGCGTGCGTGGGATCGACCATGGCATGGCTCCGGACAAGGGGACGACGTGCACTCTATACCGGCAGCCACATGCACGTTACGTCGAGCGGTAGTAATCCACGACCGGGTAGCGACGCGCATACAGGCCAAACGCCAGGGCCGCGATGCCGGCGAACGCGGCGAAGAAGAACATCTGGAAGGCGGTCGCGCCCATGCCCGTGTGGGCAATGCCCGCCAGTACCGCATCGTTGCGCACACCCGCGTTGGCCAGCAGCACCCAGAGATTGCCGACGGTCACGCTGAGGGTCCAGAAGCTCATGAGCGTCCCCTTCATCGATGGTGGTGCCTGGCTATAGGCGAATTCCAGGCCCGTGGCAGAGACCAGCACCTCGCCCATCGTGAGGAATACGTACGGGAGGATTTGCCATGCGATATGCACGGGGCTACCGCCATCCAGCGCGAGCTGCAATGCACCGACCACGACCCATGCGATGGCCGAGAACACGATGCCCGCAGTCATCCGCCGCAGCGCGGTGGGCTCGATGCCGAGCCGGCGCAACAGCGGATACAGCACGAGGTTGTTGAACGGGATCAGCAACAACACCAGCGCAGGGTTCACCGCCTGCATCTGCGCGGGATGCAGCCACGAGGGCGCCTGCATGGCGTTGGCCTGTAGTACCCATGTCGAGGCCTTCTGATCGAACAACGACCAGAACGGCGTGACCAGTGCAAACACCACCAGCACACGGAGCACGACAGCCACGCCATCGATCGCTTCGGCAGGGTGCATGCCGCGTACTCGCTCCAGCTGGAGCCGGGTACCGATGACCATGCCTGCCAGCAGCAGCACCAGTGCGACGCATAGCGTGGCAACGATACCGAGCGTGGGCATGAGCGCCAGCGAGGCCAGCGCCAGCGCGACCGACGCGGCCGCGACGATCAGCCCCGGGCGGCCCTGTCCCGGCGCGTGCGCAAGCAAGGCGCTCTTCACGACTTGCGCGAACCCATGGGGATCATGGCGCGTAGGTGGCAGCATCACGTAGTGCTTGCGGCCCATCCAGAACACGATCGTAGCGATGAACATGAGCACGCCAGGCAGGCCGAACGCGACCTTCGCGCCGTACTCGCGCAGGAAAAACGGCATCAGCAGCGAGGCGAGGAACGAGCCAACGTTGATGATCCAGTAGAAGGCATCGAACACCACCTTCGCGAGCTGGCGGTTGCTCTCATCGAACTGGTCACCCACGAACGCGGCGACGCAGGGCTTGATGCCACCCGCGCCTAACGCGATAAGGCCCAGCCCCGTGTAGAAGCCCGCCACGCTGTGCTCAAACAGGGCCAGGTAGAGGTGGCCCACGCAGTACACCAGGCTCAGCCACAGCACGGTGCGGTATTTGCCAAGGAACCGGTCGGCCAGCCAGCCGCCCAGCAGCGGGAAGAAGTACACGCCGATCACGAAGGCATGGAACACATCCTTCGCCGCTCCCGCCCGGGCCGCTTCGGGCAGGTAAAGCAGGAGCGAGGTCACCAGGAAGGGCGTGAGGATGTTGCGCATCCCGTAGAAGCTGAAGCGCTCGCAGCCCTCGTTACCGATGATGAAAGGCACCTGGCGGGGCAGGCGTGCCCGGGGGGCGGCTTCGATTTCCAGAGCACTCATGGACTTACCGGGCGATGGCCACAAAGGGCAGGATCCTAAACGAAACACTGAGGCCGGCCGCGTTACCCTTGGGGCCTGACCACGCCCGGAGCGACCATGCACCCCATCCCCACCGGTCTCATTGGCTACGGCACGGCAGGCGCTTTCTTCCATGCGCCGCTTATCGCGGCCGCGGAAGGCCTCCGCCTGGCGGCGATCGGCAGCCGTCGTGTCGACGAGATTTCCCGTGACTTCCCGGAGGCACGGGCGTACGAAAATCCTCAAGATTTGATCAGCGACCCCACGATCGAGCTGGTCGTCATCGCCTCACCCAACGATACGCACGCAGCCCTCGCCCGCGCGGCGCTCGACGCGGGCAAGCACGTGGTGGTGGACAAACCATTCACCCTCAATGCGGCGGAAGCCGAAGCGCTCATCGCCCTGGCCGCCGAGAAGCGCCGGTTGATCTCGGTGTTCCAGAACCGCCGCTGGGATAACGATTTCCTGACCGTGCGCCGCCTTGTCGAGGATGGCCGGCTGGGTGACGTGGTCTATTTCGAGGCGCACTTCGATCGTTTCCGCCCGGAGATCAAGCAAGGCTGGCGGGAAACCGAGGTACCGGGTTCAGGCCTTCTCTATGATCTGGGCGCCCACCTAATCGACCAGGCCCTGGTGCTGTTCGGGATACCGCGTGCCGTCACGGCCGATGTCACCCGCCAGCGCGCCGCCGCCAAAGTGGATGATTACTTCCACGTCGTGCTCGATTACGGCCACCGCCGCGCCGTGCTGCACGCCTCGGTGCTGGTGCGCGATCCTGGCCCGCGCTACCTCGTGCACGGCGATGGCGGCAGCTTCGTGAAGTACGGTATCGATGGCCAGGAAGCCGCGCTACGCGAAGGCAAGCGACCGGGCGGCCCCGGCTGGGGCGAGGATGATCCCGCGTTGTTCGGGCGCTTTACCGATGCCGACGGGACGACTACCACGATCGATACGCTGCCCGGACGTTACACGGCGTATTACGACGGCGTGGCAGCGGCGATTCGCGGGGAGCAGGAATTGCCCGTGCTTGCGCATGAGGCGCGTGATGTGATTCGCGTGATTGAAGCGGCGCAGATTTCAGCGCGCGACCGCCGGACCGTTTCGCTCTGATCGAGATGACGCCGGCTCAATGATCCCCGGTGGCAACCGCGCGTGACTGATCGGCCACCCACCCGGACCACGAGGGTGCGAACAGGCGTGAGCCGCATAGCCCGGCGTATTCCATGGCCAGCAGGTTGTGGCATGCGGTAACACCGGAGCCGCACATGTGCACCACCTCGTCCGCCTTATGCGGGCCGATGATCGCTTCGAAGGCCTTGTGCAGCTCTTCCGGCCGGCGGAAGAAGCCGTGGCCATCGAGGTTATCGGCGAAGGGCCGGTTGCGGGCGCCCGGCACGTGGCCCGCGACCGGATCGAGCGGTTCGACCTCGCCGCGGTAACGCGGCGTCGCGCGCGCATCGAGCAGCACGATGCGGCCACTGGCGAGCCCGGTGGTCAGTTCGTCCACTGTTGCGGTCCCGGCCGGGTCAAAGCGGAGCTCCACGCTGGTTGGCGCACGCGTGGGCACGACGCTATCCACCGGCAATTTCGCCGCGATCCACGCGGGCCAGCCGCCATCCAGCACGGCGACGTTATCGAGCCCTGCCAGCCGCGCGAGCCACCAGAATCGTGCGGCGGCCAGCGCACCACCGGCGCCATCGTAGGCAACGACCTGCACATCGGGGCGCCAGCCGATGCGCGACAGGAAGGCCTCGAATGCATCGCGGTCCGGCAGCGGATGGCGCCCGCGTTCATCCACGGGCGTCGGCGTCGGCATATCGGCCAGTTCGCGATCCAGGTCAGCGCGTACGGCGCCCGGGATGTGCGACTCGGCGTAGTCGCGGTCGCCCTTCGCGGCATCCACGAGATCAAAGCGGCAATCGACGAAGAGCACTTCATCGGGTGGGAGGTTCGCGGCCGTCGCCGCATCAATCAGGGTGCGCGAAATCAACATGGCTGGTGGCCCATTCGCTTAAGCAGGTTGAACAGCATGGCCGCGGTGGCACCCCAGATGCGGTAGCCCGCGTGCAGGAACTCGACCATCTCGCGGTTATGCCCGCGGAAATCCATCCGGTAGCGGCGCAGGTTCGCCGGATCGGTGAAGAAGGCGAACGGCACTTCAAAGACCTCCGCCACCTCACCGGGATCCGGCTTCAGCGGCGCATCCGCCGCGATGCGCGCGACCACCGGCGTCACGCTGAAACCGCTGATGGTTTCCATGGCCTCCAGGTAACCCAGCGGGGTGACGAAGCGCTCTTCCAGCCCGATTTCTTCGCGGCTTTCGCGCAAGGCCGTGGCGATCACATCGGCATCCTCGGCCTCGACGCGCCCACCCGGGAAGGCCACCTGCCCGGCGTGTTGCTGCAAGGTATCGGTACGCAGCGTAAACAGCACGTTCTGCTCGCGATCATCACGAATGCCAATCAGCACCGCGGCGCGCCGCCGGGGTACATCGCCGATCAGGCGCACCATGTCATCGTGATTCCAGCCGTGCGGGCCCGGGGGCGCTTCCAGCGGAAGCAACGCACCGTGCAAGCGCGCCAGAAGCTCGTCCATCAGCCCGCCTGCCGGTGCGGTAGCACCTCGTCCATGATCCACAGCTTCTGCTCATCGCTGAGCGTGCGCCACGCGGCGATCTCACCGCCCGTGCGCAGGCAGCCCTCGCACAGGCCGCGCGCATCCAGCCGGCACACACCGGTGCAGGGCGTCAGGGGCAGGCTGGTGGGCGGCGGGGGAAGCATGGCCATATCGGCGGCCATTCTAGCGCGAGCGGCCTACTGGCGGATGTCGACCAGTTCGATCTCGAACACGAGGGCTTCGTTGGGGCCGATACGCGGCAACTCACCGCGCTCGCCATAGGCCAGCTGCGGCGGAATCACGACCTTCCATTTATCGCCCACGTGCATGCGCGGGATCACATCCTGCCAACCGGGGATCACGCGGTTGACGGTAAACGTGACGGGCTTGCCGTGCGCGTAGGAGCTGTCGAATTCCGTGCCGTCGATCAGTGCACCGCGGTAATTGACCACGACCGTGCTGGTGACCTGGGCCTGCGGACCGCGCCCCTTGGCCAGCACGTTGTACTGGATGCCCGAGGGCAACGTGACCACGCCAGGCTTGACCTTGTTCTTCGCGAGGAAATCCGTGCTGCGCTGCGCATTGGCATTGGCCACGCGGCGGAACTCCACCATGGAATCACGCTGCACCTTGGCGTCGAAATTCACCAGCTGCTGTTGCATGACATCGATGGGAACGCCTGGCGCGCGCTTGGCATAACCGTCCTGCAATGCTTTCACCAGGATGGCGATATCCACGTCGGGCTGGGCGCTGTTCGCGAACTGGGTACCGATCTGGTAGCCAATGGCGTAAGAAAGCTTGGTCTTGTCGATCGCCGGCGCACCCGAGGCCGGCGCCGGGGGCGCAGACTGGGCAATGGCCGTGCCGCAGCACAAGCCCATGGCGATGACAAACAGACGCGAGGGTGACATCCCAATCTCCGTGGACCCGGATCCCCGGGCACGCGTGGAGGATAGTCCATTGGCGCGGCCCGGTGCCCGTTAGGGGTAAGACGCCATTCGGGGGGCAAGAGTTCCCCTGCTACCATCCGCGGTTTCCCCCCACGCCGGAATTCACCATGGCCTTCCGCACCCTCGCTACCGCCGATCGTGGCGCCGTCCGCACCATCACCATCAACCGTCCCGAAAAGCTCAACGCCCTCAACCGCGAGACGATCGGTGAGCTGTCCCTGGCGTTCCGCCAGGCCCAGCAGGACGATGCGGTGCGCGTGGTGGTGCTGGCGGGCGCAGGCGAGAAGGCGTTCGTGGCGGGCGCCGACATCTCCGAGATGACCGCATGGTCACCCGTCCAGGCGCAGGCCGCCTCGCGCGCAGGCCAGGAACTGATGTCGTCGATCGAGCGCCTGGGCAAGCCCGTCATCGCGAGGATCCAGGGCTTCGCCCTCGGTGGTGGCATGGAACTGGCCATGGCCTGCCACCTGCGCGTGGCGAGCGAGAAGGCGAAGTTCGGCCAGCCGGAGATCGGCCTGGGCCTCATCCCGGGCTTCGGTGGCACGCAGCGCCTCACGCGCCTTACCGGTCGCGGCGTCGCGCTGGAGTTGTGCCTGCTGGGCCAGCAGATCGACGCGGCACGGGCCGAGCGCCTGGGCATTGTCACCCGCGTGGTGCCCGCCGATGAACTGGATACCGCGGTCGATGCCATGGCCGATCAGCTGGCCGCTGCCGCACCGCTCGCGCTGAAGGGCATCCTGGAGGCGGTGATCGAGGGTGGCGAGTGTGCCATCGATCAAGGCCTGGCGTTTGAAACGCAGGGCTTTGCCATTGCGTTCTCGACCGAGGATATGCGCGAGGGGACATCGGCGTTCCTCGAGCGCCGCAAGGCGGCGTTCAAGGGGCGCTAAGCGTCAGGGATGCCCGCGGTAATTCTTTTCGCCCGCTGTAATGCGCACATCCAGCCGGTTTTCCGGCGGCGCCAGCGGGCAGGTCGCATACGGCGTGAACGCGCACGGCGGGTTGCGGGCTTCGTTGAAATCGAGCACCAGCTTGCCATCCTTCGCCAGCGGCGTATCGAGGAAGCGTGCGGCGCCGTAGGTCTCCTTGCCGCTGGTGCGATCGGCAAACACGAAGAACAGCGAGTTCGGCTCTTCCTGGATCGGATAGAGCTCGAAGGTCTGGCCGTCGCGGGTAAATACCGCCTTGCCCGGCACCTTCTCCTTGTCGATCGTGCCCAACACCGAACCGATCTCCAGTTCGTGCGGGGGATCGAACGGCACCCAGTCGGCGACGACACGCCACGACGGATCGATCGCGAAGTAATCCAGGCCGAGGAAGTGCGTGCGCGTTTCCGCGTTCTCGTCCTTCACGCGTAGCGCCTTGCGCCCATCGCGAGCGATCACGAAGAACTGGGCGGAGCCGAAACGCACTTCCGTGGGCTTGTGGCCCGGGGAATCGTCGACCAGCGTGGCGCGTTCCACCTCACGGCCATCGACCAGCGCCCCGCTGTTCTTTGCCAGCTCGATCGTCGCGTTGCCGGTATCGTCCAGCGTTATGGTGCCAAGGTGGGCGGGGCCGGCCTTCAGCACGATGTCGTTATCCGCGGCGCTGCCGATGCGGTTGGCACCGGGCTGCAACCATTCCAGGCCAATGAGGCTCAGCCAGCCATCCGGGGCGGTGAGGGCTGCGAGGCGTGCGGCGCGGGCTTTCTCGACCGAGGCCGTCAAGGATTCAGCAGCGGGGACTTGGGTCGTGGTCATGGCGAATACGGTGGCAAGGGCTAATGTGCGGATCATAACGACCTCAAGTCTCCTACAGGGTCGTGAATCAGCGACCGCGCAGGAAGAGTTTGTCGAGTTCGGCGAGGGAGAGTTGTACCCACGTTGGCCGCCCATGGTTGCACTGGCCGCTGCGTTCGGTGGCTTCCATTTCGCGCAGCAACGCGTTCATTTCCGGCACGCCCAGGCGCCGGCCAGCACGCACCGAGCCGTGGCAGGCCATCGTCGATAGCAGTTCGTTTTCCAGTTCTTCAAGGCGGCGCGAGCTGCCGTGCTGCGCCAGCTCGCTCAGCACATCGCGCGTGAGCTGCGCCACATCCGCGCCTTCCAGCAGCGAAGGAATACGGCGCACGACGACACCGGACGGACCACTACGCGAAAGCTCCAGGCCCCAATCGGCCAGTGCTTCAGCGTGCTCTTCCGCTGCCGCGGCTTCCTTCGCACTTACCGCGATCGACAACGGCACGAGCAACATCTGCGAACGCAGGTTCGCCGTGACACGGCCGCTCTTCAGCTTCTCGTAGGTAATACGTTCGTGCGCGGCATGCATATCGACGAGCACCAGCCCATGCGCGTTCTCCGCGAGCACGTAGATGTTCTTCAGCTGCGCGATCGCATAGCCCAGCGGCGGTACGTCATCGCCCTGCTCCGGATCCTGCGCCAGCGTAGGCGACCACGATGTGGACGGCCGCGGTGCGAACGCGGTGGGCGCACCATGGCCAGCGCCGCCCATCAACGTGGCGTAATCCGCCAACGGTTCTTCGCGCACGCCGAGGTTCAGCCGCGACTGGCTGGCCTGTTGCGGCCACGCCGGCATGGATGGCATCGGCTGCGATGTACGCACGTCGTAGGCACCCGACGCCGCGGCAGCCACCGGCATCGGTGCCTCGTGCGCCGCCGCGCCAGCGCGCGTCTGTGACAGCGCTTCATGCAAGGTACGGAACAGGAAATCGTGGATGAGGCGCTGCTCGCGGAAGCGCACTTCGCTTTTTGCGGGGTGCACGTTGACGTCGACGCCTGCCGGATCGACATCAAGGAACAGGACGAAGACCGGATGCCGGCCGTGGAATAGCACGTCCGCATACGCCTGGCGCACGGCGTGGGCCACGATGCGATCACGAACCAGGCGGCCATTCACATAAAAGTACTGCTGATCCGCCTGCGAACGCGACGCGGTCGGCAGGCCCACCCAACCACTCAGGCGCATGCCCGCCGCCTCGTGCTCGACGCGTAGCGCCTGGCTCGGGAACTCGGGGCCAAGCACTTCGGCGACACGCGCCAACGCGGCGTGTTCATCGCGCGCGGGCTTGAGCAAGCGCACCGGCTTGCCGTTGTGGGTCAGCCGGATGTCGACGCCTTCGCGTGCCAGCGCCAGCGACTTGAGCAGGTCATCGATGTGCGCGAACTCCGTGCGCTCTGCACGGAGGAACTTACGCCGGGCGGGCACGTTGTAGAACAGGTCGCGCACTTCAATCGTGGTGCCGGGCGGATGCTGCGCCGGGCGTGCATCGGTATACCTGCCGCCGTCCACTTCGATACGCCACGCCGCATCCTGCCCGGCGTGCCGGGAGGTGAGCGAGAAGCGGGCCACCGACGACACCGACGCGAGCGCCTCGCCGCGGAAGCCCATGCTGGCCACCCGCTCGAGGTCATCGAAACTGGCGATCTTGCTGGTGGCGTGGGAGGCCACGGCCAGTGGCAGTTCCTCGCGCGGAATGCCGCCACCGTCGTCGCGCACGCGGATGAGCCGCACGCCGCCTTGCTCGATATCGACCTCGATGCGGCGCGCGCCGGCATCGATGCTGTTCTCCACGAGTTCCTTCACCACCGAGGCGGGACGCTCGATGACTTCACCCGCCGCGATCTGGTTGATCAGCTCGGGAGGAAGGGGACGGATGGGCATGGGCGTGGCCTGGCTATCACTTACAAGCCAGAAGGATAGCCCAACGGGGACCCCGGCCGCTTAGCCGGACGGGATCACCATGACGGAGCCGACGCGCACCGTGTTGTCGTTCATTTTGTTGGCGAGCTTGAGCGCGCCCACGGAGACACCGTACTGCTGGGCGATCCCCGTCAGTGTTTCGCCACGGCCCACACGGTGCAGGTCGCGGATGTTCTCGTCGGCACGACCGCTGCTGCCCTTCTTCGCCGGGGCATCGGCCTTGGCCACCACCTTCGAGGGTTTATCGGGCGCGGCCGGGGCCCTGGCTACCGACTTCGCCGACGTCTTCGCCGGTGCCCTGATATCGCTGCTGTCGTCGCTGCCATCGCCGGATTCCACCGGGGCGGGCGTGGACGCCACGTAGGTACCGTTGCGGCGCGCCGCCTGGGCGGCGAACCACGTGCCCGGCGGCGGCATCGATTCGAAATAGTTACGCACACCACCGAGCACGGCGCTGGCCAGCTCCTGGCGGTGGCCTTCGTTGCGCAGGCGGGTTTCCTCGGACGGGTTCGTGATGAACGCGGTTTCCACGAGGATCGACGGCACATCGGGCGAGCGCAGCACCACGAAGTTGGCGCGCTCCACGTAGCCACGGTGCGTGGGACCCAGCCGGCCCAACGCCTTCAGCACGTTACCGGCGATCTGCTCCGAGGCCTGCATGGCGTAGCCCTGCTGCAGGTCGAGCAGCACGGCGGCCAGCGAATCATCCTTGTCATCCAGCGAGACGCCGCCAACCAGGTCGGCGCGGTTTTCGCGATCGGCCAGCCAGCGCGCGGCCTCGGAGGTTTTGCCGCGCGGGGAAAGGACCCACACGGAAGAACCCTTGGCGTCGCTGTTCTTGAAGGCATCCGCGTGGATCGACACGAACATGTCCGCGTTGTGCTCGCGGGCGATCTGGTAGCGGCGCTTCAACGGGATGAAGTAATCGCCGTTGCGGGTCAGCACGGCCTGCATGCCCGGCTGGCGGTTGATCTGGTCGGCCAGCTCACGCGCCACCATCAGGGTGACATCCTTCTCGCGCAGGCCCGTGGCGCCCCTGGCGCCCGGATCTTCGCCGCCGTGGCCGGCATCGATCGCCACGACCACCTTGCGGCCGCCGCCCGCCATGGGCGGCACGCCGGCGGGGGGTGTCTTGGCGTTGCGGCTCTTTGACGATGTCACGGTCGCGACCGGCGCATCAGCCGGTGCATCGGCCACGGCCTTCGCCGCGGCCGGGGTATCGTCATCGCCTGGGGCGTTATCGCCCGGATCGGCCTGCCCACCCGGATACAGATCGAGCACCAGGCGGTAGCCGTAATCGCCGGCTGGCTTGAGCAGGAAGCTCTTGGGTTTGGCCTTTGGATCGACCATGGCGGTCATGCGGGCGGCGGCGCCCTGCTTGCCGGTACTCATGGACTTGAACAGGCCCTGCCCGCCCGGCGCCGAAAAATCGGGTGCCACGGCGCTGCCGGCAATATCCAGCACGACGCTGCCCGGGGTATCGCCCTGGGACATCTTGTAAGTAGCCGGACCGGAAAGGTCGAAGACGACGCGCGTGTATTCAGGGCCAGCCCAGACGCGTGCCGCCTTCACATCCGCCGCCTGCGAGGCGGCAGGCGCCAGCGTCGCGACGGCGGTCACGCACGCAAGGAGCCCAAGTTTGTTAGTGATTCCCCTCATATGGCCCGGATTGAACTCCATGCGCCCGCGGATTGCAAGATTTTTTCCCTTGCTAATCCATAACCTGCGAACACTTCGTCAACGTTCGTACAGGAATGCGCGGCAAGCGATGAGATTTATCGCGATATGTAGGAGCGCGCTCGCGCGCGATGGGTGCTCGCGGCACGGCGCATCGCGCGCAAGCGCGCTCCTACAGGAGGGTATCGACGACGCGTCGGCCCGTGGCGGTGCGGGCTAGAAAGCTGACGGCGCGGCCAGTGCCGTCGTGGCGGAAGCTGAGTTCCAGATCGACCGGCGGCAGCGCGCCGGCGCCGCGTTCGGGCCACTCCACCAGCACCACGGCCCCCGGCTCAGCCAGGCTGTCCAGGCCGAGCCATTCGAGTTCGCCCGGGTCAGCGATGCGGTACAGGTCCAGGTGGAACGCCTGGCGATCGCCGAGCTCGTAGCCCTCGACCAGGCTGTAGGTCGGGCTTTTCACCCGTTCGCCCACGCCAAGCGCCTGCAGGAACGCACGGGCGAACGTGGTCTTGCCCGCGCCCAGATCGCCATGCAGGAACGCCACCAGCCCACCGGGCAAGGTGGCTGCCAGGCGGCGGCCAAGGGCGATGGTCGCGGCTTCATCAGGTAGAGCGAGTTCCATCAGGCCTCCAGGCCGTTCACGAGGCGGCGCAATGGTTCGAGCAGATCGCCAGCCAGCAGGCCACGTTCGCCGCCCCTGGCCGCGACATCAGCAGCACGCGCATGCAGGCCGACACCCAGGCACGCGGCCTCGAAAGGCACGCAACCCTGCGCGAGCAGGCCCGCGATGATGCCGGTAAGGGTATCGCCCATGCCACCACTGGCCATGCCCGGATTCCCCCAGGGGCACACGGCGACTTCGCCTTCCGGCGAGGCAATGAGGCTGCCGTTGCCCTTCAGGACCACGACGGCTTCGAAGCGCCGGGCGAGCAAGCGCACGGCGGCGAAACGGTCCGCTTGCACCTCCGCGGTCGACACGCCCAGGAGGCGGCCGGCCTCGCCCGGGTGCGGGGTGAGCACGATGCGGGCGGGCAGGATGCGCTTCTCGGCGTGCAGAAGATTCAGGCCATCCGCATCGAGCACGGTAGGCTTGCCGGCATCGAGCGCGGTGGTCCACAGGGCATGGCCCCACGCGGCCTGGCCCAGACCGGGGCCCAGCGCGACCACCGAGGCCTTATCCAGCATGGGCTGGAGTGTCTGCGGGCCATCGACGGCATGCGCCATGAGTTCGGGACGCGCCGCGTTCATCGCCAGCACGTTCTGCTCGCGGGTGGCCACGCTGACCAGGCCTGCGCCGGTGCGCGCCGCCGCCTCGGCCGCCATGCGCACCGCACCGCCGGTGCCATGATCACCACCTACGGCCAGCACATGACCGTTCGTGCCCTTGTGTGAGTCGCGTGGCCGCGGCGGCAGGCCGCGCGGCGTCAGGATCGTGGCATCGGGTGGCTCCAGGATCCCTTCGGGCAACCCAAGGGTATGCAGCACAATCCCGCCGGCGATCTCCGCCAGGTGGGTATGCAAACCACGCTTGTGAACGATGAAGGTGGCCGTGGCGCTGGCACGCACCGCCACGCCCGGGCACCCGCCGGTGTCCGCCGATAGCCCGGAGGGGATATCCAGCGCGAGTACCGGCAGGCCCGCCGCGTTGATTGCCTCGATGGCACGCTTCGCTTCGCGTTCGGGTGCACGGTTCAGGCCGGTCCCGTAGATCGCGTCCACAATGACATCGGGACTCGCAAGCGCGTCGTCGTCCTCGGAGAGCGTGACCACGCCGCCGGCATCCACGAAGGCCTGGCGCGCCCGGGCGGCATCACCGCCCTCCTTCGGTACACCTAGCGCGACCACATCCGCGTGCAGCCCAGCCGCCAGCGCGTCGCGTGCCACCAGGTAACCATCGCCGCCGTTGTTGCCCGCACCGCATACGACACGAACCCTCCGGGCCTCGGGCCAGTGCCGGCGCAGCTGGGCAAAGGCCGCCGCGGCGGCGCGCGACATCAGTTCGAAGCCGGGAATACCCAGCTCATCGATCGCACGCCGGTCGATGGCGCGCGACTGCGCGGACGTGAACAGGGCGGTATCGCGGTGTGGGGCGCTCATCGTAGGGATTATAGGTGGGCCAAGTAGAATGGAGGCATGCCCGTTTCCACCGACATCGATTACGCCGCCCTCGCCAGCGACATCAAGCGCTGGGCGGGTGAACTCGGCTTCGCGGATGCCGGGATAGCGGGCACCGAACTGGGCCACGACGAGGCTTACCTCGAACGCTGGCTGGCCGATGGCCACCATGGCGAGATGGACTATATGGCCCGCCACGGCACCCGGCGCAGCCGGCCCGCCGAGCTGGAACCCGGCACCCTGCGCGTCATCTCGGTGCGCATGGATTACATCCCGCCCGGCACGGCAAATGCCTGGGATGTCATCAACGATGGCGACAAGGCGTACATCGCCCGCTACGCCCTGGGCCGGGATTACCACAAGGTCATGCGCAACCGGCTGCAGAAGCTGGCCTCGCGCATCACCGAGCGCATCGGCGAATTCGCTTACCGCGCCTACGTGGATTCCGCCCCCGTGCTGGAGAAAGCCCTTGCACGCAACGCGGGGCTCGGCTGGATCGGCAAGCACACCGTCGTGATCAACAAGCGTGCCGGCTCCTACTTCTTCCTGGGCGAGCTTTACACCGACCTGCCCCTGCCCGTGGATGAACCCGCCTCAGCGCACTGTGGCAGCTGCCGCAAATGCATCGATATCTGCCCAACGCAGGCCATCGTCGCGCCGTATCGGCTGGATGCGCGCAAATGCATTTCGTATCTCACGATCGAGCTCAGGGGCAGTATTCCGGAAGAACTCCGCGCACCGATGGGCAATCGTGTGTTTGGCTGCGACGACTGCCAGCTGATCTGCCCGTGGAACAAGTTTGCACAGGATGCGACCGAGCCTGATTTCGCGCCGCGACACAGCCTGGATGGGCCGAAGCTGGTGGAACTGTTCGCATGGAGCGAGGAGGAATTCCTCTCTCGCACCGAGGGGATGGCGATTCGCCGCACGGGGTACGAGGGCTGGTTACGCAACCTTGCCGTAGGCCTCGGAAACGCGCCCACCACGGATGAGGTGGTGGACGCCTTGCTGGCGCGAGCCAATAACGACTCGGCCGTGGTGCGTGAGCACGTGGCGTGGGCGTTAGGCCGCCACGGCCGTTGACGTGGGGCCAGGAGGCCCCGCCGTTCACTCAGGGGCCCGGCATGGCATGCGACATCGCCGGCGCCTGTGGCTGCGCCGGTGGCTGCTGCGTCGCCTGTTGCTGTGATGCGGACTGCTGTTGCACGACCTGCTGGTGGCTGGCCTGTTGTGCGCGTTCGGCGACCGCCTGCCACGCGACGCTGCTTTGCTCGATCGGCGTGTTGACCGCCTGCTGCGTCGATGCCTCGGCGATACGCTTGTGCGGCGAATCCAGCTGACCTTCCACGGCATAGGCTTTCGACGCATCCGCATTGAGCACCACGTGATCGACTGATGTCAGGCCCTGCTCCCGGGCCGCGACGGTCAATGCGCCCGCCAGGTTTTCGCTCTGCTGGTCGGGCACCCTGCCATGCTGCGCATCGAGCCGATGCACGGCACCCTGCGCCTGCTTGAATAGCGCATGGTCCGGGTGATCGCTGTGATCCAGCGTGACAGGTGCCGAACCGGGAACGACCGGCTGATAGACATGCGACGTTGCCGAGTCGCGGAAGTTACGCGCTGTCGGTGGCTGCGTGCTGGTGTCCAGATAAGGCATGGCGTTGTGGTTCACGCCAAGGTTAATACCGTTCTGCGCCATGATGCCGGGATCCAGATGAAGCGACTTCAGGTCGAGCGCCATGGGCGCCTGCCCATTCCCGTAGTGGCGCTCGTACTGCACGGCGACGCCCGCGGCCCAGGCGCCGTAGTAGTTCGCATACGACGAGTTGCCGTTGTGTCCAAGCGTCGATGACCGGTCGAAATAATTCTTGCCCATGCCTTCAATATTGGCCGGCGTGGACGGCATGGTCAGGTCGGCATTCACCGTGAGGTTGGAGCGCATGCTGTACGTCGCGGGCAGCTGGCTGCGATCGACGTGGATGAAATCATCCATGCGCCCCGGGTTGCGCTTGTAGATGTCTTCCAGCGTGGGCGCGGGCGCATGGTTCTTCTGCGCTTCCAGACGCGCGGCGCTGACTGTCGCGTTCCATCCGGAGATTTCCGCACCAGCCTCGTCACGGCGGCTCGCAGCGATCACATCGCCCACGGGCTTCGTATAGTCGTGGGGCGTGGTTTTTGATTGCGCCACGGCCTGCAGATCATGCGTGAACTGCGTGTTGGCCTTCGCGATATCAGCCGCGTTGAACCCGTGCTGCAGTTCGTGGCCAAGCACGAAGGTGGCCTCCGATGCGTCGAACTTGCCGCCGGTTGGCGTGGAAAGGCTCGTGAGCGGCAAGCGCATCTCATGGGCGCCAGCGTTGTATTCACCGCCTGCATGCGGATTGTTCAGGGCGACGATGCGCTGGAGGTGACCCGCATCGACCGCGCGGTTCACCTCGTCGACGAGCGCCGGCGAGGCATTGATCGTCTCCGTCAGGTTCTTCAGCTGATCCGGCGTGACACCGGGTTCTTTTCCGAAGGCCTGCAGGACCGCTTCCGCTTTGGCATTGAGTGGCATGGCCTGCCCCCTCAGCGCACCAGGACCATCTGCACGCAGGCGCCCGCGGCGTCCGCCCCCTCGGCGACCAGCGGGTATACCTCAACATGCTGGCCAGGCCGGTCGAAGGCGTCGTATGTCCAGCGCCCATGTTCGCCGTGCGCGCTCTGGCGCTTGAAACCCATGCGCTCCAGCTCCTGCGTAAAGTGGCCGAAGTCAGGCGTACAAATGGGTGTCGCAGCCGGGCGATCCTCACCCACGGGGGAGAAGATCAGATCGATGCGCGGCCCCATCGAACCGACCTGCTGCCGCTCGACGCTGAAGGCCCAACCGCCGGAAAGCGGCTGCGCGTAGCCAAAGTGATCCGTGCTGAGGCGCTTGATCGGCAGCCCCAGGCATTCGCCCATCGCTTCGGGCGTGAGTTCCGCCACCGAGGGCGTCGTGCGGATCAATTCCAGCATGCCGTGCATCGCCTGCTCGGCGGTCACGTGGGCGGCAGACGCATTCATGCGGGGTGTCTCCTTCGCTTCGGTAGCGTGCGTTAGCGTGGCCGTGGCGGCCAACAGGGTGGCGAGGGCCGCTCGCGTGGGGCGGCGGAACGAACCGGGGTAGCGCAAGCGTTGCCGGGGCATCGCGACTCCTTCCTTGGCCGCCAGGACGCGGCCCTCCCGAGCGTAACAAAAGGCCGCCCGCGATTCCGGCACGGTGTCCCGTTTTGCCCAGGCCCGGCCACGACCTGCGGCAGGTTGCCATACCACCTTGGTCGCATGGGCCATCGCGTCGACGGAATGGGAAAATGGGCGGTCCCCTCCGCAACACCGGCTCGCCCATGTCTTCCGACCGCATCCGCTCCTCCCTCCTGCGCGACCGCGTGGTCAGCGCGGAGGCCGCCGCCGCCCTTATCCAGCCCGGCGAGACCGTGGCAATGAGCGGCTTCACCGGCTCCGGGTACCCCAAGGCCGTGCCGCTGGCGCTGGCCCGGCGCATCGAAGATGCCCATGTGGCGGGTGAGGCCTTCCGCATCCGCCTGATGACCGGTGCGTCCACGGCCCCGGAACTCGACGGTGCCCTGGCGAAGGCCGATGGCATCGCGCTGCGCATGCCGTTCCAGACCGACCCGGATGCACGCCAGCGCATCAACGCCGGCACGCTGGATTACATCGATATCCACCTGAGCCATGTGGCACAGCATGTGTGGTTTGGCTTCTACGGCGATATCGATACTGCTGTCGTCGAAGTGGCCGGCATTCGCGAGGATGGCTCGCTGATTCCCTCGACGTCCATCGGCAATAACAAGACCTGGCTCGACCTCGCGAAGAAAGTGATCATCGAGGTCAACGACTGGCAGCCCGAAGGCATCGACGGCATGCACGATGTGTACTACGGCACTGCCCTGCCCCCGCATCGCAAGCCCATTCCGCTGGTGCACGCGGATGACCGTATCGGCGAGACCTCGTTGCGTGTGGATCCGGACAAGGTCGTGGCCGTGGTGCGCACGCATGGCCCGGATCGCAACAGCCCGTTTTCGCCGGCGGACGACACGAGCAAGCGCATTGCGGGGCACCTCATTGAGTTCCTGCAGCATGAAGTGAAGAAGGGGCGCCTGCCGGCGAACCTGCTGCCGCTGCAGTCGGGCGTGGGCAATATTCCCAACGCCGTGCTGGCTGGGCTCTCGGAGAGCGGCTTCCGCGATCTTTCGGCGTTCACCGAGGTGATCCAGGACGGCATGCTCGACATGCTGCGCGATGGCGTGCTCCGCGTTGCGTCATGCACGGGCTTTGCGTTGAGTCCTGCGGCGAACGAGGAGTTCAAGCGCAATATCGATTTCTACCGCGAGCGCATCATCATGCGCACGCAGGAGATTTCGAATCATCCGGAGCTCGTGCGGCGCCTTGGCTGCATTGCGATGAACGGCATGATCGAGGCGGATCTGTACGGCAACGTGAATTCGACCCACGTGATGGGCAGCCGGATCATGAATGGCATCGGCGGCTCGGGCGATTTCGCGCGTAACAGCTTCCTGTCGATCTTCCTGAGCCCAAGCACGGCGAAGAACGGCAGCATCTCGGCGCTGGTGCCGATTGTGAGCCACGTGGACCATACGGAGCACGATGTGTCGATCATCGTGACGGAGCATGGCCTGGCCGATCTGCGCGGGTTGCCGCCGCGGCATCGTGCGAGGCAGATCCTGGATCACTGTGTGGATCCGTCGTACCGTGCACAGCTTGAGGATTACTTCGATCGAGCCTCGCGCGTGAGCTTTGGCAAGCACACGCCGCATCTGCTGCCGGAGGCGCTGTCGTGGCACCAGCGGTGGCTCGATACCGGGACGATGCTGTCCTGACGTTGCTGGCTCGCCTTTGGCTTCGCGCTAGTGGAGCAGTTCATTCGCTTTTGCGAATGCGTGTGTTGAGCGGCATCCGCCGCATCGCTCTTGTGGGGTTGAGGCCGAGAGCCGCCGGTGCCCACCCTCGCTGCTCAGACAGGTCCTCCGCGTTCGGTGCGGAATGCCGCTGCGCGGCATGATTTATCTATGTGGCCTACGGCCGCTCTCTTGTGCGGAACTCGCCTCGAGGGTGGGCACCGACGGCTCTTTTGACCCATGAGGTTGGGTGGATGGAGAGCCGCGGCGTTGTCTGCGGGTAGATGGGCGCGTTCGGGCATGCGTGGGCGGACAGCTGCTTCGTCCGCTGACAGGGGTGGTCGTGTGGCGTGCATCGGCAAACGCGACGTTGTGGCAGCGTTTGCCGATCGTCGCGTGGTGATGCGATATAGCGTCATCGCTGCGTGGGTTGATCGCGTGCAAGCACGCTACTACACAAGCCTGGCGCATTCATTCATCGAATAGCGCCCCCCGTTGTAGGAGCCCACCCTGTGGGCGACATCGTTTCGCCGAGCGCGCAGGCCCAGCGACGGTATCGCGAAAGCTGTCGGCCACAGGGTGGCCTCCTACAACGGCATGGCGTCACGAGATACGAGCTCGCCCATCACGCCACCTCATGGGTGAAGAGAGTCGTCGGTGCCCACCCTCGAGGCGAGTTTCGGAGGCGAGGCCGACGGGAGGGAATAGCCCGCAGGGGGACGGCCATGGATGGCCGTTCCTTTTTGACGAGACACGGATGTCTCGTCGAAAAGCCCCTCACGGCGGCCGGTTCGCGGCCGTAGGCCAAATAAGTACATGGCCGCGTAGCGGCATCCTTGTCGAACGCTGGAGACTTGTCTGAGCAGCGAGGGTGGGCACCGACGGCTCTCGGCCCCAAGCCCACCAGCACGAGGCGGCGTAAGCCGCTGGTTACATGCATTCGCGAAAGCGAATGAACCGCTTCACTAGCGCAAGGCCGAAGGCGAGCGTGGCAAAAAGAAACCCCGCCGAAGCGGGGTTTCTTTGTCACACCATGCCGCCTGATTTCCTCACGATCAGCATCGCCAGTTCCAGCGACTGCTCGTAGTTCAGGCGTGGGTCCACCATCGACTTGTACGCGCGATCGAGATCCTGCTCCACCAGGCCACGCGCGCCACCCAGGCACTCGGTCACGTTCTCGCCCGTCAGCTCCAGGTGCACACCGCCAAGGCGTGTACCGGCCGCCGCGTGGATATCGAACGCCTGATCCAACTCGCCCGCGATATTCGCGAAACGGCGAGTCTTGTAACCGTTGCTCGTGCTCTCGGTGTTGCCGTGCATCGGGTCGGCTACCCATAGCACGCGGCGGCCATCGCGCTTCACTGCCTCCAGCAACGGCTGCAGCTGCGTCGCGATCTTGTCGTTGCCCATGCGGTGGATCAGGGTCAGGCGGCCCGGCTCGTCGTTCGGGTTGAGCACGTCGATCAGGCGCAGCAGGTCATCCGGTTGCACCGTCGGGCCGACCTTCACCGCAATCGGGTTGCGGATGCCGCGGAAGTATTCGGTGTGCGCGCCATCCAGTGCCGCCGTGCGCATGCCGATCCACGGGAAGTGCGTGGACAGGTTGAACCAGCCATCCTGGCGCGGCACCTGACGCGTCAGCGCCTCTTCGTAGTGCAGCAGCAGCGCTTCGTGCGACGTGTAGAAATCCACGCGCGAGTAGCTGGAGATCGACTGGCCGGCCAGCGTCTCCATGAAGCGCAGCGAATCGCCAATGCTGGCCACCATGCGCTTGTACTCGGCCGCGAGCGGCGAATGCTCCACCCATGCCAGGTCCCAGTACTCCGGATGATGCAGGTCGGCAAACCCGCCATCGATCAGCGCACGGACGAAATTCATGGTCATCGCCGAGCGTGCGTGCGCCTTGATCAGGCGCTGCGGATCCGCGCGACGCGCTTCGGGGGTGAACTCGGGGCTGTTGACCAGATCGCCTCGGAACGCGGGCAGCGTGACGCCATCGCGGGTTTCCGAATCCGCCGAGCGCGGCTTGGCGTACTGGCCAGCAAAGCGACCCACGCGCAGCACGGGCTTCTTCAGGCCGTGCACGAGCACGAGGCTCATCTGCAGCAGGACCTTCAGCCGGTTCGAAATGATCGGGCTGGTGCAGTCAGCGAAGCTCTCGGCGCAATCGCCACCCTGGAGGAGGAAGCGCTCGCCCTCCTGGGCTTCAGCGATGCGCTGCTTGAGCGTGTTGATCTCCCAGGACGTGACGAGCGGTGGCAACTGGCCCAACTGGGCGAGCGACGCGTTCAGTTCGTCCTGGTTCTCATACGTGGGCTGCTGCAACGCGGTCCGCGAACGCCAGGTGCCCGGCGCCCAGTTGGCGGTCGGGGGAGGAACGGCTTTGAGGGAGTGCGGCATGACAGCGGGGCCTACGTGGTTGCGCTTTGGACAGCGCGGGAAGACGGGGAACGGGTGGTGCTGCGCAGGGCCAGCCAGGCCCATACGGTGAGGACAATGAAGAAGATCAGGGTCCATGCCGGCATCGGCAGGCCCAGGATCGGCTCGATCTTGGCGCACTCACCGGAACCGGTGAATGCGAGCTTGAGCATTTTCAGGAATGGGAACGCGTCGAACAGGTAGCCGAGCCCGGGCCCGCATGCGGGCACCTGGTCGGCGGGAAGGCTCTGCAGCCAGAGATGGCGGCCGGCAGTGGCGATACCCCACGCGCCGCCCAGCGTGATCAGGACAGCGTAGACCGTGCGGGCGCCCTTCTTCACCGGCCCGTGCAGTGCACCCACCAGGAAGAACAAACCCATGACGCATACGGCAATGCGCTGGAAGATGCACAGGGGGCACGGGTCCAGATGCATCTGGTACTGCGCATAAAGCGCGAAGCCCATAAGGCCGGCACAGACGAGGAAACCAGCGAGATATCGCGAGCGGTACGACCAGGTAAGAGGGTTCATTCGGGGATGGTGCGGTGCGGGGATGCCCACGTTAACGCTTTGTGCCCCGGTTTGTCAGTAGGTGGAAGAAGTTTCGTTTGTAACCACGTCAAGGACTTAGCGCTGCGGCACGCCCGATCGCGCGCACGCGCGCTCCTGCAGGCGACGGCGCCCCCTTGTTCGCCCGGAACCCAAGGATTCGGCCAAAAGAAAAGCCCCGGCTGATTGCTCAGCCGGGGCTTCGGTATTACGCGTAGCGAAGGACGCTTACTCGGCGTCGACCGCTTCGGACGTCGCCGGGCGATCGACCAGCTCGACGTACGCCATCGGGGCGTTGTCGCCCGGGCGGAAGCCGCACTTGAGGATGCGCAGGTAGCCGCCGGGACGCTCGCGGTAACGCGGGCCGAGCTCGACGAACAGCTTGCCCACGGCCTGCTTGTCGCGCAGGCGCGAGAAAGCGAGGCGGCGGTTGGCAACGCCATCGGTCTTCGCGAGCGTGATGAGCGGCTCGGCGACGCGACGGAGTTCCTTGGCCTTCGGCAGGGTGGTGCGGATCAGCTCGTGCTTGATCAGCGACGCGGCCATGTTCTTGAACATGGCTTCGCGGTGGCTGCTCGTGCGGTTGAGCTTGCGACCGGATTTCTGGTGGCGCATGGCGATTACTCTCTATAGGTCTGTTGTTATGAAAAGTCGGCCAGGAGGGCCGGCTTCCCGCGGTTGCCCGCTATTCGAGGCTGTCAAAACGCCCCGTTATAAGAGCACGGCCTCTGTGGACCGCTTGGGTAACCCGGTGGAAGTGCGCGTGGCATCCGCCGGTTGACGCAAAGAACCGGGGCGATCAAGTGATCGCCCCGGGGTATATCAGCCCAGCTGCATGCCGTGGGAAAGACCCGGCGGCGGCCAGTTTTCGAGCTTCATGCCGAGGGCGAGACCGCGACCGCCAAGGACATCCTTGATTTCGGTCAGGGACTTCTTGCCCAGGTTCGGGGTCTTGAGCAGCTCCACTTCGGTCTTCTGAACCAGATCGCCGATGTAGTAGATGCTCTCCGCCTTCAGGCAGTTCGCCGAACGGACCGTCAGTTCGAGGTCGTCGATCGGACGGAGCAGCAGCGGATCGAAACCGCCCTTCTCCGCCTTGGTCGAATCGGACTCGCGGCGCGAGAAATCGCCGAAAACCGACAGCTGGTCGTTGATGATTTCAGCCGCCTTGCGGACAGCGTCTTCAGCACCGATCGTGCCGTTCGTCTCGATGTCGAGCACGAGCTTGTCGAGGTTGGTGCGCTGCTCAACGCGAGCGGCGTCCACTTCGTAAGCCACGCGCAGCACCGGCGCGAACGACGCGTCAAGCTGCAGACGGCCGATCGGCCGCGTCTCGTCATCCGGATGCTGGCGCGCGCTGGCGGGCTGGTAGCCGACGCCCTTGCGAACCTTCAGACGCATGTTCAGTGCCACATCCTTGGTGAGGTGGCAGATCACATGATCCGGGTTGACGATTTCAACAGTGTGGTCGACGGCGATATCGCCCGCCGTGACCACGCCCTTGCCCTTCTTCGAGAGCGTCAGGGTGACTTCGTCACCGCTGTGCTGGCGAATGGCGACGTCCTTGAGGTTCAGGAGAACCTCAATGACATCTTCCTGAAGGCCTTCCAGGGTGGTGTACTCGTGCAGCACGCCGTCGATTTCGACTTCGACGATGGCGCTGCCCGGAATCGAAGAGAGCAGCACGCGGCGCAGCGCGTTGCCCAGGGTGTGGCCAAAACCACGCTCGAGCGGCTCTACCACTACCTTAGCGCGGTTGGCGCCAAGCTGCTCGACGCTGAGGCCACGAGGCCGCAGCACACTAGTTGACGATACTGCCATGCAAGGCTCCGGTGGATTACTTCGAGTAAAGCTCGACGATCAGGGCTTCGTTGATATCGGCCGGCAGATCACCACGATCCGGGACGGCCTTGAACGTGCCTGCGAACTTCTTGCTGTCGACCTCGACCCACGACGGACGGAGATCCATCGTGTCGTAGATCGTCGCCGCTTCCTGCACACGCAGCTGGGTGCGGGCCTTTTCGGTCAGCGAAACCTCGTCGCCCGGACGGACGTGGTACGAGGGAACGTTGACCTTCTTGCCGTTGACCGTCACCGACTTATGGGCGACGAGCTGGCGGGCCTGGGCGCGGGTGACCGCGAAACCCATGCGATAGACGACGTTGTCGAGACGGCTTTCCAGGAGGCGAAGCAGGTTTTCACCCGTGTTGCCCTTCTGGGTCGAAGCCTTGGTGTAGTAGTTGCTGAACTGACGCTCAAGCACGCCGTAGATGCGCTTGACCTTCTGCTTCTCACGCAGCTGCACTGCGTAGTCGGACAGACGGGCGCGCTTGTTGGCGCCATGCTGACCGGGCTTGTTTTCGAGCTTGCACTTGGAATCAAGCGCGCGGGCCGGGCTCTTCAGACCGAGGTCGGCACCTTCACGACGCGCAAGTTTGCAGGTAGCTCCACGATAACGGGCCATGGGTATGCTCCTTAGACGCGACGCTTCTTGGGGGGACGGCAGCCGTTATGCGGAATCGGCGTGACGTCAATAATGTTGAGCACCTTGTAGCCCAACGCATTCAGGGAACGCACGGCCGACTCGCGGCCCGGGCCTGGGCCCTTGATGCGAACTTCCACGGTCTTCACACCGTAGTCGCCGGCAGCGCGGCCAGCCTTTTCGGCGGCAACCTGGGCAGCGAACGGGGTCGACTTGCGGGAGCCGCGGAAACCCGCGCCGCCTGCGGTCGCCCACGACAGGGCGTTGCCCTGGCGATCGGTGATCGTGACGATGGTGTTGTTGAAGGAAGCCTGCACGTGCGCCACGGCATCCGTGACAACGCGCTTGATCTTCTTCTTGGTCTTAACCGGCTTAGCCATAATCGGTATCCGTTACTTCTTGATCGGACGACGCGGACCCTTACGGGTACGGGCGTTGGTACGCGTGCGCTGGCCGCGCACCGGCAGGCCACGACGGTGGCGCAGGCCACGGTAGCAACCCAGGTCCATCAGACGCTTGACTGCCATGCCGATTTCGCGGCGGAGGTCGCCCTCGACCGTGTACTTAGCGACTTCGGCGCGGATCTTTTCGACCTCGCCTTCGCTCAACGACTTGATCTGGGTGGTCGGAACCACGCCAGCGTCAGAACAGACCTTCTTCGCCCGCGAACGGCCGATTCCGTAAATGCTCTGCAGGCCAACCCAGACATGCTTCTGGACCGGCAAATTGACACCCGCGATGCGCGCCATGATGTACTGTCTCCAATGTGCTTCGAGCGCGGTAAACGCGCAATTCTAACCTTGTTTAACCTAAACGGGAAGTCCTGCGGCGCCAGGGCGCCGCGGCCTCCCCTACTCGGGGACTTCCAGTCTAATCTCAGCCGCGGCGGAGATTAGACTTTTTAAGCAGACTCTCGTACTGGTGGCTCACAAGATGGGCCTGGACCTGAGCCGTAAAGTCCATCACCACCACCACCACGATCAGCAGCGAAGTGCCGCCGAAATAGAACGGGACTTGCCAGGCGCTCTGCATGAACGACGGCACCAGGCAGACCAGGACGATGTAGAGCGCGCCAACACCCGTAAGACGAGTCATGACGCCATCGATGTAGTCCGCCGTGGCCCGACCCGGACGGATGCCCGGAATCAGTGCGCCCGAACGCTTGAGGTTATCGGCCGTTTCCTGCGAGTTGAACACGATCGCCGTATAGAAGAAGGCGAAGCCGATGACCAGGACCGCGAAAACGATGTCGTAAACCGGCTCACCCGGGGTCAGCGCAGTGGTGAGCCACTGGAGCCAACGCATCTGGTGGGCCGAGCCGAACATGTTGGCCGCGGTCGCCGGGAACAACAGCAGGCTGCTCGCAAAGATCGGCGGAATGACGCCCGCCATGTTGATCTTGAGCGGCAGGTGCGAGGTCTGGCGCTGGAACTGACGCTGGTTGCCCTGCTTCGCGTAGTTCACGGTGATGCGACGCTGCGCACGCTCCATGAACACCACGAACGCCGTGACACCCAGGATCACCACCACGACCATCAGCAGCTTCAGCACCGTCAGCTGGCCGTTGTCGGCCATCGAGAGCGTGTGCACCACCGCTGCGGGCAGGCCAGCCACGATACCGGCGAAGATCAGCATGGAAATGCCGTTGCCGATGCCGCGCTCGGTGATCTGCTCACCCAGCCACATCAGGAACATGGTGCCCGCCGTGAGGCCAACCACCGATGCCATGATGAAGCCCGCGCCCGGCATGTACACCACCGGACCATGGGCACCCGTCTGTCCCTGGAGGTTGATCGCGATACCGAAGGCCTGGAAGGCTGCGAGGCCCACCGTGCCGAAACGGGTATACGTGGTCATCTTCCGGCGACCCGACTCGCCTTCCTTGCGCAGTGCCATCAGCGACGGAATGACCGAACCCATCATCTGGATCACGATCGACGCCGAAATGTAGGGCACCACGCCCAGCGCGAATACCGAGAAGCGGGACAGCGAACCACCCGAGAACATGTTGACCATGTTCAGCAGGCCGCCGCCGCCCTCAACCAGGCTCGTCATCGCCTCGGGGTTCACGCCCGGAACGGGAATGAACGAACCGAGGCGGAAGACGATCAACGCACCAATCAGGAAAAAGATGCGCTGACGCAGTTCCGTCAGTTTGCCCAGCGAGCCGAGCGTATTGCCCTGCGCTCCAGCCACTGGATTACTCCACGCTGCCGCCGGCGGCTTCGATGGCGGCCTTGGCACCGGCCGTCACGAGCACACCCTGCAGCTTGATGGCGCGGCTGATCTCGCCCTTCAGCACGATCTTGATCTTCTTGGCGCGGCTGGTGACGAGACCGGCAGCGTGCAGAGCGATCGGATCGATGGTGTCGGCCTGGACCGACGCCAGCTGGTACAGCATGACCTGCTCGGTGTCCGCCTTCTTCAGCGAGCGGAAACCCACCTTCGGCAGGCGGCGCTGCAGCGGCATCTGGCCGCCTTCGAAACCAACGCGATGGGTGTTACCAGCGCGGGCGTGCTGACCCTTGTGGCCGCGGCCGGCGGTCTTGCCGAGGCCGGAACCGATACCGCGGGCGACGCGGGTGCGGGTCTTGCGGGCGCCCTTGCCGGGCTTGATGTCGTTAAGACGCATGATTGCTTACTCCTCGACCCGAACCAGGTAGTAGACCGTGTTGATAAGGCCACGGACCTGCGGGGAATCCTTCAGTTCGCGCACATCGTTGAGCTTGTTGAGGCCCAGGGCCTTCACGCTCAGACGATGACGACCCTGCACACCGCGGAGGCCCTTGACCAGGCGCACGCGGACGGTGCCGGCGGTTTCGTTGTTCTTAGCCATTGCCCAGCACCTCTTCGATCGTCTTGCCACGCTTGGCGGCGATACGCTTCGGCGAGGCGACGGCCTGCAGACCCTTGATCGTCGCGCGGACGAGGTTGATCGGGTTGCGCGAGCCGACGGCCTTGGCCAGCACGTCCTTCACGCCGACCACTTCGAGGACAGCGCGCATGGCGCCGCCGGCGATGACGCCGGTACCCTGGGAAGCGGGCTGCATGAAGACGCGGGCCGCACCATGGTTAGCCTTCACGGCGTACCACAGCGTGCCATTGTTCAGTTCAATGCTCACCATGTTGCGGCGGGCGCGCTCCATGGCCTTGGAGATGGCAACCGGCACTTCACGGGCCTTGCCATAACCAAAACCGACGCGACCTTCGCCATCACCGACCACGGTCAGTGCGGTGAAGCTCATCTGGCGGCCACCCTTGACGGTCTTGGCCACGCGGTTGACGGCGATCAGCTTTTCCAGCATGCCGTCCGAATTTTCGCGATCTGTCGAGGACATCTCTTTTCCTGGTCGCCCGGATATTCCCGGGACTCGTGTTTACGGCTTGGTCGCCGCTTGGAGTTGTAGGTACATCGCGGATGCCGGCCCACGAGGGACCGGCACCCATGCCAGGCCTTAGAACTTCAGGCCGGCCTCACGAGCCGCTTCGGCGAGAGCCTTGATGCGACCGTGGTAACGGAAACCCGAGCGATCGAACGCGACGGCTTCGATACCGGCGGCCTTGGCGCGCTCGGCAACGATGCGGCCAACCGTGGTAGCGGCTTCGACGTTCTTCTTGCTCTTGAGGCCTTCGGCAACCGACTTCTGCACGGTCGAGGCAGCAGCCACGACGGTACCGTTCGGTGCAAAGACCTGGGCGTAAATGTGCTGACCGGTGCGGTGCACGCTCAGGCGGGCGACAGCGAGCTCACGGATGTGGGCGCGGGTCGACTTGGCGCGGCGCAGGCGGGATTCGTTCTTGTTCATCGTCTCGTCTCCAGGAAGCGGATAGGCCGATTAGGCCTTCTTGGCTTCCTTCAGGATGATCGTCTCGCCGGCATAACGGACGCCCTTGCCCTTGTAGGGCTCCGGCGAACGGAAAGCGCGGATCTTGGCTGCCACCTGGCCCACCAGCTGCTTGTCGGCACCCTTGATAAGGATTTCCGTCTGCGTCGGGACTTCGATGGTGATGCCTTCCGGCGCGTCGAAGACGACCGGGTGCGAGAAACCGAGGGACAGGTTAACGGCCTTGCCCTGCAGCTGCGCGCGGTAACCCACGCCGACCAGCTCGAGCTTCTTCTCGAAGCCGTTGGCAACGCCGGCAACCATGTTCGCGACGATCGCGCGAGCGGTACCGCCGAACTTGTCGTCAGCGCCATCGGCCAGAACGACCGTGGCCACGCCGTTTTCCTGCGAGAACGAAACGCCCGGCAGTTCGTGGGTGGTCAGGGTGCCCTTCGGGCCCTTGACGGAGACGGTGCCGTTGGCGACCGTGATTTCAACGCCCTTCGGGAGGGTGATGGGCTTCTTGGCTACACGTGACATGTCGGGACTCCTTACGCCACCTGGCCGATGACTTCGCCACCCAGACCCTTGGCGCGGGCCTGCGCGTCGGTCAGCAGACCGGCGGAGGTGGAGATGATCGAAATACCCAGGCCACCGAGGACCTTCGGCAGCTCGTCCTTGCCGCGGTAGACGCGGAGACCCGAACGGCTGACACGGGAAATGGATTCGATGGCCGGACGGCCTTCGAAGTACTTCAGCTTGATTTCGAGAACCGGCTTGCCGTTTTCATCGGCGACGCGGGCGTCCAGAACGTAGCCTTCGTTCTGCAGCAGCTGGGCAACGGCCAGCTTCATCTTCGACGACGGCATACGGACAACCGACTTGCCAGTGGCCTGGCTATTGCGGATGCGCGTAAACAGATCGGCGATGGGATCAGTCATGCTCATAGAAAAAACCCTTGAGAGTGCACCGATATCCGAATTACCGGAGATCTTTAAATTGTAAAGCCGACAAGACGTCGGTCTGCATTGCGCAGACCAACGACTATATCAGGCTGGAGCGGGTTGGGCAACTTCTGCCCAACCCCGACCCTGCCCCACCCTTCCGGGCGGGTACCGGGCTTATTACCAGCTGGCCTTGCGCAGGCCCGGGACGTCACCACGCATGGTGGCTTCGCGCAGCTTGTTGCGGCCGAGGCCGAACTTGCTGTACACGCCACGGGGACGACCGGTCAGGGCGCAGCGGTTGCGCTGACGCGACGGCGAAGCGTCACGCGGCAGCTTCTGCAGCTTGGTCTGGGCTTCCATCTTCTCGTCATACGAGGCGGTGGCGCTCAGGACGATCGCCTTCAGTTCGGCGCGCTTGGCGGCGTACTTCTTGGCGAGCTTGGAGCGCTTGAGGTCGCGCTCGATCATCGAGGTCTTAGCCATGTTCTACCTGGTAATCAGTTGCGGAACGGGAAGCTGAAGGCTTCCAGCAGTGCCTTGGCTTCTTCGTCGGACTTCGCAGTGGTGGTGATGGAGATATCCATACCGCGCAGCGCGTCGACCTGGTCGAAGTCGATTTCCGGGAAGATGATCTGTTCCTTGATGCCGAAGTTGTAGTTACCACGGCCATCGAATGCACGGCCCGACACGCCACGGAAGTCGCGGGTACGCGGCAGCGAGACGTTGATCAGGCGATCCAGGAACTCCCACATCTGGGCACGGCGCAGGGTGACCTTGCAACCGATCGGCCAGCCGTCGCGGATCTTGAACGATGCGACGGAGACGCGAGCCTTCGTGGTGACCGGCTTCTGGCCGGAGATCTTGGCCATGTCGGCCACGGCATTCTCGAGGATCTTCTTGTTACCGGCGGCTTCGCCGACGCCCATGTTGAGCGTGATCTTCGTGATGCGCGGGACCTGCATGACATTCTGGTAACCGAAGCGCTCAGTGAGCTTCTGCATTACCGACTCTTTGTAAAACGTTTCAAGACGGGTCATGACTTCGGTTCCTTACGCGTCGACAACTTCGCCCGAGACGAACACGCGCACCTTGCGCCCGTCTTCGAGCGTCTTGGTGCCCACGCGCTCGCCCTTGTTCGCGGCGGCGTTGAAGAGCTGGACGTTGGAGATATGGATCGCAGCTTCACGCTCGACGATACCGCCAGGCTGGTTGGCCTGGGGGTTCGGCTTGGTGTGACGCTTGACGAGGTTCACGTTCGAGACGACCACACGGTCGCCATCGACACGCAGCACATCGCCGCGCTGACCCTTGTTCTTGCCGGTGATCACGACGACGTGGTCACCCTTGCGGATACGGTTCATGGTCTGGCCTCCGCTCAGAGCACTTCGGGCGCGAGCGAGACGATCTTCATGAACTTCTCGCTGCGCAGCTCGCGGGTAACCGGCCCGAAGATACGGGTACCGATCGGCTCGAGCTTGTTGTTGAGGATGACGGCCGCGTTACCGTCGAAACGGATCACCGAGCCATCGGGGCGACGCACACCCTTGGCGGTACGAACCACCACGGCGTTGTAGACCTCACCCTTCTTGACCTTGCCGCGAGGAATGGCGTCCTTGATGGTCACCTTGATGACATCACCGACGCTGGCGTAACGGCGCTTCGAGCCGCCCAGCACCTTGATGCACATCATTTCCTTCGCACCGCTGTTATCAGCCGCGGAAAGCATGCTCTGTACTTGGATCATGGCAGCTCTCCTTAGACTTCAGCGCGCGTGACGATTTCGACCACGCGGTGATGCTTGGTCTTCGACAGCGGGCGGCACTCCGCGATACGCACCACGTCGCCCTCGTTCGCACCGGTCTCGTCATGTGCGTGGAGCTTGGTGGAGCGGCGGATGATCTTGCCCAGGAGCGGATGCTGCACCTGGCGCTCGATCAGCACCGTGACCGTGTTGGCCATCTTGTTGCTGGTGACGCGACCGACAAGGGTACGCGCCGCTTTCGTGTTATCGCTCATATCAGCCGTCCCTTACTTCTTCGCGCCGAGCACGAACTTCGTGCGGGCGATGTCGCGCCGAACGCGGCGCAGCTGGTGCGGCTGGGTGAGCTGGCCGGAGCCCTTCTGCATGCGCAGGTTGAACTGCTCCTTGCGAAGGTCCAGCAGATGCTGATTCAGCTCTTCCGCCGACTTGTCTTTGATTTCTTTGATGGCCATTACATCACCGCCCTGGACACGAACTGGGTCTGGACCGAGAGCTTGGCAGCGGCAAGGCGCATGGCCTCGCGTGCGGTCGCTTCGTCGACACCTTCGATTTCATAAAGCATGCGGCCCGGCTGGATCTCGGCGACCCAGAACTCGACGCCACCCTTACCGGCACCCATTCGGACTTCGATGGGCTTACGGGTGATCGGCTTGTCCGGGAACACGCGGATCCACAACTTGCCGCCGCGCTTGACGAAGCGGGTGATGCAACGACGGGCCGCTTCGATCTGGCGCGCGGTCAGCTGACCGTGCGTCGTCGCCTTGAGGCCGTATTCGCCGAAGCTCACGACGTTCGAGGTAAACGCCAGGCCGTCGTTGCGGCCCTTAAACATCTTGCGGAACTTGGTACGCTTTGGTTGCAACATGGCAACGCTCCTTACTTGGCAGAGCGCTCGCCACGCTCGCGGCGGTTTTCACCACCCTCGCGACGCGACGACTGCTGCGGCTGCTGATCTTCCTTCGACGCCTCGGCCGTGGCGGCCGCGAGGTCGAAGATCTCGCCCTTGTAGACCCACACCTTCACACCGATGATGCCGTACTGGGTCTTCGCTTCGGCGGTGCCGTAGTCGATATCAGCGCGGAGGGTGTGGAGCGGCACGCGACCTTCACGAGCCCACTCGGAGCGCGCGATCTCGGCGCCGTTCAGACGGCCGGAGACGTTGATCTTGATGCCCAGGGCGCCGAGGCGCATGGCGTTGCCAACCGAACGCTTCATGGCACGACGGAACATGATGCGGCGCTCGAGCTGCTGCGCGATCGACTCGGCAACCAGCTGTGCGTCGAGTTCCGGCTTGCGGACTTCGCTGACGTTGATGTGCGTCGGGACGCCCATCATGTCGGTGACTTCCTTACGAAGCTTCTCGATGTCTTCACCCTTCTTGCCGATCACCACGCCCGGACGGGCGGTGTGGATCGTCACGCGGGCGGTCTTGGCCGGGCGCTCGATCTGGATCTTCGAGATACCCGCGGCGGCGAGCTTCTTGCGCAGCATCTCGCGGACCTTGAGGTCGGCAGCGAGGTACTGGGCGTACTCACCCTTATTGGCGTACCACTTCGAGTTCCAGTCCTTGGCAATGCCGAGGCGGATACCGGTGGGATGAACTTTATGACCCATCGTCTCTTACCCCAGTCAGTTACCAACAACCACAGTGATGTGGCTGGTGCGCTTCAGGATGCGCGAACCGCGGCCTTTGGCGCGGGCGTACATGCGCTTCATCGCCTGACCTTCGTCGACGAAAATGCGCGTGACCTTCAGCTCATCCACGTCGGCGCCGAGATTGTTCTCAGCGTTGGCGACGGCGGACAGCAGCACCTTGCGGACAAGGTGGGCGGCCTTCTTGTTGGTGTAGGCAAGCGTGTCGCTGGCCCGGCCGACGGGCATGCCGCGGACCAGGTCTGCCACCAGGCGTGCCTTCTGCGCCGAGATGCGGGCGCCACGCAGGATCGCTTTGGCTTCAGTGCTCATCACTTGCCCTTCTTATCGCCGGCGTGGCCCTTGTAGGTGCGGGTCACCGCGAACTCGCCGAGCTTGTGCCCGACCATGTTCTCGTTGATAAGCACCGGCACGTGCTGGCGGCCGTTGTGGATGGCGATGGTCAGACCGACCATCTCCGGCAGGATCATCGAGCGACGCGACCAGGTCTTGATCGGACGCTTGTTATTGGCGGAAACGGCGGCTTCCACCTTCTTTACGAGGTGCAGGTCAACGAACGGACCTTTCTTTAGAGAGCGCGGCATGATCGTTTCCTAATTACTTGCGACGACGCACGATGAACTGCTGGGTGCGCTTGTTGTTGCGCGTCTTGTAACCCTTGGTCGGCGTGCCCCACGGGCTGACCGGATGACGGCCGCCGGAGGTACGGCCTTCACCACCGCCGTGCGGATGGTCGACCGGGTTCATGACAACGCCGCGGACGGTCGGACGGATGCCCTTCCAACGCTTAGCACCGGCCTTGCCGAGCTTGCGGAGGCTGTGCTCCGAATTGCCGACTTCACCGATGGTGGCGCGGCATTCGACCGGGACGCGGCGCATTTCGCCGGAGCGAAGACGCAGCGTGGCGTAACCCTGCTCGCGAGCGACCAGCTGGACCGAAGCGCCGGCCGAACGCGCGATCTGCGCACCCTTGCCCGGCTTCATTTCGATGCAGTGGATCGTCGAACCGACCGGGATCGAACGAAGCGGCAGGCAGTTGCCCGGCTTGATCGGCGAGTCGGAACCCGACACGAGACGGTCGCCCACCGCCACGCCCTTCGGCGCGATGATGTAGCGGCGCTCGCCATCGGCGTAGCACAGCAGCGCGATGTGCGCGGTGCGGTTCGGATCGTATTCCAGGCGCTCGACAACGGCGGCAATGCCTTCCTTGTCACGCTTGAAATCGATGATGCGGTAAGCCTGCTTGTGACCGCCGCCGCGATGACGCGTGGTGATGCGACCAAAATGGTTGCGACCGCCGGTCTTCGACTGCGATTCGGTCAGGGCGGCGTACGGCGCGCCCTTGTGCAGACCCTCGGTCCGCACGCTGACTGCGTCGCGGCGGCCCGGGGAGGTCGGCTTGTGAGTGATCAGTGCCATCTCAATTCAACTCCTGGCTCAGGCCTTGGCCGACACGTCGATCGTGTGGCCATCGGCGAGGCGCACGTAAGCCTTACGCTTGCCCTGGCGGTTGCCAGTGCGGAAGCGGAACGACTTCACCTTGCCCTTGGTGTTCACGAGGTTCACGTCCACGACCTTGACGTCGAAGAGCTGCTCGACCGCGGCTGCCACGTCGGCCTTGGTGGCCTCCGGAGCAACGATGAACACATACTGGTTGTGCTCTGCGAGGCGGGCCGCTTTCTCGGAGATATGCGGCGCGCGAAGCGTGTTGAGCGTGCGTTCGGTGGTCATGCGAGCCACTCCTCGACCTTCTTGACCGCGTCCACCGTCATGACGACGTAGTCGCTACCGACCAGGCTGACCGGGTTCAGGGCCAGCACGTCGACGACGTGGATGTACGGAATGTTGCGGGCGGACAGGTACAGCGCCTCGGTGGCGTCTTCCGACACCAGCAGGACACGACCCTTGACTTCGAGCTCGGCCAGCTTGGCGATCATCGCCTTGGTGCTTGCCTTCTCGATCGACAGTTCGGAGACGACCTTCAGGCGATCCTGACGGTTCAGCTCGGCAATGATCGAACGGATCGCAACGCGATAAGCCTTGCGGTTGACCTTCTGCTCGAAGCTGCGCGGCTTGGCCGCGAACGTCACACCGCCGCCGACAAAGATCGGAGCACGGTAGTCGCCGTGACGGGCGCCGCCGCCCTTCTGCTTCTTGAACTTCTTCGTGGTACCCGACAGTTCACCGCGCGACAGCTGCGCCTTGGTGCCTGCACGACCGCCAGCCTGGTAGGCAGTGACGACCTGGTGCACGAGGGCCTTCTTGTACTCGCCGCCGAACACTTCGTCCGAGACGGTGAGCGACTTGGCGCCAATAACGTTAAGTTCCATGGCGTCTCTCCTCAACCCTTGGTCGTCGGACGGATCACGACGTCGCCACCCGGCGCGCCCGGGACGGCGCCCTTGATCGCGATGAGGTGACGTTCGGCGTCGACCTTGACCACTTCGAGGCCCTGCACGGTGCGGTTGACCGCGCCCATGTGGCCCGCCATCTTCTTGCCAGGGAACACGCGGCCCGGCGTCTGACGCTGGCCGATCGAGCCCGGGGCGCGATGCGACAGCGAGTTACCGTGCGTGGCGTCGCCCATCTTGAAGTGGTGACGCTTGATGGTGCCCTGGAAGCCCTTGCCCTTCGAGACGCCAGCGACGTCGACGGTCTGGCCCACAGCGAACACCGCTTCCGCGGTCAGCTCGGCGCCAACTTCGTACTTGCCAGCTTCGTCCGCGTTCAGGCGGAATTCCCACAGACCACGGCCCGGCTCAACCTTGGCCTTGGCGTAGTGACCCTTTTCCGGGTTCGTCAGCAGCGAAGCGCGCTTGGCGCCAGCCGTGACCTGGACGGCGTTGTAGCCGTCAACTTCGACCGTCTTCACCTGGGTCACACGATTCGGGGTCGCTTCAATCAGCGTCACCGGAATCGAACGACCATCTTCAGTGAAGAGACGGCTCATGCCGCACTTGCGGCCAACCAGTCCGATACTCATCTTCGTATCCTTTTATCCGCTCAGCCCAGCTTGATCTGCACGTCGACGCCGGCAGCAAGATCGAGCTTCATGAGCGCGTCCACGGTCTTGTCATTCGGGTCGACGATGTCCAGAACGCGCTTGTGCGTACGGGTCTCGTACTGGTCGCGGGCATCTTTGTCGACGTGCGGCGACACCAGAATGGTGTAGCGCTCAATCTTGGTCGGCAGCGGGATCGGGCCGAGGACCGTAGCGCCAGTGCGCTTGGCCGTCTCGACGATTTCGCTGGCCGAACGATCGATCAGGCGATGATCGAACGCCTTGAGCCGGATGCGAATCTTTTGGTTCGCCATAAAACCGTGTCCTGTTATCGAAAGAACGTTCTTGTGATTCGGAATGGCTTCTCGCCACTCCGCACAACCCAGGTATTGCGTGTTACAGGTGCCGCAACGGGCCGCCCGGAAACGCCGCGAAGCGCCCTGAACGACCCGAAATAGTCAGGCAGGCCGCAAAAACGACCCGCCAAGACGAAAAAGTATAGAACGCACAACGCAGTAGGTCAACAGAGCTCGCGCCCCGTGGCCCATGGTGTGGCATCCTATCCGGCTTCCCTGCCTGCGAACTCGAAGCGCATTCCATGCACCTCATTTCGCGTGGTCCTGGCGCCGAGAAGGCACTCAGGGGATATAGCCCGACGAGTATAGCCGGGCAGTTTTGAAATAGGAAGCCCTTCTGGCTAAAAATTAGCCAAAAAAAAGCGGGGGCTTTCGCCCCCGCCTTTATTACCCCTAAGGGTAAGCAGCTTACGCCGTGACCTTCGAGACCACGCCGGCGCCGACGGTGCGGCCGCCTTCGCGGATAGCGAAGCGCAGGCCTTCGTCCATGGCGATCGGGTGGATCAGCGTGACAGCCATCTTCACGTTGTCGCCCGGCATCACCATCTCAACGCCTTCCGGCAGCTTGATCGCGCCGGTGACGTCGGTGGTACGGAAGTAGAACTGCGGACGGTAGTTGTTGAAGAACGGGGTGTGACGGCCACCTTCGTCCTTCGACAGCACGTACACCTCGGCTTCGAACTGGGTGTGCGGCTTGATCGTGCCCGGCTTGGCCAGCACCTGGCCGCGCTGCACGTCGTCACGCTTCAGGCCACGGAGCAGGAGACCGGCGTTGTCGCCAGCCTGACCCTGGTCAAGCAGCTTGCGGAACATTTCGACGCCCGTGACCGTGGTCTTCTGGGTATCGCGGATGCCGACGACTTCGATTTCTTCGCCGACCTTGATGACGCCGCGCTCGATACGACCGGTCACGACGGTGCCGCGGCCCGAGATCGAGAACACGTCTTCGACCGGCATCAGGAAGGTCTTGTCGACGTCACGCTCCGGGGTCGGGATCCAGGTGTCGAGCGCATCAACCAGGTTGATGATCGCCGGCACGCCGATTTCCGACTGGTCGCCTTCGAGCGCGAGACGGGCCGAGCCCTTCACGATCGGGGTTTCGTCGCCCGGGAAGTCGTACTTCGACAGCAGTTCGCGAACTTCCATCTCGACGAGCTCCATAAGCTCGGCGTCGTCGACCATGTCGGCCTTGTTCAGGAACACCAGGATGTACGGCACGCCGACCTGACGCGAGAGCAGGATGTGCTCACGGGTCTGCGGCATCGGGCCGTCAGCGGCCGAGCACACCAGGATCGCGCCGTCCATCTGGGCGGCACCGGTGATCATGTTCTTGACGTAGTCAGCGTGGCCCGGGCAATCGACGTGCGCGTAGTGACGCGTGGCCGATTCGTATTCCACGTGGGCGGTCGAGATCGTGATGCCACGAGCCTTCTCTTCCGGAGCCGCGTCGATCTGGTCGTAGCCCTTGAACTCGCCACCGAAGCGCTCGGCGCCGATCTTGGTGAGAGCGGCGGTCAGCGTGGTCTTGCCGTGGTCGACGTGGCCGATGGTGCCGACGTTGACGTGCGGCTTGTTACGCTCAAACTTACCCTTTGCCATGACTTGGAACCTCTAAAGAACGTTGAATGGGGGGAATGAAGAAGCCCTATCAGGACTTCTTCATGACCTCGTCGGCGATGTTCTTCGGCGCCGGCTCGTAGTGGTCGAATTCCATGGTGAACGTGGCGCGGCCCTGGGTCTGCGAACGCAGCGACGTGGCGTAACCGAACATTTCACCCAGCGGGATCATCGCGTTGACGGTCTTGCCCGACGGGGTTTCTTCCTGGCCCGTGAGCATGCCGCGACGACGGCTGATATCGCCCATGACGTCACCGACGTAGTCTTCCGGCGTCACGACTTCGACCTTCATGATCGGCTCGAGCAGCACCGGCTGCGCCTTCGAGAAGCCCTGCTTGAAGGCCATCGATGCGGCGAGCTTGAACGCCATTTCCGACGAGTCAACGTCGTGGTACGAACCGAAGACGAGCTTGACCTTCACGCCCACCACCGGGAAGCCGGCAAGCGGACCCGCGGTGATCGTTTCGCGGAGGCCCTTTTCAACCGACGGGATGAATTCCTTCGGAATCACACCACCCGTGATGTCATTGATGAACAGGAAGTCGTCCTTGATACCAGCGGCGATCTTCTCGTCCGCACGATCGGCATCCGAGATCGGTGACATTTCGATCACGACGTGACCGTACTGACCCTTACCACCCGACTGCTTGGCGTGCTTGTAGTCCGACTTGACGTCCGAAGCCTGGATCGTTTCGCGGTAAGCCACCTGCGGCTTGCCCACGTTGGCTTCGACGTTGAACTCGCGCTTCATGCGGTCCACCAGGATGTCCAGGTGAAGCTCGCCCATGCCCGAGATGATGGTCTGGCCCGATTCTTCGTCCGTACGGACGCGGAACGACGGATCTTCCGCAGCCAGACGGCCGAGGGCGATACCCATCTTTTCCTGGTCCGACTTGGTCTTCGGCTCCACCGCCATCGAGATCACCGGCTCCGGGAACGACATGCGCTCGAGGGTGATGATGTGATCCTGGGCGCAAAGCGTGTCACCGGTCGTGACGTCCTTCAGGCCGACCGCCGCGGCGATATCGCCAGCGCGGACTTCCTTCAGCTCGTGACGCTCGTTGGCATGCATCTGCAGGATGCGGCCGATGCGCTCCTTCTTCGACTTGACCGGGTTGTACACCTGGTCACCGGCGTTCAGCGTGCCCGAGTAGACACGGAAGAACGTCAGCGCGCCGACGAACGGGTCGGTCATGATCTTGAACGCCAGGGCGGAGAACGGCGCGTCATCCTTGGCCGGACGGGTATCCGGCTGCTCGTCTTCGTTCACACCTTCGACCGGCGGGCGGTCGATGGGCGACGGGAGCAGGTTGACGACGGCGTCGAGCATCGCCTGGACGCCCTTGTTCTTGAACGCGGTACCGCAGAACACCGGGATGATCTCGCTGCGCAGGGTACGCAGGCGCAGACCTTCGATGATCTCGGCCTCGGTCAGCTCTTCGCCGCCCAGGTACTTGTCCATCATCTCTTCCGTGGCTTCAGCCGCGGCTTCGATCATGGCGGTACGGTCGGCTTCAGCCTTCTCGACCAGGTCGGCCGGGATATCGACGTACTCGAACTTCATGCCCTGGGACTCCATGTCCCACTTGATGGCCTTCATCTTGAGCAGATCGACCACGCCTTCGAAGTTGTCTTCGGCGCCGATCGGCACCTGCATCGGCACCGGGTTGGCGGCGAGGCGCGACTTCAGCTGGTCGACGACCTTGTAGAAGTTGGCACCCGTGCGGTCCATCTTGTTGACGAACGCAAGGCGCGGCACCTTGTAACGGTTAGCCTGGCGCCAGACGGTTTCCGACTGCGGCTGCACACCACCCACCGCGCAGAGCACGAACACCGCACCATCGAGCACGCGGAGCGAACGCTCCACTTCGATGGTGAAGTCCACGTGTCCCGGGGTGTCGATGATGTTGAAACGGTGCTCGGGCAGCGAACGGTCCATACCCTTCCAGAACGCCGTGGTGGCGGCGGAAGTGATGGTGATACCGCGTTCCTGCTCCTGCTCCATCCAGTCCATCGTCGCAGCGCCGTCGTGCACCTCGCCAATCTTGTGACTGACACCGGTGTAGAACAGGATGCGCTCCGTCGTGGTGGTCTTGCCGGCATCGATGTGAGCCATGATGCCGAAGTTGCGGTAGCGCTCGATGGGAGTGGTGCGTGCCACGGTCTTTCCTCAGATCTTTGAAGCTGGGGGGATTACCAGCGGTAATGCGAGAAGGCCTTGTTGGCCTCTGCCATGCGGTGCGTTTCTTCGCGCTTCTTGACGGCGCCGCCGCGGGACTCGGAAGCCTCCAGCAGCTCGGCAGCCAGCTTGCGCGGCATCGAGGTTTCGCCACGCTTGCGGGCGGCATCGATGACCCAGCGCATGGCAAGCGCCATACGACGGCCCGGACGGACTTCGACCGGCACCTGGTACGTAGCACCGCCGACGCGGCGGGACTTCACTTCGACGGCCGGGGCGATATTGCCCAGGGCCTTTTCGACCAGCTGGACCGGCTCGGCGTGCTTCTCGCCAATGTGCTGGAGGGCACCGTAGACGATGGATTCAGCGACCGACTTCTTGCCGGATTTCATCACCATGTTGATGAAACGGGCGATCAGCTGGCTTCCGTGCTTCGGGTCCGGGAGGACGACACGGGCGGGATGGGAACCTTTACGCGACATATTCTGTGTCCTTCACTTAGCCTTTCGGGCGCTTGGCGCCGTACTTCGAGCGCGACTTGCGACGCTTGGTCACGCCCGCGCAGTCGAGGCTGCCGCGAACCGTGTGATAACGCACACCGGGGAGATCCTTGACGCGACCGCCACGGATCAGGACCACCGAGTGCTCCTGGAGGTTGTGACCTTCGCCACCGATGTAGCTGATGACTTCGAAACCGTTGGTGAGGCGCACCTTGGCAACCTTACGCAGCGCCGAGTTCGGCTTCTTCGGGGTGGTCGTATAAACGCGCGTGCAAACACCGCGGCGCTGCGGGCTGCTCTGCAGGGCCGGCGAGGCGCTCTTGTACGCCTTGGGGCTGCGGGATTTGCGCACCAACTGGTTGACTGTCGTCATGCGAAGCTATTCCTGAGAAACATAAAGGCAGACCGAAGACTCGGCCCGCCGTGTAAGCGATTTTGACGTGCGCCGCCGCGTTATGCGGCCGGCACCCATCGTCCTTGAATCCGAACACGAGGCGCATCCGTGCGCCTCATTTCGTATGTACGGGCGAAGCCCGTACGGGGCCTCACTCGGCGCTATCGTTGGACCCGGCGGGAGCCTCTTCGAACGAGACGGAGGAGCCCGAGCCCTGGAGGGTCTGCAGGTCCGCATCCGTCAGGCCGCTCTGGCTACGACGCGCAGCGTGGTAGGCCAGACCCGTACCCGCAGGGATTAGCCGCCCAACAATAACATTTTCCTTGAGGCCACGCAACGTATCACGGGTGCCGCGAACGGCCGCCTCGGTGAGGACGCGGGTGGTCTCCTGGAACGAGGCCGCCGAGATGAACGACTCGGTGGCGAGCGAGGCCTTGGTGATGCCGAGCAGGACCGATTCAAACTCGGTCGGACGCTCGCCACGCTTCTCGGCGCGCTCGTTCTCCTCGTTGATCCGGACGCGCTCCACCTGCTCACCGCGCAGGTAGGTGCTGTCGCCCGCTTCCGTGATCTCGACCTTGCGGAGCATCTGGCGAATGATCGCTTCGATGTGCTTGTCGTTGATCTTCACACCCTGGAGGCGGTAGACGTCCTGGATTTCCTTGACCAGGTAGCTGGCCAGCGGCTCGACACCCAGCAGGCGCAGGATGTCATGCGGATTCGGCTCGCCGTCCACGACGGTTTCGCCCTTCTCCACGTGCTCGCCTTCGAACACGATGACCTGGCGCCACTTGGGAATCAGCTCTTCGTGCTCGTTGCCGTCCGCATCCTTGATGATGAGACGCTGCTTGCCCTTGGTGTCCTTGCCGAAGCTCACGATACCCGAGCGCTCGGCGAGGATCGCCGGCTCCTTGGGCTTGCGGGCTTCGAACAGATCGGCCACGCGGGGCAGACCACCGGTGATGTCGCGGGTCTTCGAGGTTTCCTGCGGGATACGGGCAACCACGTCGCCCACGCCCACTTCGGCACCGTTCTGGATCGACACGATGGCGCCTGCCGGCAGGAAGTACTGGGCCGCGATGTCCGTACCCGGCAGCTTGAGCTCGCGGCCCTTGCTGTCTTCCAGGCGGACGATCGGGCGCAGATCCTTGGCCTGCGTACCACGACGCTTCGGATCGGTCACCACCGCCGACTCGAGGCCGGTCAGTTCGTCGGTCTGCGACTGGACGGTCACGCCATCGATGAAATCGATGAAGCGGACCACACCGGCCACTTCCGTGACGATCGGGTGGGTGTGCGGATCCCAGTTCGCGACGGTCTGGCCGGCCTTCACCGGGTCGCCGTCCTTCACTGCGATGGTCGCACCGTAAGGCACCTTGTAACGCTCGCGCTCGCGACCGTTGACGTCGATCACGCTGACTTCGCCCGAACGCGACACGGCCACGAGGTGACCGGCCGAGTGCTCGACCGACTTCAGGTTGTTGAACTTCAGCGAACCGGTGGTGCGGACGGTGACGTTATCCACGGCAGCGGCACGGGAAGCCGCACCACCGATATGGAACGTACGCATCGTCAGCTGGGTACCCGGCTCACCGATGGACTGTGCGGCGACCACGCCCACGGCCTCACCCATGTTCACCAGGTGACCACGGGCCAGGTCGCGGCCGTAGCACAGGGCGCACACGCCATGGCTGGCACGGCAGGTGATCGGCGAGCGCACCTTGATCAGCTGCACGCCAGCCTTGTCGAGCTTCTCGACCAGGCCTTCGTCAAGCAGCGTATCGCGGGTGACGATCGGCTCGTCGCCTTCGCCCGGGGCGTAGACGTCCTCGACGACCACGCGGCCCAGCACGCGCTCGCGCAGCGGCTCGACCACGTCACCGCCTTCAACGATCGGCGACATCATCACGCCATCTTCCGTGCCGCAATCGTGCTCGGTGATGACCACGTCCTGCGCCACGTCCACGAGACGGCGGGTCAGGTAACCCGAGTTCGCGGTCTTCAGCGCCGTATCCGCCAGGCCCTTACGGGCACCGTGGGTGGAGTTGAAGTACTGCAGCACGTTCAGGCCTTCGCGGAAGTTCGCCTTGATCGGCGTCTCGATGATCGAGCCGTCCGGGCGAGCCATGAGGCCGCGCATACCTGCCAGCTGGCGAATCTGGGCCGCGCTACCACGCGCACCCGAGTCGGCCATGATGTACAGCGAGTTCATGGACTTCTGGCTGACCTGCTTGCCTTCGGCATCGGTCACCTTCTCGGTACCGATACCGTCGATCATGGCCTTCGCGACGAGTTCGTTCGTACGCGACCAGATGTCGACGACCTTGTTGTAGCGCTCGCCGGCGGTCACGAGACCCGACTGGTACTGCTCCTGGATCTCGACGACTTCCTTCTCGGCTTCCTCGAGGATCGCCTTCTTCTCGCCCGGGATCTTCATGTCGTCGATACCGATGGAGATGCCGGCGCGCGTCGCGAAGCGGAAGCCGGTGTACATCAGCTTATCCGCGAACACGACCGATTCCTTGAGACCAAGCAGGCGGTAGCTCTGGTTGATCAGGCGCGAGATGTTCTTCTTGGTCAGCTCGACGTTCACCAGGGCGAACGGCAGGCCTTCCGGGATGATCTCGGCGAGCAGCGCACGGCCGACCGTGGTATCCACGATCTGCGTGCTGGCCGAACGGGTGCCGTCCTCGGCCAGCTCGAAGATGCGCACGCGCACCTTGACCTTGGCGTGGAGTTCGACCGCACGGTTGTCGTACGCACGGCGCACTTCACCGAGGTTCGCGAACACCATGCCTGCGCCCTTGGCATTCACCAGTTCGCGGGTCATGTAGTACAGGCCGAGCACGACGTCCTGCGACGGCACGATGATCGGCTCGCCGTTCGCCGGCGACAGCACGTTGTTCGACGACATCATGAGGGCACGGGCTTCGAGCTGCGCCTCGATCGAGAGCGGCACGTGGACGGCCATCTGGTCACCGTCGAAGTCGGCGTTGAATGCCGTACAGACGAGCGGGTGCAGCTGGATCGCCTTGCCTTCGATGAGGACCGGCTCGAACGCCTGGATGCCGAGACGGTGCAGCGTGGGCGCACGGTTCAGCATGACCGGATGTTCGCGGATCACCTCTTCCAGGATGTCCCACACCTGCGACTCTTCGCGCTCGACCAGCTTCTTGGCAGCCTTGATCGTGGTCGCTTCGCCGCGGGCCTGGAGCTTGGCGAAGATGAAGGGCTTGAACAGCTCAAGCGCCATCTTCTTCGGCAGGCCGCACTGGTGCAGGCGCAGGGTCGGGCCGACCACGATGACCGAACGGCCCGAGTAGTCGACGCGCTTGCCGAGCAGGTTCTGGCGGAAGCGGCCCTGCTTGCCCTTGATCATGTCGGCCAGCGACTTCAGCGCGCGCTTGTTCGTGCCGGTGATGGCACGGCCGCGGCGGCCGTTGTCGAGCAGCGCATCGACCGATTCCTGCAGCATGCGCTTCTCGTTGCGGACGATGATGTCCGGCGCAGCGAGTTCGAGCAGGCGCTTCAGGCGGTTGTTACGGTTGATGACGCGGCGGTACAGGTCGTTCAGGTCGGAGGTGGCGAAACGGCCACCATCCAGCGGGACGAGCGGACGCAGATCCGGCGGGAGCACCGGAAGCACGGTCAGCACCATCCACTCCGGCTTGTTGCCGGATTCCAGGAACGCTTCGATCAGCTTCACGCGCTTGGTGAGGCGCTTCAGCTTGGTTTCCGAATTGGTCGAGGCGATCTCTTCCTTCAGGCGAATGACTTCGCCCGGCAGGTCGAGGCTCTTCAGCAGCTCGTAGACGGCCTCGGCACCCATGCGGGCATCGAACTCGTCGCCGTGCTCTTCGGTGGCTTCCAGGTACTGGTCTTCGCTGAGCAGCTGGCCGCGCTCAAGCGCGGTCAGGCCCGGATCGATCACGACGAACGCTTCGAAGTACAGGATGCGCTCGATGTCACGCAGCGTCATGTCCAGCATGAGGCCGATGCGCGACGGCAGCGACTTCAGGAACCAGATGTGCGCGGTGGGGCTGGCCAGCTCGATGTGGCCCATGCGCTCACGACGGACCTTGGCCAGGGTGACCTCGGTACCGCACTTTTCGCACACGACGCCACGGTGCTTCATGCGCTTGTACTTGCCGCACAGGCACTCGTAGTCCTTGATCGGGCCAAAGATAGCCGCGCAGAACAGACCGTCACGCTCAGGCTTGAACGTGCGGTAGTTGATCGTTTCCGGCTTCTTCACTTCGCCGTACGACCAGGAACGGATCAGCTCCGGCGAAGCCAGGGCGATCTTGATCGCGTCGAAGTCCAGCGTCTGTCGCTGCTGGTTGAACAGATTGAGCAGGTCTTTCATGCGTAATCTCCGATAGCCGCGACGATCACTTGTGGAGCTCTTCGAGCTCGATGTCGATACCGAGCGAGCGGATTTCCTTCACGAGCACGTTGAAGGATTCCGGCATGCCCGCAGCCATTTCGTGGTTGCCGTCGACGATGTTCTTGTACATCTGGTTGCGGCCCTGCACGTCATCCGACTTGACCGTCAGCATTTCCTGCAGGGTGTACGCCGCGCCGTAAGCTTCCAGCGCCCAGACTTCCATTTCGCCGAAGCGCTGGCCGCCGAACTGCGCCTTGCCGCCCAGCGGCTGCTGGGTAACGAGCGAGTACGGACCGGTCGAACGCGCGTGCATCTTGTCGTCGACGAGGTGGTTCAGCTTCAGCATGTGCATGTAGCCGACGGTGACCGGGCGATCGAACGCCTCGCCGGTACGGCCATCGAACAGCACGGTCTGGCCGGATTCCGGCAGGCCTGCCAGCTTCAGCATGTGCTTGATTTCGGTTTCTTCGGCACCGTCGAACACCGGGGTGGCCATCGGCACGCCGTCGCGCAGGTTGTCGGCAAGCTGGACGATCTCGGCATCCGACATCGAGGCGAGATCGACGTGGCGAACCGCGCCTTCCGCACCGGCGTTGCCGTGGTTGTACACCTCGTCGAGGAACTCGCGCAGCTTGGCCGGCTTCTCGTTCGCTTCGATCATGGCCGTGATCTTGTGGCCCAGGCCCTTGGCGGCCCAGCCCAGGTGAACCTCAAGAATCTGACCGATGTTCATACGTGAAGGCACGCCCAGCGGGTTCAGGCAGATGTCGACCGGACGACCGTCGGCGGAGAACGGCATGTCCTCAACCGGCACGATCATCGACACGACACCCTTGTTGCCGTGGCGGCCTGCCATCTTGTCACCCGGCTGGATGCGGCGCTTAACGGCCAGGTAGACCTTGACCATCTTGAGCACGCCCGGTGCGAGGTCGTCGCCCTGGGTGATCTTGCCCTGCTTCTCCTTGAAGCGCTTGTCGAAGTTCTCCTTGTGGCGCTTGACCTGCTCGGCCGCGCGCTCAAGGAACTCGGAGACTTCCTCTTCCTTGACGTTGATCTTGAACCAGTCGTCCTTCTTCAGGCCATCGAGGTAGGCGTCGTCGATCACGGCGCCACGCTTCAGGCCGGCCGGGCCGCTCATCGCGGTCTTGCCGACGAGCTGCGCACGCATACGGGCGTAGATCGCGCCTTCGAGGATGCGGAACTGGTCGTCAAGATCCTTGCGGATACGCTTCAGTTCGGTCTCTTCGATCTGCTTGGCGCGCTTGTCCTTCTCGATGCCGTCACGGGTGAAGACCTGCACGTCGATGACGTTGCCGTCCATGCCCGGGGGCACGCGCAGCGAGCTGTCCTTAACGTCCGAGGCCTTCTCGCCGAAGATGGCGCGCAGGAGCTTTTCTTCCGGCGTGAGCTGGCTCTCGCCCTTCGGCGTAACCTTGCCGACGAGGATGTCGCCCGCCTTCACTTCCGCACCGATGTAGACGATGCCGCTTTCGTCGAGGCGGGCCAGGGCCTGCTCGCCGACGTTCGGGATGTCCGCGGTGATTTCCTCGGCGCCCAGCTTCGTGTCACGGGCGATGCAGGTCATTTCCTCGATGTGGATCGAGGTGTAACGATCTTCCTGCACGACGCGCTCGGAGATGAGGATCGAGTCTTCGAAGTTGTAGCCGTTCCACGGCATGAACGCGACGAGCATGTTCTGGCCGAGCGCGAGCTCGCCCAGGTCGGTCGACGAACCGTCGGCCAGCGTGTCGCCCACGGCCACCACGTCACCCACGTTCACCAGCGGGCGCTGGTTGAGGTTGGTGTTCTGGTTGGAACGGGTGTACTTGGTCAGCGTGTAGATATCGACGCCGGCATCATCGTCGCCCACTTCGGCTTCGTTGACGCGCACGACGATACGGGCGGCATCGACCTGGTCGATGACACCACCACGCTTGGCGGCCACGGTGACGCCCGAATCACGCGCCACGGCGCGCTCGATGCCCGTGCCGACGAGCGGCTTCTGGCTGCGCAGGGTCGGAACGGCCTGGCGCTGCATGTTCGCGCCCATGAGTGCGCGGTTCGCGTCATCGTGCTCGAGGAACGGCACGAGCGCCGCTGCCACCGACACCGTCTGCATGGGCGAGACGTCCATGTAGTTGATCTCGGCCGACGGACGCAGCTCGGACTCGCCACGGAAGCGGCAGGAGACGAAGTCTTCGAGGAACTTGCCTTCCTTCGACAGCGGCGAGTTCGCCTGCGCGATGACGTGGTCGCCCTCTTCGATCGCGGAGAGGTAATCGACCTTGTCGGTGACCTTGCCGTTCTCGACCTTGCGGTACGGCGTCTCGAGGAAGCCGTAGGCGTTGGTGCGGGCGTACACGGCCAGCGAGTTGATCAGGCCGATGTTCGGGCCTTCCGGCGTTTCGATGGTGCAGACGCGACCGTAATGGGTCGGGTGCACGTCGCGGACTTCAAAGCCGGCGCGCTCACGGGTAAGACCACCCGGGCCAAGGGCCGAAACACGGCGCTTGTGGGTGACTTCCGACAGCGGGTTGTTCTGGTCCATGAACTGCGAAAGCTGCGACGAACCGAAGAACTCCTTCACCGCGGCCGCGACCGGCTTGGCGTTGATCAGTTCCTGCGGGGTCAGGCCTTCGGATTCAGCCAGCGACAGGCGCTCGCGCACCGCGCGCTCGACGCGGACGAGACCGATGCGGAAGGTGTTCTCCGCCATTTCGCCGACCGAACGCACGCGACGGTTACCGAGGTGGTCGATATCGTCGACCGTTCCGATGCCGTTGCGGATATCGATGAGCACGCGCAGGACATCGAGGACGTCCGACGTTTCGCCCTGCTCGGCGAGGATGCGCTGGGCTTCCTCTTCCTTGCGCTCGCTGAAGTACTTGTGGTCGTAAAGCACGCCCGGGCCGATGACGTCCTTGCGGCCGACACGGCGGTTGAACTTCATGCGGCCCACGGCCGACAGGTCGTAGCGATCGAAGGTGAAGAACAGGTTGTAGAACAGGTTCTGCGCGGCATCCTTGGTCGGCGGCTCGCCCGGACGCATCATCCGGTAGATTTCGACCAGGGCTTCCAGCTGCGTACGGGTGTTGTCGATGCGCAGCGTGTTCGAGATGTACGCACCGCGATCGAGATCGTTCACGTACAGCGTCGGCACGGTTTCGATACCGGCCTTGCGGAAGTGCTCGAGGTGCTCGAGGGTGAGCTCATCGTTGGCAGCGGCGATGACTTCGCCGGTGTCCTTGTCGATCATGTCGATCGCGACGATGCGGCCGACCGGGTAGTCGTCCGGCACTTCGAGCGTGGCGATCTTCTCGTTGGCCAGCTGGCGAACGTGGCGCGCAGTGATGCGCTTGCCGGCTTCCACCAGCACCTTGCCATCGACCACCAGGTCGAACGAGAGGGTTTCACCGCGCAGGCGCTCGGCGACGAGGTCAAGCGTGACCGCGCCCTTCTTGCCCAGGTGGAACACGTTGTGCTCGAAGAAGATGCTGAGCATCTCTTCGTTGTTGTAGCCCAGCGCGCGCAGCAGCACCGTGACCGGCAGCTTGCGGCGGCGGTCGATACGGGTGAACAGCGCATCCTTCGGGTCGAACTCGAAATCGAGCCACGAACCACGATAAGGAATGACGCGCGCGGAGAACAGCAGCTTGCCCGAGCTGTGGGTCTTGCCACGGTCGTGATCGAAGAACACGCCCGGCGAACGGTGCAGCTGCGAGACGATGACGCGCTCGGTGCCGTTGATGATGAAGGTGCCGGTATCGGTCATGAGCGGAATTTCGCCCATGTAGACCTCCTGCTCCTTCACGTACTTCACGGCCTTCTTCGATGCCGGGCTGTCCTTGTCGTAGATGACCAGGCGCACGGTGGCACGCAGCGGCGCGCCGAAGGTCATGCCACGGTTGCGGCACTCACGCTCATCGAACGCCGGCTCACCAAGGCGATAGTCGACGTATTCCAGCGCGGCATTGCCGGAGTAGCTGGAGATCGGGAACACCGACTTGAGGGCCGCGTGGAGGCCTTTTTCCTCACGCGCCTTCGGGTTGGTGTGCTCCTGGAGGAATTCCTTGTACGAGTCGGTCTGGATCGTCAGCAGGTTGGGCACGCCCAGCACGGGGGGCCGCTTGCCGAAATCCTTGCGGATGCGCTTCTTCTCGGTAAACGAGTAGGTCATGGGTGTTACCGCCTCGGTCTTGGTAGTGCCACCGCTTTACGCGGCGGCTAAAGGTGAATCGAAAATCGGAGATCGGGATTCGAACCGCGGAGCCCGCTGTAGGCAGCTCTCGAATCGCGATGTCCCATTTCCGACGGGATGGAACAGGTACAACGACACACAGGTTCTGGAACGGCCAAAGCCCGGGGGCTTACGCCCCCAGGCCTGGCTTGACGCTAGATCAAACTCGGTGCGCGCAAGGCGCCAATTACTTGAGTTCGACCGTGGCGCCGGCAGCTTCGAGGTCCTTCTTGAACTTCGCAGCGTCTTCCTTCGAAGCAGCTTCCTTCACGACGCCACCGGCTTCGGTGAGGTCCTTGGCTTCCTTCAGGCCCAGGCCGGTGATGGCGCGGACGGCCTTGATCACGTCGACCTTCTTGTCGCCGGCGGACTTCAGGATCACGTCGAACTCGGTCTGCTCTTCAGCAGCGGCAGCGGCCGGACCGGCAGCGGCAACGGCAACCGGAGCGGCAGCCGAGACGCCGAAGGTGTCTTCGATCGACTTCACCAGTTCCATGATTTCCGTCAGGGACTTGGCCTTGATGGCTTCAACGATCTGTTCGGTGGTCAGGGTGGACATTGTTTCTTACCTTCTGAAATGGGTTTCGATGAAAAGAGTCAGCGAGATCAGGCTTCAGCCGGGGCTTCGGCGGCAACTTCGCCACCACCCTGCTTGTCCGCCACGGCCTTGATGGCGCGCGCGAACATCGTGACCGGCTCGGCAAGCACGCGGGCCAGCATGGCCAGGGCTTCTTCGCGGGTCGGCAGCGAGGCCAGCACGTCGACGTGCTTGGCATCGAACAGCTTGCCTTCGATGGAAACGACCTTCGGCTTGAGCTTGTCGTTGGTCTTCGCGAATTCCTTGATCAGGCGGCCAGCGGCGCCCGGTTCCTCGGTCGAAAACGCGTACAGCAGCGGACCGGTCAGGGCGTCAGCGACGACCTCGAACTCGGTACCGGCAACAGCGCGTGCAGCCAGGGTGTTCTTGACAACTTTCAGGAACACGCCCGACTCGCGAGCCTTCTTACGCATCGCGGTCATCTGCGAGACCGTGGTGCCTGCGTATTCGGCAGCGACCAAGGAGTGTGCCTTCGCGGCAACCTCAGCGAGCTCTGCGACTACTTCTTGCTTCTGAGAAAGATTGAGAGCCATTGCACTCCTCCAATTTAATTCCGCTTACGACTCCTGCCGCTTGCGGTCCTGGGCGACATCATCCTGACGTCGGGGACGGGCTACGTCCCGGGGGTGGTGGCCATTCCAGGTTCGAAACGAATCCAGAAGGGGCTGCACCATCTACGCCGGCTGGGCCTTGGGACCCGATTAAGCGAACCCGCTAGCGATGACGGCGGTTCCTTGCCAACACGAGCTCCCTGCTCGTCGCCATCGCGCGCTGATCGCGCCTGCGGTCTTTGACGGCTGCCCGGCATTGCAACCGGGCTGCCCTCAAAAACGTGCCCCCGCCGGCAAGCCGGCGAGGGTCGTAACACTGATTACTTGGCCGAGGTGTTCACGGTCGAGGTATCGACCGGCACGCCCACGCCCATGGTGCTCGACAGCGCAACCTTCTGGATGTACTGGCCCTTCGCGGCAGCCGGCTTGGCCTTCACGAGGTCGCCCAGCAGGGCATTCAGGTTGTCGGCAAGCTGGGCAGCATCGAAGCTGGCCTTGCCGATGGTGGCGTGGATGATGCCACCCTTGTCGTTGCGGAACTTGACCTGGCCGGCCTTGGCGTTCTTGACGGCCGTGGCGACGTCGGCGGTGACCGAGCCATCCTTCGGGTTCGGCATCAGGCCACGGGGACCGAGCACCTGGCCGAGCTTACCGACGACGCGCATGGCGTCCGGCGTAGCAATGACGCGGCCGTAGTTCAGGTCGCCAGCGGCCATCTTCTCGGCCAGGTCGTCCATACCGACGGCGTCGGCGCCAGCGGCGAGCGCGGCATCGGCCTTCTCACCGGCCGGCACGAACACGGCGACGCGAACGGTCTTGCCGGTGCCGTGCGGCAGCAGCGAGGAACCACGAACGCCCTGGTCGGACTTCTTGGCGTCGATGCCGAGGCGGATGGACACGTCCACCGACTCAGCGAACTTGGCCTTGGCGTTGTCCTTGACGATCTTGAGAGCTTCGTCGAGGCCGTAGGTCTTGCCCGGCTGGACGGCGGCCGAAGCGGCCTTCATACGCTTGGTGATCTTTGCCATGTCTTAACCCTCTACCACCAGACCCATGGAACGCGCGCTGCCTGCGATCGTACGCACGGCGGCATCGAGATCAGCAGCCGTGAGATCCGGCTCCTTCTGCTTCGCGATTTCCTCGAGCTGGGCGCGGGTGACCTTGCCCACCTTGTCGGTGTTCGGCTTCTGCGAGCCCTTGGCCACGCCCGTGATCTTCTTGAGGAGGATCGAGGCCGGCGGGGTCTTCGTGATGAAGGTGAAGGTACGGTCCGAGTAGGCCGTGATCACGACCGGGATCGGGAGACCCGGCTCGAGCTTCTGCGTGGCAGCGTTGAACGCCTTGCAGAACTCCATGATGTTCAGGCCGCGCTGGCCGAGGGCGGGACCCACCGGCGGCGACGGGTTGGCCTGACCGGCCTTCACCTGCAACTTGATGTAACCAATGACTTTCTTTGCCATTTCTTATTTCCTCGCGAGTACTGGCGCCTTGCGGCTCCTCGCTGTAGGCCATCCCTGGGGGTGATGGGGCCGCGCTTGCGGACCCCTTAAACACGGGCACGCCGGAGCACAAGGCTCCAGCGTGAACCGGGCATTATAGGCACTTCACACGGCTTATGCAAACGCCGTGCCGGAAGGCTGAAGGACGGGCCTCAGGCCTTCTCGACCTGGCCGAACTCGAGCTCGACCGGGGTGGAACGACCGAAAATGAGCACCGCGACACGCAGGCGGCTCTTTTCGTAGTTAACTTCTTCGACCACGCCGTTAAAGTCGTTGAACGGGCCGTCAGTAACGCGGACCATTTCGCCCGGCTCGAAGAGGACCTTCGGACGGGGCTTCTCAACGCCCTCACGGACGCGGCTCAGGATGGCGTCGGCTTCGGAATCGCGGATCGGGTGCGGGCGATCGGCGGTGCCGCCGATGAAACCCATGACCTTCGGCGTTTCCTTGACCAGGTGCCAGCACTCGTCGTCGATACGCGGCGTCTTGCCGTTGGTATCGGTTTCGATCTGGACCAGGACATAACCCGGGAAGAACTTGCGCTCGCTGCGGCGCTTCTGGCCGCCGCGCATCTCGATGACTTCCTCGGTCGGAACCAGGATCTCACCGAACTTTTCTTCCATGCCCTCGCGCACAACGCGCTCTGCCAGGGCCTTGCGAACCTGCTGTTCGAACCCCGAATAGGCGTGAACCACGTACCAGCGTTTGCTCATGCCTTACCTCAATGTCCGAGCTTGAGCAGCCAATCGAGCACCACCGACTTCAACAGCCAGTCGATGAGCCCCATCAGCAGCGAAAGAATGATGACGACCACGATGATGATACCGGTGGTCTTCAGCGTTTCGTCGCGCGACGGCCAGACGACCTTGCGCAACTCGAACTGCGATTCCGAAAGGAACCCACGCAGCTTACGGCCCGGAGCCGTAAAAGCGCCGATCGCCAGTGCGGCGGCGACGGCTACGATAACGCCAACGCCACGGGCGAGGCCCGGCACATTCGGGTTATCGGAGAAATAGTAGAAACCGGTGATACCGGCGGCGAGCACGATGAAGGCAAGCAGCAGCTTACCGATGTCGGCCGGGCTAGTGCCCTTTGCTTCTTGTGCCTTCGTGTTCATGCGCGCTCGGAAGTGGCACGCCAGGAGGGACTCGAACCCCCAACCTGCGGTTTTGGAGACCGCTGCTCTGCCAATTGAGCTACTGGCGTACAGGTGAAACGTTAAACCGCGAGGGCGGACGACCTTCAGATCGACCGCCCCGCGACAGGGTGCCGCCCCGCAAGGGGGCGGCATCACTTATCTTACTTGAAGATCTTCGACACCACGCCGGCGCCGACGGTGCGGCCACCTTCGCGGATCGCGAAACGCAGACCTTCGTCCATGGCGATCGGGAAGCCCAGCTCAACCGTGATCTTCACGTTGTCGCCCGGCATCACCATCTCGGTGCCTTCCGGCAGCTTGATGGAGCCCGTCACGTCCGTGGTACGGAAGTAGAACTGCGGACGGTAGTTGCTGAAGAACGGGGTGTGGCGGCCGCCCTCGTCCTTCGAAAGCACGTAGATCTCGCCTTCGAAGTGGGTGTGCGGGGTCACGGAACCCGGCTTGGCCAGCACCTGGCCGCGCTCGACGTCTTCACGCTTCAGACCGCGGACCAGCACGCCGACGTTGTCGCCAGCCTGACCCTGGTCGAGCAGCTTGCGGAACATTTCGACACCGGTGACGGTGGTGTTCTGCGTGGCCTTCAGACCGACGACTTCAGCCGCGTCGCCCACCTTGACGATGCCGCGCTCGACACGACCGGTCAGCACGGTACCGCGACCCGAGATCGAGAACACGTCTTCGACCGGCAGCAGGAACGGCTTGTCGATTTCGCGCTGCGGCTCCGGGATCCACGAGTCAAGCGCGTCAACGAGCTTGATGATTGCCGGCACGCCGATGTCGGACTGGTCGCCGTCGAGGGCCAGACGAGCCGAACCCGCGATGATCGGGGTGTCGTCGCCCGGGAACTCGTACTTCGACAGCAGTTCGCGAACTTCCATTTCGACGAGCTCGAGGAGCTCGGCGTCGTCGACCATGTCGGCCTTGTTCAGGAACACGACGATGTACGGCACGCCGACCTGACGCGAGAGCAGGATGTGCTCACGGGTCTGCGGCATCGGGCCGTCAGCGGCCGAGCACACCAGGATCGCGCCGTCCATCTGGGCGGCACCGGTGATCATGTTCTTGACGTAGTCAGCATGGCCCGGGCAATCGACGTGACCGTAGTGACGGGTCGGCGATTCGTATTCCACGTGGGCGGTCGAGATCGTGATGCCGCGCGCCTTCTCTTCCGGCGCTGCGTCGATCGAACCGTAGTCCTTGAACTCACCACCGAAACGCTCTGCACCGACCTTCGTCAGTGCGGCGGTCAGCGTGGTCTTGCCGTGGTCGACGTGACCGATGGTGCCGACGTTGACGTGCGGCTTGGTGCGCTCGAACTTACCCTTTGCCATGAGACCTAAACTCCCGTTGGAGTCAAATTGAAGAAAAAAAGGAACCGTCGCGAACGACGAGAATGGTGCTCATGACTGGAATCGAACCAGCGACCTCTTCCTTACCAAGGAAGTGCTCTACCGACTGAGCTACATGAGCACATGACGCAGCGCGCGGAGGATCAATGGAGCGGGAGACGGGAATCGAACCCGCACAATCAGCTTGGAAGGCTGAAGTTCTACCATTGAACTACTCCCGCACTGCGCGGAACTCGTATGGTGGAGGAAGGTGGATTCGAACCACCGAAGGCGTAAGCCAGCAGATTTACAGTCTGCCCCCGTTGGCCGCTTGGGTATTCCTCCAACAAAGAACGCCTATTGTCGCGAGCACCCCCGAAACTGTCAACAACTTCCGCACGCTACGAACACATGCGATGACCGCTTCGGGAAGCCCGGACACACCGCCAGTACGGGTGGCTGGCAGGTGGGCCGCGCACTATACCGTGGTGTCGCGGGGTTGTGAAGCATCGCGCACTCAGATCTCCCGGGTCTTCTGAACCAATGGCTCCATGGCGCGGGACATTTCCATCAGTTTCAGGGCGTACTCCTGCAGGCGCAGGTCGCGCTCCTCCACCGGAACCCAGGCGGGCACCGGGGTCGGCTTGCCGCCATCGGGCTTATCCATGGCCACGAACACCATGACGCAGCTGGTGGCCAGCCGCGGCTCGCCGCTACGCAGGTCCTTCGCGAGGACATCCACCGCGAGGTGCATGCTGGAGGTGCCGGTATGGATCAAGCGGGCCCGCACCGTGACCAGGTCGCCGATCAGGATGGGCGCGAGGAACTGGATGCCGCTGACCGATACCGTGACGCAATACGCCCCGCTCCAGCCCACCGCGCAGGCGTAGCCGGCCTGGTCGATCCACTTCATCACCATGCCGCCGTGCACCTTGCCACCGAAATTCACATCGGTGGGCTGGGCCAGGAAACGGAATTCAACATCACGCTGGGAGCCGGGCATGCCCTTACCTTGCTGGGGAACAACGCACATTATGGCGCCCGGGCGGCTTGTCGCCACGCCCCGGGCGGCATAGATTCGGTGTAACCCTCCCCTGGAGCCACCCCATGGTCCTTCGCAGCATCGCCTCGCGACTGGCCCTGGGCGTCCTGGTGGGCTCGGCTATCGTGCTGATCGTCACCGGCGGCCTGCTCCTGAGCCACACACGCGGGCAGATGCTGCGGCAGGCCCAGAGCGAGGCGGCCGCCGTGTCAGACGCGGCGGCGACCCGCATCCAGGGCCGCATCGATGCGGTGGCCAAGGTCGCCCAGGTGGTGGCCGGCGTGCTCAGCACCCGCCGCGACCAGGCCCCGGGCGTGATCCACGACATACTGGCCGTCAACCCGGAACTGGTGGATATCAGCGCGGCCTTCGTGCCACGCGATGTGAACCACCTGCGGCCCGAAGACGCCCCCGTGGCCCGCCGCGACGGCGACGGGCGCCTCGTGGCGGCGGACCGGCTTTCCGATCCGGAGCCTTACTGGAGCTCACCCTGGTTCGTGCGCGGCCTCAACTGTGACCATGGCTGCTGGCAACCCCCTTTCCGCTCGGCGGCCCGTGAAGAGACCTTGATCGGCTATTCCGTCGCCATCCCGGGCAAGGACGTGCCGGTGATCGGGGTGGCGGATGCCACGATCAGCCTGGGCTGGTTGCAGCAACTGCTCGGCGAGCTGGCCAAGCCGGAACACGCATCGGCGTTCGTCGCGGATGCCAACGGGGATTTCCTCGCCCATGACTGGCGCTCGTACATCGGCACCCGTGGGAGCAAACCGCTGCTGCAGGCCATCGCGAACAAGCAGAACCCGGTGCGCATCACCCCCGAGGACGGTGGCCGCGTCAGCGAGCCGGTATGGGTGTATTTCGTACCCATTCGCGGTACCCGGTGGACGTTCGGGCTCTCGATGCCCGAGCGCCAGGTGCTCGCCGACCTGCGCCACACCTACTACATCGACGTACTGCTGGGCGTGCTCGCCTTGATGGGCGTATCGCTCATCACCCTTGTAATCACCCGCCGCCTGATGGCGCCGCTTACGGTGCTTGCCGACCGCGCCGAGAACGTATCGCGCGGCGACCTGGATTTCGTCCTGCCTGAAGTGCGCCGCAACGATGACGTAGGCCGGCTTACCCGCGCCTTCGACCAGATGCGCCACCAGCTCGCCGGCCATATCGATACCGCGCAGCGGATTGCCCGCGACCAGGCGCGCATGACCAGCGAGCTCGAGATCGCCGGGCAGATCCAGCTAGCGCTCATTCCCGATCCGCACTGGATCACGGATGACGGCAGCCTTGAGGTACACGCCGCACTGCGCCCTGCCAGCGCCGTCGGCGGCGATTTGTACATGTATTTCCCGCTGGGTACGCGCCACGTCTGCGTCATGGTGGGTGATGTCTCCGACAAGGGCATCCCTGCCGCACTGTTCATGGCGCGCACCATCACACTGGCCCGCACGATCGCCACGCATGCGCGATCGCCCAGCGACATCCTTGGCACGCTCAATCGCGAACTGTGCAAGGGCAACGACACCTGCATGTTCGTGACGCTGCTCTGCGGTGTCATCGAAACCGAAACCGGCTTGCTCTCGCTCGCCAGCGCGGGCCACGAGCAACCGGTGTTGCATGCGGGCGGTAGCGCCATCCTTGTCGATGTGGAGACCGGCCCTGCACTCGGCCTTGATCGCGAAGCGGAGTACCCTGTACGCGTACTTTCGCTGTTAGGGGGCGATACGTTGCTGATGTACACCGATGGCGTCAGCGAGGCGCATGCAGGCAATCAGCGCCTGTACGGCACTCACGCCCTGCTCGATAGCGTGGGGCGGATCGACGAAGGGGCCAGCCCGGAGACCTATGTTGACCGGGTCCTGGAGGACGTGGACGCCTACACGGCGGGTGCACCCGCGTACGACGATATCGCGCTGCTCGTGCTGACCTGGCATGACACCGGCGCTGAGGGGGCGCGGATCCATGCGGTTGTGCATTCCTAACCGGCTGGAGGATGTGTTCCAGGCCCTGGAGCACGCCGAAACCGTCCTCGATCACGCCGACGTCCACGACGCCTGCCGCGCCGACGTGCGCCTGGTGCTCGAAGAATTGCTGGTAAACACGGTGCGCCACGGGTACCCCGACGGCCGGCACGGCACGATCGAGATCAAGCTCGAGGCCTGCATCAGCGCCGTGCGGCTGGAGCTGCGCGATGACGGCAAACCGTTCAACCCCCTGAAGCATGACCCACCCGACCTGCCCGGCGACCTGGCCGACCGCGAGATCGGCGGCCTGGGCCTGCACCTGGCGCGTAGCATCGCTACCGATTTTGAGTATGCACGCGACGCACACGGCAATCGTGTCGTTATTCGCTTTGATCCCACCTTGTCCGACGAGTCTTCCCCATGACCCTGATCGTCCGCAGCGAAAGCCCCACTCCCGAGCGCAGCACCGTCTGGCTCGAAGGGCGCCTCGATGCCAATACGTTTACCGATCTGGATGATGCCCTGCGCGATATCACGCCGATGGTCGACAACAACGGCACACTGGTGCTCGACCTCTCGCAGCTGGAATACATCAGCAGCGCCGGCCTGCGCAGCCTGGCCCAGCTACGCAAGCAGATGCACGACCGCGGCGGTCGCACGCTGCTGCTCAACCCGCAGCCGCAGGTGAAGAAGGTGTTCGATATCGTGAAGGCCGTGCCGGTGAAAGAGGTGTTCGCCAGCGTCGCGGAGCTGGATCAGTATCTCGATCACATCCAGCGCACGGTTTCCGGGCAGAACTGAGCGATACCGATCGCGAAGCGGCGATGCGGGAACTTACGAGCCAGCCGAATCCGCCAGATTCCCGCGCAACATCTCCAACTGGCGCTTCAGGCTAACCAGCGTCTCGACATCACATCCGCTCGCGCAGAACACGCCGGTGGGCACGTCGCCGGCTTTCGACTGCAGCGCCCTGCCCTCGTCGGTCAGCGTCACGATCACCTGGCGCTCGTCCAGCGTGCTTCGGGTCCGGGCCACGAGGCCCGCTGTCTGCAACCGCTTCAACAGCGGCGTCAACGTCGCCGAATCCAGGAATAGCCGCTCGCCCAGCTCCGATACCGTGATGCCATCCCGCTCCCAAAGCACCAGCATGACCAGGTACTGCGGGTACGTCAGGTCCAGCTTCGCCAGCAACTGGCGGTACACCTTGCCCATGGCCAGGTTGGCCGAGTAGAGGGCAAAGCACAGCTGCCCGTCGAGCGTGCGCGGGGGCTGGAGGCCTTCAGTGGATGATTCGGCGGTCATGACCCGAATGTAGGGTCGGGCTTATTCGATTGCAAGCGATTGAATTGCGCGACCACTCGACCTGCGATGGCGAGCCCCGGCTTCATCCGTATCGGCTGGCCTGGTCCAATCACGCCTGGGCGGCGAATCTGGCAACATCTCACGAGGAGGAACGCCTGCATGCACTGGCTCGACGGACTTTTCGGCTGGACAGACGTCATTGATCTGGTGCACACAGTGGTACGGTCGATCCCCGCAGCCCTGATGTTCCCGGTCGTGTTTATCATCGTGCAGGGGCTGATGACCGTTGGCGATGCCCATGACATGGGTAACGCCGCGGCCATCCGTGCCGCCCTCCACGGATCGCATTGCGACGCGCACGGCTTGTCGTGGTCGCTCGGGGTAGCGCTGGTATTTACCCTATGGGGCGTCATGGCGCGCAAGGTATACAACGGCTGACGGCGACGTCGCAGGACGTGATCGCGCGCGAGCCAAAAAAAACCCCGCCAGGGCGGGGTTTCTTCATTCAGACGTTGAAGCGGAAGTGGAGTACGTCGCCTTCCTTCACGATGTAATCCTTACCTTCCAGCCTGAGGCGGCCGGCTTCCTTCGCGCCCTGCTCGCCCTTGTACTTGATGTAATCGTCGTAGGCGACGGTTTCGGCGCGGATGAAGCCGCGCTCGAAGTCGGTATGGATGACGCCGGCGGCCTGCGGCGCGGTCGAACCCGCACGCACCTGCCATGCGCGAACTTCCTTCTCGCCGGCGGTGAAGTAGGTCTGCAGGCCCAGCAGCTTGTAGCCGGCGCGGATGACGCGGTTCAGGCCCGGCTCTTCCAGGCCCATGCTCTGCAGGAATTCGTCACGCTCCGCATCTTCCAGCTGCGACAGCTCTTCCTCGATAGCGGCACACACCGGCACCACCTCGGCGCCCTCTTCCACCGCGCGAGCGCGGACGGCATCGAGGTGCGGGTTATTTTCGAAGCCATCTTCCGCCACGTTGGCGATGTACATCAGCGGCTTCATGGTGATGAGGAACATGTCGCGCACGAGCGCCTTTTCCTCGGCATCGAGGCCGGCGGCGCGGGCGCTCTTGCCCTGGTCCAGTGCCTTGGCGAGCTTCTCGAGCACCGGCTTGCGGGCGAGCGCGTCCTTGTCGTTGGCCTTGGCCGAGCGCGTGGCGCGGTCCAGTGCCTTCAGCACGGATTCCAGGTCGGCCAGCGCCAGCTCGGTATCGATGGTTTCGATGTCGGCAATCGGATCGACCTTGTTGGCGACGTGGATGATGTTGCCATCCTCGAAGCAGCGCACGACGTGCGCGATCGCGTCCGTCTCGCGGATGTGCGCAAGGAACTTGTTGCCCAGGCCTTCACCCTTCGAGGCGCCAGCCACCAGGCCGGCGATATCCACGAATTCCATGGTGGTCGGGATGATCTTCTGCGGCTTCACGATATCCGACAGCGCGCCCAGGCGCGGATCGGGCACCGGGACGATGCCGGTGTTCGGCTCGATCGTGCAGAACGGGAAGTTGGCCGACGCGATGCCCGCCTTGGTCAGCGCATTGAACAGGGTGGACTTGCCGACGTTAGGCAGGCCGACGATGCCGCATTTGATGCCCATGGAGCGATGCTCTCACTTTGGTTCGCAATGATGAGGCTTACGGAGCATCGCTCGGTAAGTCGGGCCTTCGGCCCTTGTAGGTCGGCCGCTCCGCGGCCTGTGAATCGTCAGGGTGAGAGCCTTCGTGAGGCTGGGCCCTGACACTTCACGATTTACGATTTACGTCCTCACGCTTCACGCCGGCGTGTGCAGCCGTTTCATGGCTTCCTCGAACTTGCCTGACAGCGCCAAAGGCAGCACGTCGAAAGCACGTCCCAAGCCGGCCATGATGGCGTCTTCGTCAGCCGCGCCAGGGCGGCCGAGCACCCACGAGGTGACCTTGTCCTTGTGCCCCGGATGGCCGATGCCGATCCGCAGGCGATGGAATTTGCCGTGCCCCAGGTGGGCCACGATATCGCGCAAGCCGTTCTGGCCGCCGTGGCCGCCATCGAACTTCATGCGGACGGTGCCGGGCGGAAGATCGAGCTCGTCGTGGGCGACGAGGCATTCTTCCGGCGCGATCTTGTAGTAGCGCAGCGCCGAGGCGACCGCGATGCCACTCTTGTTCATGAACGTGGCGGGTTTCAGGAGCCAGACCGCCTCGCCGCCGATGCGCACCTTGCAGGTTTCCCCATGCAACTTGCCATCGAACGACCAGCGTTCCCCCTGGTCCATGGCCAGGGCATCCACACACCAAAACCCGGCGTTATGCCGGGTCCTGACGTATTCGGCCCCGGGGTTACCGAGGCCGACGATAAGACGGATCGAAGCCATCTGCCGTAACGGAACGTCCCGCGGCGCGGTGCGCCGCAGGACGTAAGCCGATTACTTCTTCTCTTCGCCCGAAGCGTCGCCAGCGGCGCCTTCGGCCGTCGGGTCGACTTCTTCCTGGATCGAGGCGACGGTGACGACGGCAACGTCGTGCTCCTTGCCCAGGCCCAGTTCCGGCACTTCCACGCCCTTCGGCAGCTTCAGGTCCGAGAGGTGGACGATGTCGCCGGCCTTCAGGTTGGCGAGGTCGAGTTCGATGAACTCCGGCAGGTCCTTCGGCAGGCACGACACGGTGACTTCCGTGAGGTTGTGCGAAATGACCAGGCCAGCGGTCTTGCCAGCCGGGCTCTTTTCCTGGTTCAGGAAGTGCACCGGCACGGCGACGCGAACGGCTTCGTTCTCGTTAACGCGCTGGAAATCCATGTGCAGCATGAGCTGCTTGAACGGGTGCTTCTGCCAGTCCTTGATCAGGACCTTCTGAGCCTTGCCGTCGACGGTCAGGTCGATCACCGACGAGTAGAACGACTCAAAACGCGAGCCGAGCAGGATGTCGTTGTGAAGGATCTGGATCGCCTGCGGTTCGGCGCCAGCGCCGTACACGATAGCCGGCACGTAGCCCGCGGTACGAAGGCGGCGGCTCGCACCCTTCCCTTCGATCTTGCGGCTCGTGGCGGTGAGCTTGTGGTTGGTAGCCATGGTGTTGCCTCAAGTAATACCGCCTCGCGGCGGTAGGTAAAGGACTCCCCCGCGACCAGGGGAGCCCGAAAAACGGTGGATCAGTCGATGTAGAGCGAGCTCACCGATTCGCCATAGGCGATGCGGCGGATCGTCTCCGCGAGCAGTTCCGCGACCGACAACTGGCGGATTTTCGCACAGTTACGGGCGTTGTCGCGCAGCGGCAGCGTATTGGTCACGACCAGCTGGTCGAGCTGGGAGTTCTCAATGTTGTCGATCGCGGCGCCCGAAAGCACCGGGTGCACGCAGTACGCGACGACCTTGCGGGCGCCCTTTTCCTTCAGCGCCGCCGCAGCGGCGCAGAGCGTGCCGGCGGTGTCGACAATGTCGTCCACCAGTACGCAGGTCTTGCCTTCCACGTCACCGATGATGTTCATGACCGTAGCCACGTTCGCCTTCGGGCGGCGCTTGTCGATGATGGCCAGGTCGGCGTCGTCCAGGCGCTTGGCGAGCGCACGCGCACGCACCACACCGCCGACATCCGGGCTGACCACGATCAGGTCATCCATGCTGTGGTGACGCCAGATGTCGGCCAGGAGCACCGGCGAGGCATACACGTTATCGACCGGGATATCGAAAAAGCCCTGGATCTGGTCCGCGTGCAGATCGATCGTGAGCACGCGATCCGCACCCGCGGTCGCAATCATCTTGGCGGCCAGCTTCGCCGTGATCGGCACACGCGCGGAGCGCGGGCGGCGATCCTGGCGGGCGTAGCCGAAATACGGCATCACCGCGGTCACACTACCGGCCGAGGCGCGCTTGAGCGCATCCACCAGCACCAGCAGGTCGAACAGGTTTTCCGCGCTGGGAGCGCCCGTCGGCTGGATGACGAACACTTCCTGCTTACGTACGTTTTCTTCGATCTCGATCTGGGCTTCGCCATCGCTGAAGCGGCCGATCAGGGCCTTGCCCAGCGGAATGCCGAGGCGTGCGGCGACATCGTCGGCAAGCGCACGGTGCGCATTACCTGAGAAAAGCATCGGGGTGGACGTGTCCACGGAGACTCCTGGATGAGAACAGTTAGGTTGAATCAGCGCAGTGCCACCGGTGAGGGTGGCTGGGGCGGCAGGATTCGAACCTGCGCATGCGGGAATCAAAATCCCGTGCCTTAACCAGCTTGGCGACGCCCCAACAATTCGTGTGCTTTGCCGCAGCCCGCGGCCCTTTCCGTCCTTAAGCGAAGCCCCTTGCCCCGATCCGCGCGCGCGCCAACAGCAGCGGCGATGGATCGACACCCGCCGCCACATGGGCGGTGAAAGCCCCGGGGCAGCGCGAGGCGACCGCGAGGGCCGCTTCGAAGGTTCTTGTTTCCAGGAAAACGCAGCCGCCACTACCGGAAAGCCGGGCGTGGCCGAAGCCCCCAAGCCAGTCCAGCGCCGCGGCCACCCGCGGGTGGCGCGCACGGACTACCGGTTCAAAGGCGTTCTCCGCCGAAGTCCCGGAAACAAAGGACGAAATTGTCGCCCGAGGGGCATTTCGAGTCAATTCGGGGGCGGCGAACAGGGCCGGGGTGGGCACGTGCTCGGCGGGATCCAGCACCACGTACCAGCGGCGCGGCAACGAGATGGGCTCAAGCAGCTCCCCCACCCCTTCCGCCCAGGCCGAGCGGCCACGGATGAACACCGGCACGTCGGCGCCCAGCGCCAGGCCCAACGCCGCCAGGGCATCCTCGTCCAACCCCGTGTCCCACAGGGTGTTGAGACCGACCAGTACGGTCGCGGCATCCGAGCTGCCGCCGCCCAGCCCACCGCCCATGGGGATGCGCTTGGTGACCTCGATCTCGGCGCCCAGGCGGGTGCCCGTCGCCTCGGCCAGCAGGCGGGCTGCGCGAACCGTCAGGTCGCTGGCTTCGGCCACGCCCGGGATGTCTTTCGGCCGGGTAACCACCCCATCCTCGCGAACGCGCAGGCGGACGTGGTCGCCCCAATCGAGCAGGCGGAACACCGTCTGTAACTCGTGGTAGCCATCCGCGCGGCGGCCGACGATGCGCAGGAACAGGTTGAGCTTGGCCGGGGCCGGCCATGTGGTCCAGTCACCCCGCGCGAGGGGTGCCAGAGCCCGGCTCATGAACACCCGCAGGTGATCAGGGAAGCCGTTCTCGCGGTCGCGTGCGAGGGCCTCGGCGAATTCGGGGGCGCGTTTGTCGACCACCGCGAAGCCGTGTTTCGCGTAAAACGGCGCGTTCCACGGCACGTCGGCCAGGGTGCCCAGGTCGACCCGGGCGTAGCCCGCCTCTCGGGCCCACGCGCAGGCGTGTTCGAGCAGGGCGGCACCGATACCGCGGCCACCGAACGCGGGAAGGACATCGATCTCGGCAATGCCAATGGCGTTGGGGTTGCCATCCGTGTCGAGGCAGACGAAGCCCACGACCTCGCTTTCGACCACGGCGACCCAGCACAGGCCGCGGGTGATGAGCTGGCGGACGATATCCGGTGGCAGCGCCATGCCGGAATAGGATGGCCACGCCTCGTGCCCACGGAACAGCTCAACCGCCGCGCGCTCGATGGCACACAGGCGCTCGGCGTCGTCGGGGTGGGCGCGGGTAATCGTGAAATGCATCGCGGAGGCCGATGTCAGCGCGAAAGGCGCGGATTATCGGCGATGTGGGCTGCGGCGTCACCCGCAAATATCGTGCGCAGGAGCGCGCTCGCGCGCGATTCCTACAAGGCGATTACTTGCCCAGCTGCCACGACTCGATGGCCAGGCGCACCTTGAACGGTGGCTTCTCGGCGAACACCTTGCTCGGCATCGCCGGCGTCTTCGTGGCATCCCAGGCTTTGTAATCCACCGTCCAGCCATCCTGCACCAGCTGCGAGGGCAGCTGGTCGTCGCCGAAACGGATATCCGCCCCGCCAGTATCGGCACGCAGGCCCAACACCCAGCGTTTCAGTTCGGCCATCGGTATCTGCCAACCGACCGCCTCGGCCATCAGCGTTTCGGCATCGGGTCCGCGGCGCGTGCCACCATCCAGCCCTTCCAGCTGGGCGCCCTCGGGGCCGCCCGTCAGGCGGAAGCTGCGGCCGGTGATCGGCCCACGGATGGTGAAATCGTAGCGATCGCCATCCTGTTTCCAGGTCAGGGTGCCGTTACCCGAATCCTTGTCGCTCGATACCGACAGCTTGCCCTGCAAAGTCCAGTGCGACGTATCCGCCAGCGCCTGCTCGCGCTGCTCCTGCTGGCCCATCGTGACGACGGTGCCTTCATGGTGTGCGGTAGGACGCGTGGGTGCGCACGCCGCGAGCAGCAAGAGCGATGCAACGGGAAGGAACCGAAAAAGACGAACCATGCAGGATAAATCCATGTAGGAGCGCGCTTGCGCGCGATAAACCTATGAAACGGGGTAGCGGACACATTCGCGAGCACCCATCGCGCGCAAGCGCGCTCCTGCAGGGAGCGCGCTTACGGCTTCAGCTTTTGCTCGGTTTTCTTCAGCGAAGGGTTTTTCGGATCGATGCGGCGCACTTCGTTCAGTACCTTGCGCGCCTCATCGTGTTCGCCGCGCTGCCACAGCACCTCGGCCAGGTGCACACCGATATCGCCGTCCTTCTGCTTCGCCCACGCGCCGCGCAACGTGGTCTCGGCCTGGTCGAGCTGGCCCTGGCGGAACTTCAGCCAGCCCCACGAATCGGCGACGGATGGGTCATCCGGGCGTGCCGAGCGCGCCGCCTGCAGCAGCGATTGCGCCTCGGAAAGATCGCGGTCGTTATCGGCCAGCGTGTAGCCCAGCGCATTGCTCGCTTCGATATCGCCCGGCTTGATCTCAAGCACGCGGCGGAAATCCGCCACGGCCTGGTCGATCCGACCCGCTTCCGCGTACGCCAGGCCGCGGGCGTAGAGCATGTCGGTGTCATCCGGTTTCACGCGCAGCGCCTTGTCGTACGAGGCCGCGGCGGCATCGAACTGCCGCGCATCCATGTACAGCTCCGCATCCACCGCAAACGCCTTCTGCAAGGCGTCGGGACGATCGGCGTAAGACGTCTGCAGGTCCGCGACGATCTGGTGCGCGTCATCGTCCTTGCCCTGCAGGTGCAGGATCACGGCACTGCGCACGGAGGCATCGAAAATGTGCGGATCGTCGTCGCCGACGGCGGCATACCAGTCGAGCGCGTCTTCCTTCTTGTCCAGCAGTTCGGCGATCTGGCCAAGGGTGAAGGCGTTATCGGTCTGGACATCATCCGGCCGGTGGCGCATTTCGTCGTAAAGGCGGCGCAGCGCCGCCTTGTCGGCCGAACGTGCCGCCAGGGTCATGCGCAGGCTGTAGGTATCCGCATCCTGTGGGCCGGTCGACAGCACCGCCGTGGCACCCTTCTCATCACCGCCCTGGGCCAGCAGCGTGGCGTAGGCCAGGCGCAGGCGCGGGTTCTTCGGATCCTTGGCCACGGCCTTGGCGAACAGTTGCTTTGCCCCGGCCTTGTCGCCCGCGCGGTACTTCTGCTGGGCGGCCCAGGCGTAGGTGGCGCCATCGTGGAACCGCTTCTGCGCTTCATCCCCGGTGCGCTGGGCATAGTCGTGGCGGCCCAGGTTCTCGCCCAGTTCGGCCATGGCCAGCCAGGCAGTCGCTTCGTTGGGCAGGCGCTGCGGGGTGGCGATGCGCTCCAGCAACGTGCCCGCCTGGGCGGCGTCACGGGCCTGCACCAGGGTGCGGCCGAAGGCGCGCCAGGCGTCCGGGTCGCCGGAGCCTACAAGGATCTCGAGCTGCCGCTGGGCCTCGACGGTATCACCCCGGTCGAGGGCCATGCGCGCCCTGCCCTCGGCCAGCTCGGCCGGCTTGGCCCCCAGCGCGGCCCAACGCTCCAGCGCCTTGCTGGCAGCCTCTTGGTCGTGGATGGCCAGGGCCAGCTCCGCGGCCCGGCTGGCCACGGTCGGGTCGTTGCTCAGCCACGCTGCACGGCCATACGCGTCTGACGCGGCCTTGAGATCGTTCGCGGCGATGGCGAAATCGCCCGCCATGACCTGTGCCTCGAGATCGCGCTCGGGCGGCACGATAGCCACCTGCAGGCGGTCCAGCGGCTGCACACCGGTACGGACCTGCTTCGGTTGTTGCCCGGCGGGCGGGGTGGTGGTGGCGCAACCCGCGAGGACCGCGGCGGCACCCATGACGACCACATATTGCCGCACTTGCTTGAACTTGGACCAAGCGGTCAGCACACTACTCTCCGTTGTTTTTCCGCTACGGACAGGCCCGTGCAAGCGCCCGGGGCCCTGTCAGCGCACAATGCGCCCTTAGCTTAGCCGACGCCACCCCTGCCGAGCGCAGCCGCCGACATGCCACTCATCGCCCTCGGGCTCAACCACCTCACCGCGCCGGTCAGCCTGCGCGAGCAGGTTGCGTTCGACGCCACGGTGGCCCCCGAGGCGCTGGGGGACCTTACCCGCCAGCCCGGCGTGGAAGAGGCGATGATCCTCTCCACCTGCAACCGCACCGAGCTGTATGTGAGCGTGGCCGAGGGGTTCGAGGCCGTGCCGGGCCAGTGGCTTTCCCGGCAACACCGGTTGACCCCGCAGAGGCTGGATGAGTTCCTTTACAGCCATGCGGAACAGGAAGCCGTGCGGCACATGTTCCGCGTGGCGACCGGCCTGGATTCCATGGTGCTGGGCGAGCCCCAGATCCTGGGCCAGGTGAAGGAGGCCTACCAGCAGGCGCGCGGCGCCAATGCGCTGAAGGCGCCGATGGAGCGCCTGCTCCAGCACACCTTCGCCGTCGCCAAGCGCGTCCGCACGGATACCCGGATCGGCGCCCATACGGTTTCCGTGGCCTATACCGCCGTACGCCTGGCCGAGCAGGTGTTCACCGACCTGCGCCAGGCCTGCGTGCTGCTGATCGGCGCCGGCGAGACCATCGAACTGGCGGCCCGGCACCTGGCCGACAAGCAGGTACGCCGGCTCATCGTCGCCAACCGCACCCTCGAAAACGCCCAGGAACTGGCCGGCCGCTACAGCGGCTATGCCATCGCCCTGGCCGACCTGCCCCGCCATCTGGCCGAGGCGGACATCGTGATCAGCTCCACTGCCTCGCGCCTGCCCGTGGTCACCAAGGCCATGGTCGCCGATGCGATCACCCAGCGCCGGCGCCGGCCCATGTTCATGGTGGATATCGCCGTGCCACGCGATATCGAGGCCGGTGTCGCCCAGCTGGACGACGTCTACCTCTACGGCATCGATGACCTGAAACAGGTGATCGATGAAAACCGCCGCTCCCGCGAACTGGCCGCCCGCGAGGCCGATGCCATCATCGACCTGCAGGTGGAGCGGTACATGTCCTGGCGGCGCGCCCTGAACCTGCGCAACCCCGCCGTCGATATCCGCGTGGCCGCCGAGGCCCAGCGTGACGAGGTGCTGGCCAAGGCCCAGGCCATGCTGGCCAAGGGCCGTAGCGCCGAGGAAGCGCTCGCCTTCCTCGCCAACACCCTCACCAACAAACTGCTGCACGCCCCCAGTTCGCGCCTGCGCGACGCCGCCCTTTCCGGCGACCTTGACCTGCTCCACGCGGCCGGCCGCCTCTACGGACTGGACCCGGACGACGACGTTTCCGCATGATGTACGGCTTGAGCCGCCCTTCGTGCCCCTAAATGACCCCGTCGATCCGCCGCAAACTCGAAGCCCTCGCCGAACGCCATGAAGAGGTGGGCCTGCTGCTGGCCCAACCCGAGGTGCTGGCCGATGGCAACCGCTTCCGGGACCTTTCGCGTGAATACGCGCAGCTGGAGCCCGTCGCCGCTTCGTTGAAGGAGCACGACGCCGCCGAGCGCGAGCTGGTGGAAACCAAAGCCATGCTCGATGACCCCGATATGCGCGAGATGGCCGCGGACGATATCGAGCGGATCGAAAATCGCCTGGTGGAGCTCGATGGCGAGCTGCAGATCCTGTTGCTACCCAAGGATCCGCGCGACGAAGGCAACCTGTTCCTCGAGGTGCGCGCGGGCACCGGCGGCGACGAGGCGGCGATCTTCGCCGGCGATTTGTTCCGCATGTACGCCCGCTACGCCGAACGGCAGCGCTGGCATGTGGAAATCCTCAACGCCAACGAAGGCGAGCACGGCGGCTATAAGGAAATCGTCGCCCGTATCGAAGGCCGCGGCGCGTATTCCCGGCTGAAGTTCGAATCGGGCACACATCGCGTGCAACGCGTGCCGGACACCGAATCCCAGGGCCGCATCCACACCTCCGCCGCCACCGTGGCGATCCTGCCCGAGCAGGATGAGGTGGGCGAGATCGAGATCCGCGATGGCGACCTGAAGGTCGACACCTTCCGCGCCTCCGGCGCGGGTGGCCAGCACGTGAACAAGACCGATTCGGCGATCCGCATTACCCACCTGCCCACGGGCACGGTGGTGGAATGCCAGGACGAGCGCAGCCAGCACAAGAACCGTGCGCGTGCCATGAGCCTGCTGAAGGCCCGCCTGCTCGATGCCGAGCGCAGCAAGCAGAGCGCCGCCCAGGCCGAAGAACGCCGCCTGCAGGTGGGCTCGGGCGATCGCAGCCAGCGCATCCGCACGTACAACTTCCCGCAGGGCCGCATCACCGATCACCGCATCAACCTCACCCTGTACCGCCTCACCGAGGTGATGCAGGGCGACCTGGATGAGCTGGTCGATACGCTCACCCGCGAGAACCAGGCCGATGAGCTGCAGAGCCTGACGGCGAACAGCTGACCGTGGCGGAAGATACCGCCACGAAGCGATGACGCATCGCGTGGCATTCTTGGGCCCAAACCACCCAAGGACCCCGCCCCATGGGCAAAAAGAAGAAAGCTTACGAACACGCGCTCGAAGACCTTCAGATCGAACTCGTGGGCCTCACCCGCTGGCTGCGCCGTACCGGCAAGCGCATGGTCGTGATCTTCGAAGGCCGCGATGCCGCCGGCAAGGGCGGCACCATCAAGGCCATCACTGACAAGCTCGATACCCGCGCCGCCCGCGTCGTCGCGCTGGGCAAACCCTCCTCCGAGGAGGAAAGCCAGTGGTACTTCCAGCGCTACGTACCGCACCTGCCTGCGGCCGGTGAACTCGTGCTGTTCGATCGCAGCTGGTACAACCGCGCGGTAGTGGAACCGGCGATGGGTTTCTGCACCGAAGAACAGTACGACGCCTTCATGAAGGCCTGCCCCGCCTTCGAAAAGCTTCTCACCGATGACGGGATCATCCTGCTGAAGTACTGGCTCGCCGTGGACCAGGCCGAGCAGGAGGAACGCTTTGCCGAGCGCGCGGCCGATCCCCTGAAGCGCTGGAAGCTTTCGCCTGTGGACCTGAAGGGCCGGCAAAAGTACGAGGAAATGGGCGATCTTCGCGATGCGATGATCCAGCACACGCACACCGATGATGCCCCCTGGTTTGTCGCCGACTTCAACGACCAGAAGGCCGGGCGGCTCAACCTCATCCGCCACATGCTCGACGAAATCCCGGACAAGCTGTGCCCCGATGAAGAACTGGACCTGCCCAAACTGAAAGGCAAGCCGCAGAAGGAACACGTCACCGCGAAGGCGGTAAAGGTACCGAAGGTCTACTGACCCGGCGCACCGGCGGCGGCCGCTTCGGCAGCCGCCCCGTGCGCGACAGGCGCAACCACTGGCGCATGGCCAGCAGGCCGCCGATCGATTCGATGATCGCCGCCGGCACCCACATGATGACGCCACCGATGAGCTGGCCGGTCAGCACGTTCATGGTGAAGGCACGACCGCAGATCTCGAAGATCGGGTAAAGGTCGGATTTCGAGAAGGTCACGATCGCGCCCGCGATGATCTGCGGGGTCATCGTGATCGCGGGTGACAACACGCGGATACCTGGGGTCATGCGGCCGGGCGGCTTCGGACGGTGATCGAGCACGAGCCACCAATAAGCCAGCCCCGACAGGATCATCGACCAGTTCATGAAGCGATAGATGCGCCAGTCCAGCATGGCCAGCGTCTGCATGTCCGGGATAAGCCAGACCAGGATCAACGCGACGAACGACAGGGTGACAAACGCGGGGTTCAACAGGATGGCAGCGACCACCCTGCACACCACGCCGCGGCCAACCCGGCGCAACCGCACGCGCCAGCGCAGGGGCAACCCGGCCCGCAACACCGTGCCCGGGTACGAGGCGATCAGCAGCAGAGGCGCCAGGTGGTGCAGCAACACCTGCTGGATGCGGTGCATGAAGAACTCATGCTCGAAGAAGTAATCGAGGTACGTGTGCAGGGACACGTACACGATCGCCATGCCGGTCCAGAACGCAGCCTGGCGCGACAGGGGCACACGCAGCCGCCGGGATCCCACGACATAGAGCCACGCTGCTCCGATGAACAGCACGAGGAAGCTCCAGGAGAACTCCCACGGCACGATCCACTTCAGCAGCCCCCCGGCCATCGCGCTACAGCTCCCGACGCACGCGGCGCGTACGCCGCCAACCGAATACCAGGCCGAAGACAGCCACCAGCACCGGTACCAGGATGATGTTGATGAACTTCAGGCGCAGGCCCAGCGCATCGATCTCCGCGTTGAGCTGGTGCTGCACATCACGCAGCTCCTTGCCGATGGCCAGCTTCCGCTGCAGGTACTGCTCCACTTCCTTGCGCTGCTGCGCCGTTACGGTGTTGGCACTGGCCGCGCCCTTCGCAGGCTGCAGTTCGGACAAGCGGCGCTGGGTCTCGTAGAGCTCGTTCTCGAGTTCACGTTTCTTGACCAGGAACTTACGGTCGGCCGCTGCCTGCAGGGCGCGCACGCGCGTGAAGGGGCGCTGCAGGTTCGCGCGGCCGCGGATCGACAGCAGGGCCGTTGAGCCACCGAGGTTATCCACGATGTTGGCGACGAAATCGCCGTTGTTCGCGAACGGTGTCAGTTGCTGTTGCCCCAGCAGCGGCTGCGAATCGATCCACAACCGGTCGGAGAGCAGATCGGTATCGGCGATAAGAATCACCTCGCCCGCTGCCGCCGCCACGTCCAGGTGGCCCTTGCCCTTACGCTCGGGGAAGGCGCTATGGAACGTGTCGCGCAGGCGCGCCGCCAGCACGTAGCGATCATGGCCCGGTTCGTAGCTCTCCAGCAGCGTCGAGGGATCCGTGGCGGCATCGCGCACCTTCTGCGCAGGCACTACCATGGATTCATCCGAGGTCTGCACCAGCGGCAGCATGCGTGCCTTGGTATTCGGCGCCAGTTCGAAGAACCCGGCCGTGGAGAAGTTGATCCGCTGCAGGCTGGCCGTTACCACGTCGTCGTGGTTCAGGTCCTGCATGGAAAGGCCGAGCATGGCCGGGTGCGACACGCTGCTGCCATTCAGGTCGATGGTAAGCGCCTGCGACCGGTCCAGGACCACCTTCGTGGGGTCGTACACCACGCCCCACGCCTCGAACAGCCGGCGCAGGTCGGAATCATGATCATCCACGGTGCCATTCGAATCGATGAGCGGCGCCGTATCCATCTCGGCATCCGGATCGACGAACACCACCAAGTGGCCGCCGTGCAGTACGTACTGGTCGATTGCGTACTGCGCATCCTCCGGTAGTTTCTTCGGGTGGATCAGCAGGAGCACATCGATGGAGGGGTCAACCTGCTTCAGCCCGTCGGCATCCAGGCTGGTGACGTTCGCCAGTTGGTCAAGTTGGCGCAACACCGTCCACGGTTGCTCGCCAATCACCATGTTGCCCTCTACCGGCAACGTGCTCAGCACGCCGATCTTCGGCTTGCGCGGCGCCCCGAGTTCATAGAGCAGCTTGGCGATGTCGTATTCCACGAACGCCTCGCGGGCGGGATCGAAGAACGGGATAGCCTGCGAACTGACGGCGTCGCCGGTACCGGTGGTACCCACCAGGCCGAAGAACACCCGCTCACCGTTGCTGCCACCGCTGGCGGGCGTAAGCCCGTAGCTCTCGGCCGCATCTTCATCATCGGAATACGGCACCGGATCGATCACGCGAAAGCGGATGCGCCCATGCGCACGGACCGCGATCTCGCGCAGCATTTCCTGCACCCGCTGCTCGTAGCTGCGCAGCTGGGGCAGATCGCGGGTCGCGTGGTCGGAAAAATACAGCGTGACCGTCAGCGGCTTGCCCAGGCTATCCACGATGCTTTGCGTGCCCGGTGTCAGCGTGTAAATACGATCCTCGGTCAGGTCCATGCGCGCCGTACGCAAGGACATGGAGCTGAAGCCGATCACGACGAGGAACAGGGCAGCGATAGCCAGCAGGCCAAGGCGAAGCAGGTTGGCGCGCGAGAGCGTGAGCGACGGCAGCTTCATCAGCGCGTCCTCTTCAGATCGAGCACCACCACGGCTGCGCCCAGCCACGCGACGATGGTGGCGCCGAAGTACATCAGGTCACGCAGGTCGAGCACGCCGCGCGCAATCGCATTGGCATGGCGGACGATGGAAAGCTGGCCCATGGCGCCAATGAGCTTGGGCGGCAACGAATCCTGGAAGAAATCGAGCACCTGCGGCTGCCCGATCAGCAGCAGCACGAAGCAGACCGATGCCGTGAGGATGAACGCGATCACCTGGCTGCGCGTCGCCGTGGACATGCAAGCACCAATGGCGAGGAAGGCGCCCGCCATCAGCCAGCTGCCGATATAGCCGGCCATCACCACGCCGTTATCGGGTTCGCCCAGGTAGTTGACCGTGATCCAGATCGGGAACGTGAGCACCAGGCAAATGCCGATGAACGCCCACGCCGCCAGGAACTTACCCAGCACGGCCTGCGAGATCGTGACCGGCAGCGAGAACAGCAGCTCCAGCGTGCCCGAGGCGCGCTCCTCGGCCCACATCGACATCGTAACGGCCGGCACGAGCACCAGGTAGAGCCACGGATGCATGTCGAAGAACGGCTGCAGGTCGGCCAGGCCACGGTCGTAGAAATCGCCCGTGTAGAACGTGAGCACGCCGGCCAGGACCAGGAAGATCACCATGAACACGTACGCCACCGGAGTGACGAAGTACGAACGCAGCTCGCGGCGGGCGATGGCGGACACGGCGCTCATGGGTTACCCCCACGCGGTGCCGTCGTAATCTGCCGGAACACCTCGTCGAGGCGCCCCTGCTCAAGCTGGATTTCGGTGATACGCAGGTTCTGTTCACGCAGCAGGGCCTGCACATCATCCAGGATGGCCTGGCCCGGCTTGGGGAACACGGTGACGCGGCCATCCAGCGGATCGACCTCGGTCATGGATACGCCGGGAATACGCGCCAGCATCTCGCGCGACACCCCGCTGCCCTGCGCGCTGAAGGACACCGCGCCGTGGTAGCGGCTGCGCGCCTCCAGCTCGGCCGGCGTGGCATCGGCCAGCAGCTTGCCGTTGGCGATGATGGCCACGCGGTTGCACAGGGCGTGCACTTCCTCGAGCAGGTGGGTGGAGATGAGGATGGTGCGCTCGCGCGCCATGGCGTCGATAAGCATGCGCACGGAGTGTTTCTGGTTGGGATCCAGGCCGTCGGTGGGCTCGTCGAGCATGAGCACGGGTGGATCGTGCAGGATGGCCTGGGCGAGGCCGACGCGGCGGCGCAGGCCCTTGGAGAGCGTGCCGATCGTCACTTCGAGGACATCCTCGAGTTCGAGCCGCATGATGACCTCGTCGAAACGGCGCCGGGCCACCTCACGATCGAGTCCGCGGACGCGGATCATGAAGGTGAGGAATTCACGGACGGTCATTTCGGCGTAGCTGGGGGCACCTTCGGGCAGGTAGCCAAGGGCCCGCTTGGCGGCGAGGGGTTCACGGCGGATGTCGTGGCCGCAGACCCTGGCGGTGCCGGAGGTGGGGGTGAGGAAGCCGGCGATCATGCGCATGGCGGTGGATTTGCCGGCGCCGTTGGGCCCCAACAGCCCGACGACCTGGCCTGGCTCGGCGCGCAGGGTCAGCGAATCGACCGCGGTCAGCGGGCCATAGCAACGGGTGAGTCGGTCGGTTTCGATCATGTCCCCTAATTAACGCACGGGGTGCTTTTGGTATCCACCCTGCGACTAGGCGCGCCTTCGGCTTCGCGGGGGGGCTCGGCTTCGCCATCGCGCTCCACACTTGAGCCTTGAGGCGTAGAGCCCTCGGTGCCCACCCTCGCTGCTCAGACAAGTCTCCAGCGTTCGAAAAGGATGCCGCTACGCGGCCATGTATTTAATTGGCCTACGGCCGCGAACCGGCCGCCGTGAGGGGCTTTTCGACGAGACATCCGTGTCTCGTCAAAAAGGAACGGCCATCCATGGCCGTCCCCCTGCGGGCTATTCCCTCCCGTCGGCCTCGCCTCCGAAACTCGCCTCGAGGGTGGGCACCGAGGGCTCTTTTGACCCATGAGGTGGGTTGATGGGCGAGCCGGTACACCTGGCGCGGTGGCACGACACACCTTGTCTCGGCATACGTTCACGCGGTGCACCGTTCGTTGCGCAAAGCCAGTGCCTACGGCAATCCGAGGCCATGCGATGACCTGCTCTGTGTAGGAGCGCGCCCTGCGCGCGACAGCTTTCGCCTCACCGCAGCAGGGCCTGTGGCGTGCTCGCTAAAAGATGTCGCCCACAGGGTGGGCTCCTACAGGGCGTTGCGTGGTGGCTGGCGGGGCAAGGCATCGAGCCACACCCTCGCTCTCCTGCCAATTCACCTCAGTGACCAAACGAGTCTTCGGCGCCCACCCTCGAGGCGAGTTTCGGAGGCGAGGGGGACGGGAGGGAACAGCCCCGCAGGGGGGACGGCCATGGATGGCCGTTCCTTTTTGACGAGACACGGATGTCTCGTCGAAAAGCCCCTCACGGCACCCGGTTCGCGGCCGCAGGCCAATTAAATACATGGCCGCGTAGCGGCTTCCTTTGCGAACGCTGGAGACTTGTCTGAGCAGCGAGGGTGGGCGCCGGAGGCTCGCTGACTCGAGGTTCAAGTGTAGAACGCGATGGCGTAAGCCGAGCCCGGCGAGGCCGAAGGCGAGCCATCTCGAGCTCGCCAAAAGAAAAAGGCCGCGATTGCTCGCGGCCTTTCTCGTATCAGCGTCCGTTGCGGCGTCGCCGCTTCGTTGGCTTTTCGCGTGCGAGCACGCTCCTACAGGTAGGCCGCTTTGCGGCTTACTGTGCAGCCGCCGTGCTGGCCGGGGCCGGGGCGGTGCCTGCCGGGGCCGGGGCCGAGGACGAACCGGCCGGAGCGGCTTCTTCCAGGCCAGGCTGCTTCATGCCGGCTTCCTGCTCCGGGGTCTGGTCCGGGAGGTTGTCGCCCTGCAGCGGCAGGTAGATCTCGAACTTCTGCTCGTCGTAACCCTCGATCGTGCCCTTGTTGTTCACCGGGGCCTTCGTCTGGATGTCGTAAGCGCGGTACACGACGTCGTCGTACTTGTAGCCGTGGGTCTGCGAGTAGGCGGCCAGCATCTGGCGCGTCTGCGGCAGGCCGGCACCGGTGCCGTTCCACTCGGCCTTGAGGGCCTTGCCACCGAAGGCCAGCACAGCCTTCACGTTGCCATCGACCACGACGCGGCCGAACTTGTCCTTGCTGCCCGGGGTGCCCGCATCAGCGGCGGCCGGGGCGGCCGAGGTCGAAGCTTCTGCCGGCGCCGAAGCGTCCAGCGTCGGGCGCTGGGCGGCGGTCAGCTCGACATCCTGGCCGTTGATCTTCAGCGTGGTGGCGTCGATTTCGGCGGCCACGTCGAAGGTGTAGTTCTGGTCGCCCCAGTTCGTGGTGAACGTGATGCGCGGGCTCACGATGTTCACACCGAGCTTCTTGGCGGCGGCCTGGATCTCGGCCATGGCCTTGTCCGACGCGGTGTCGACATCGTCGAGCGTGCGCGGGGCCGTGGTGGAGACGAACAGGATGGGCTTGGCCGGCTGCTCAACGATCGACGGAACCATCTTGCTGTAGTCGATGTTGGGGATCGACGCCATCAGGTTCTGCAGGTTCGACAGGCTGAACTGGATGAGCGAATCCGGGTCGCCGTGGATGTAGAGGTTGCTGAAGCGATCCACGAGGTTGAAGCCGTACGAGACGTCGTAGGCCCAGTTCACCTTCACGAGCTTCTGGCTGCGGCCAGTGCGCTCGAGGTTGATGGTGAACTTCTTGTCGTGGCCACGCCAGGAGTTCTCGAGGTTCCAGACGATGGTGCCCTTGCCGGCATCGGTGATCTGGGCGAAGCCCGGATCGATCGAAGCGATTTCGAGCGAGCCATCACCCACCTTCGGGTCGTTGGCCTTCCAGGAGATCTTCGAGCCCGGGCCGTAGGCCTTGCCCGACAGTTCGAACTGGAGCTTCGGATCGAACGTACGCAGGACCGAATATTCCGGGAACCGACGGAAGTTGCTGAAAACGTCGTAAACCTGGCGCAGATCCTTGCTGATAAGCATTTCGCGCTCGACGTGTCCGGTCGAGGGCATGGCCACGCCAACGACGACGCCAAGGACGGCGACGATGACGATAGCAACAATGAATTCTAACAGACGCGTCATTCCACGGTTCTCCGAACGTCTTTGAACAGGCAGCCCCCGGCTGTGGAGTCCGCGCGGCCGCCCCTGAAGAATCGGCCCGTGACATGGGCATGCCAGTGCCGAAAGAACCGATGGTAGCCGGTCATGGCGCCGAGCGCCATTGGGTCCCCTGCCCTTTTTCGCAAGCGGGCACAACCCGAAAAATTCCGGGTGTGCCCCGGCCGGTCAGGCGGCCGTCAGACGATCCCCAGCTCCAGGGCCTTGAGTACCGCGCGGGTGCGGTCGCGGACGCCCAGCTTGGAAAGGATGTTGGACACGTGGTTCTTCACCGTGCCCTCGGCCACGCGCAGGGAATTGGCGATTTCCTTGTTGCTGTAGCCGCCGGAGAGCAGGCGCAGGATCTCGGTCTCCCGCTCGGTGAGCGGATCGGGCTGCTCCAGGCTCGAAAACTGGTTCTGGATGCGGCCCACGCCCGCCAGCAGGCGCTGGGTCACCATGGGTGCGACCAGCGAGCCGCCAGCGGCCACCGTCCGCACGGCCTCCACCAGCTGGTCCAGCGACACATCCTTCAGCAGGTAGCCACGGGCGCCGGCCTTCAGGCCCGACAGGACCAGCTGGTCGTCGTCGAACGTGGTCAGGATGATGGTCGGCGGCAGCTCGTTACGCCCGCCCAGGGCCTGGAGCACCTCCAGCCCGCTCATATTGGGCATGCGCAGGTCCAGCAGGACCACATCGGGGCGGATCTGCGGGATGGTCTGCACGGCCTGGGCGCCATCGGCGCATTCGGCGACCACCCGGATATCCCCGGCAAGGTCGAGCAGTGAGCGTATGCCCTGGCGAACCAGGTTCTGATCGTCAACGAGGCAGACGGAGATCATGAAGGATCCTCGGAAGGAACGGGGATGGTGGCATGGGGAGGCGCCAGCGGGCTATCGGTCAATGGCTGACGCGTCGGTGCATGGGCCAGCGCCTGGGCCTCGCCCAATGGCAGGCGGGCGGTCAGGGCGAAGCCACCTTCGGGCATGTCGCGAAAGGTCACTTCGCCGCCAAATTCCGCCAGGCGCTCGCGCATGCCGTTCAGGCCATTGCCCGGCCGGAAGGCGCCGGCCGCGCCGGAGGTGCCGCGGCCATCATCGCGGGCATCCAGGCAAAGCTCGTCCGGGCCCGTGTGGCGGAACGTCAGCCACAGGTGGCGCGCATTGGCGTGGCGCACGGTGTTGGTCAGGATCTCCTGGACGCAGCGCAGCAGCATCTGGGCCCGGCGCGGATCCTCCACGCCGAAGCGCGGAGGGATGGCCAGGTGCACCGCGAGGCCGGGCACGCCCTCGGTCAGGCTGCGCAGGGCCTGCGTGAGGTCGATGGCATCGTCCTGGCGCAACTCGCTGACCACCTCGCGCACATCCGCCAGCAGCTGCTTGGCCGTGGTCTGCGCCTTCAGCACGTGCTCGCGGGCGGTATCGTTGGTCAGGTGGCTGGCCACCTCGAGGTTCAGGCTGAGCGCGGTCAGGTGGTGGCCGACCAGGTCGTGCAGATCGCGAGCAATACGCATGCGCTCGGCGATGCGGGTGGATTCGGCCAGCAGCGCTCGCGTCGCCCGCAATTCGGAGTTCAGCCGGCGCAGCTCCTCGCGCTCGTCGGCCTGCTGGCTGGCGACCATGGAGGTGATGAACATCAGCGCGGAAAAGCCGAAATACAGGCACGCCTGCATGATGGCGAGCAGCAGGTTGTAGGTAGGCAGCTGCATCATCACCGGCACGAGGGCCAGGTGCGCCACCACCATCCAGGCCATGCCCACCGGCAGGCTCACCAGCCATGGCACCACGGCCGCCACGATCACCAGCAATAGCGCTGAAAGGCCGCTCTTGCTGAGTACGCCGATCGCCAGCGCCGTGCCGGTCAGGATCACCAGCACCGTGACCCGCGTCGGGCCATCGACACGGGAGCCGAGGCTGCGTGTCAGCAGCCAGTACACCAGGCCGAACAGGAGGTAGCAGCCGGTCCACGCGAGCAGGGCCACGTCGGGGATCTGCCCGGGCTCCGAGCCCGCGCGCTGCAGCGAAAGCGGCAAGCCCACGCACAGGAAGACAAAGTACGTCGCGTACCGGAGCAGGCGGACATGGTTGAACTGGACCTTTGACATGCCCGCATCATAGGCCTTCGCGGCCCGCGCACCACCTGACTGAAGTCATGAGGGCGCTAACGGCAAGCGCTGGCTTTACAACGGTTTTACATCCGCATGCGCGCTCCCCCGCGGGTGCCGGGCGTGCCATAATGCCGCGCATCGGGCGGCCCGGGGGCTGCCTTCTTTCGAAACACCTGGATCGGAGTACCGAATGGCCCTTGCCATCCGCGACGTGCGTGAGCACGACCTGGATGCCGTGCTGGCGCTTAATAATGAAGCGGGCACGGGCATCCTCGCCACCGATCGCAGCCGGCTGCGCCACCTGTACGAGATCGCCCACTATTTCCGCGTCGCCGAGCAGGATGGCCGCATTGTTGGCTTTCTCATCGCCATGCGCCCGGATGCCGATTACCAGAGCCCGAATTTCCGCTGGTTCCAGGCCCATTACGAATCGTTCGTTTATATCGATCGCATCGTGATCGAACAGTCCATGCGCGGACATGGCCTGGGCCGCATTTTTTACTGTGATGTGCAAAGTTATGCCGAGGTACGCGTGCCGCTTTTGACCTGCGAAGTCTTCCTTGAACCCCGTAACGACCAGACGGTGCTCTTCCACGGCACCATGGGTTTCCAGGAAGTGGGCCAGCAGCGCATGGGCGCGAACGGCCCGAACGTGAGCCTGCTCGCCCGCGAACTACCCAGCTTCCCGTTCGTCCGCGAACGCTACCTCGAACAGGATGGCCTGCCCGACGTGCCCTGGCTCGCCGAACGCGTGCGCCCGGGCAGCAACCGCGGGGTGGCCGCATGAACGCCCGCGCCGAATCCCTCGAAGCCGCCTGTGACCTGCGCTTTGGCCAGGTAGGCATTGCCTGCGTGCGCGTGCGCCGCGTCGATGCCGCCGCATTGGTCGACGAACTGGAACGCCGCGTGCGCTCCGCGCCGCAGATGTTCACCCGCGCTGCCGTGGTGCTCGATCTGTCGCACCTGCCCAAGCTGCCGGACGACGGCATGGTCGATGCCCTGCTCGAAGCGATCCGTAGCGCAGGCATGCTGCCGGTAGGCATCGCTTACGGCACGAGCGAGACGGAAGCCCTCGCCGAGCGGATGAACCTGCCGCTCATCGCCAAGTTCCGGGCGCAGTACGAGCCCGGCCAGGCGGAGACCGCGGCCGCCGCGCCGGCCCCTGCCCCCGTGGCGGCCCGCCGCGAGCAGGCCGCCGACGCCGTTGAAACCGGCACCACCATCACGGCCCAGCAGCACACCGGCAGCACCGTTCGCTCGGGCCAGCAGGTGTACGCACGCGAACGCGATCTCGTCGTCGCCGCGACGGTGGCCAATGGCGCCGAAGTCATCGCCGATGGCTCGATCCATGTTTACGGCACGCTGCGTGGCCGCGCCATGGCCGGCGCACAGGGTGATGAGACAGCCCGCATTTTCTGCTCCGATTTCCGCGCCGAACTGGTGGCGATCGCGGGGCACTACCGCGTGTTCGAGGACATGCCCAAGGAATTCGAAGGCCAGGCCGTGCAATGCTGGCTCGATAATGGAAAACTCATGATCGCGCGCCTCTGACGCCGGTCCCAACCGTTTTTTGCGGAGACATCTCTTGACTGAAATCATCGTCGTTACCTCCGGCAAGGGCGGAGTCGGCAAGACCACCACCAGTGCCTCTCTCGCGACCGGCCTCGCCATCGAGGGCAAGAAGGTCGCGGTCATCGACTTCGACGTCGGCCTGCGTAACCTCGACCTGATCATGGGCTGCGAGCGCCGCGTGGTGTACGACTTCGTGAACGTCGTGCACGGCGAGGCCACGCTCAAGCAGGCCCTGATCAAAGACAAGCGCCACGAGAACCTGTACGTGCTCGCCGCGTCGCAGACGCGCGACAAGGACGCCCTCACCCAGGAAGGCGTCGAAAAGGTCCTCGAAGAGCTCAAGAACGAGAACTTCGATTTCGTCGTGTGCGATTCGCCCGCCGGTATCGAAAAGGGCGCGCACCTGGCCATGTACTTCGCCGACCACGCTGTCGTCGTCGTGAACCCGGAGGTTTCCTCCGTGCGCGATTCCGACCGCATCCTGGGCCTGCTCTCGAGCAAGACCCGCCGCGCCGAAAAGGGCGAAGCGCCGATCAAGCAGCACCTGCTGCTCACGCGCTACAACCCGAACCGCGTGGAAGCCGGTGAAATGCTCAGCGTGAAGGACGTCGAGGAAATCCTCGGCATCTCGGTCGTTGGCGTCATCCCGGAATCGGAGAACGTGCTGGCCGCGTCCAACGCGGGCGTGCCGGTCATCCTCGATGACAACTCCAACGCTGGCCACGCCTACAAGGACACCGTCGCCCGCATCCTGGGCAACGAGCGCCCGCTGCGTTTCATCGAGCCGGTGAAGAAGGGCTTCCTCAAGCGCGTCTTCGGAGGTTGAGCATGGGTATCCTCGATTTCCTGAAGCGCAAACCCGAGCCGAGTGCTGGCGTCGCCCGCGAGCGCCTGCGCATTATCGTCGCCCAGGAGCGCTCGACGCGCGGCGGCCCCGACTACCTGCCGCTACTGCGTAACGAGCTGCTCGAAGTCATCCGCAAGTACGTGAACGTCGATGTCGAGGCCGTGAACATCAACCTCGAGCGCGACAGCGGCCACGAGGTGCTGGAACTCTCGGTCGCCCTGCCCGACGGCAAGCCCGCGTCGGCATGAGCACGCCCGATCCCGCCGACGCGGTGCTCCGCGTCGGCGCCATCGGCTTCGACGAACCCCGCGCCCTGCTCGCCCAACATGGCCTCGCGCTGATCGCGGTGGCGGATGGCGAGCCGATCCCCGGAAGCTTCTGGGGCGATACCGAAGCGGGCATCATTGGTACGACGGTGTATGCACGGGCGGATACGCCGGTGCATTCGCTGTTGCACGAGGCCTGCCACCTGATCGTGCTGCCGGAAGAGAAGCGCGCGCTGGTGCATACGGATGCGACGGATTCCATCGAGGAAGAAGACGCGACCTGCTACCTGCAGATCGTGTTGGCGGGGCATTTGCCGTCGGTGGGTTCGCAGCGGTTGATGGAGGATATGGACCGCTGGGGCTATACGTACCGGCTACGTTCAACACGCGCGTGGTTCGAGCAGGATGCGCCTGAGGCGCGTGCGTTCCTTCTGGCCCGCGGGCTTCCTGTCGCCTGATTCGCTAGTTAAGCGGTTCATTCGCTGGCGCGAATGCGTGTAACCAGCGGCTTCGCCGCCTTGCTCTTGTGGTTTTGAGGCCGAGAGCCGTCGGTGCCCACCCTCGCGTCGATGCTGCGGCTACGCCGCCATGTCTTTGATTCGCGCACAAGGTGCGCTCCTACAACCGCCGCCCCGTTAGCGAGCCATGGGCCAGCACTATGTAAGGCTGGCCTACGGCCGCTCTCTTGTGCGGAACTCGCCTCGAGGGTGGGCACCGACGGCTCTCTTTACCCATGAGGTGGCGTGCGGGCGAGCTCGCTGCTGGTGCGCAATACCGTCGTAGGAGGCCACCCTGTGGCCGACAGCTTTCGCGACACCGCCGCAGGGCTTGGGTGCTCGGCGAGAAGATGTCGCCCACAGGGTGGGCTCCTACGAGGGGTGCCGCGATCTGGTGAATGGATGCGCCGGGCTCGTGTGGGAGCGTGCTTGCACGCGATCAGCCTACGCAGCGATGACGCCGTAACCCATCACTGCGCGGCAGCTACCACAGTCGCCGGCAGATGCGCGGGACTGGCCGTGATAAACGAACCCATGGCCAACACGCAAGTCAGCACGGCAGCAACGAAGAAGGACTTGAGCAGGAAGGTTTCAGCTTTCATGGCGATGCTCCGTGAGGTGGGGCGATTGGGGCCAGGCCCCGTCACCCGAGACGTTGCATCCGCCGTGCCAACCCAAACCACAACCCACAAACGGCGCCACGACGGCGTTTGCGTCGAACCACGCCACACGATCACGACTGTCCGCGGACGAAGCCGCTGTCCGCCAGTACGTGTCCGAACGCACCGCTCTGCCCGCAGACAACGCCGCGGCTCTCCCAACACCCAACCTCATGGGTCAAAAGAGTCGTCGGTGCCCACCCTCGAGGCGAGTTCCGCACAAGAGAGCGGCCGTAGGCCATATAGGTAAACCATGCCGCGCAGCGGCATTCCGCACCGAACGCGGAGGACCTGTCTGAGCAGCGAGGGTGGGCACCGACGGCTCTCGGCCTCACGCCCACAAGAGCAAGGCGGCGGATGCCGCTAGAAACATGCATTCGCGAAAGCGAATGAACCGCTTCACCAGAGCGAAGCCGAAGGCGGGCCGTTAGCCCGGTTCGTTGCGCTCGATTTGCGATACCACCTCGGTGGCGGCCGCGGCCGAGGCGCGGGACAGGCGGCGGCGTTCCATCGAGCCGTACCACAGCCATGCCGCCAGGCCTGTCAGGCACAGCGACGTCGCGCCCAAGGCCAGGTACAGCATGCTCGACGACAGCAGCGGCGACAGCACGCCCGCGATAAACGCCGTCGTGATCAGGCTGCCAAACGCCTGCACCGACGATACCCCGCCGCGCTGGTTCGGGAACCGGTCCAGCAACAGGATCGTCAGCGTCGGGAACGCCATTTGCACACCGCAGCCATACAGCGCCAGCGGCACTGTCGACCACGGCACGCGCGGCGCATCCAGCACCAGCGCAAAGAACAGGCTGAACGCGCAGCTCGAAAGCATCGCGGCATAACCCCAGCCCACCGTCTTCGCCGCGCTCACCCGCCCCGCCACGCGCCCCGAGATAAACGCGCCCGTGACCATGCCCGTCACCGTCGGCACGAACAACCACGGGAAACCATCGGCACCCAGGTGCAACACATCGCGGATCAGGTGCGGTGCCGAAGCGATATACAAGAACAGACCCGAGAAATTCACCGAGCTCGCGATCGCCAGCGGCCAGAACGGTAGATCCCGCGCGATCGCCACATAACCGCGCAGCAATGGCCGCGGCTGGAACACCGTTCGCTTCTCCACCGGGTGCGATTCCACCAGGAAGCGCGTGATACCCAGCACCAGCAGCACGGTGAACGCCGTAAGCGCCCAGAAAATACCGCGCCAGCCATCGATCCCCAGCAGCCATGCACCCACGATCGGTGCGATCGCCGGCGCGATGCCGAAGATCATCATCACCTTCGACATCATCCGCTGCGCTTCTTCACCGTGCATGGTGTCGCGGACGATGGCGCGGCCGACCACGATACCCGCGCCGCCGCACAAGCCCTGCACGATGCGGCAACCCAGCAGGAAACCGAAGCCCGGCGCCAGCGCCGCGCCCGCCGAAGCCAACGCGTAGATACCCATGGCCACCACGATCACCGGCTTGCGCCCGTACGCATCGGAGATGGCACCGTGGAACAGGCTCATGACCGCGTAGGCCAGCAGGTACACACTGAGCAGCTGTTGCAGGGCTACCTCGCCCACCCCGAAGGTGTGGCCGATGTCCGGGAAGCCCGGGAAGATGGCATCGATCGAGAACGGCCCGATCATGCTGAGGGCCGCGAGCAACAACGGAAGGTGGCGCCGCGGATCGCGGGTCGCGGAGGTCATGGACCGTCAATCTGTACCGGGGGATGCAAACAGTATAGCTGTAAGTCGTGCTTGCCCTGAGCCCACGGCCGGTGCCCATAATCAGCCACGGAGGTAGCGCCACGCCGCGCGGGGCGGCGAGCAGGGTCACCGGAACCCATCCATGAGCCACGATACCGCTTCGTTGAAAGCACGCGCACAAGGCCTGCTGGAGCAGGCCGGCATCACGATCAACGGCCACCGGCCAACCGATATCACCGTCCACGACGAACGCACCTACACCAGCGTATTCGCCCACGGATCCCTGGGCCTGGGCGAGGCCTACATGGATGGCTGGTGGGATTGCCCTGACCTTGCGGGCTTCATGACCCGCGTGCTCAACGCCCACCTCGATGACTCCCTGCGTACGCTGGATACCCTGGTCGCCCACCTGAAGGCCCGGTTCCTCAACCTGCAGCGCGGTGACCACGCATGGGAGGTGGGCCGCCAGCATTACGACCTGGGCAACGACCTGTTCGAGGCCATGCTGGGCAAGCGCCTGGTGTATTCCTGCGCCTACTGGGCCAATGCCTGGAACCTCGATGATGCCCAGGAAGCCAAGCTCGACCTGATCTGCCGCAAGCTCCAGCTCACGCCGGGCCAGCGTATCCTCGATATCGGCTGCGGCTGGGGTGAGGCGCTGAAGTTCGCTGCGGAACGCTACGGCGTCAGCGGCGTCGGCATCACGATCTCAAAGGAGCAGGCCGAGTACGCTCGCGAGCTATGCCGCGGGCTACCCATCGAGATCCGCCTGCAGGATTACCACGAGGTCGACGAGCGTTTCGATGCGGTGCTGTCCGTCGGCATGTTCGAGCATGTGGGGGGAAAGAATTACCGCCCCTGGTTCGAAGTCGCCCGGCGCTGCGTCAGGCCGGATGGACTGGTGCTCCTGCATTGCATCGGCAGCAACGGCCCGGCCGGACGGCCCGATCCCTGGATCGAGAAGTACATCTTCCCCAACTCGGTCATCCCCTCGATGGCCCAGGTATCCAGTGCGCTGGAAAGCCTGTTCGTGGTCGAGGACTGGCACAACTTCGGTACGGACTACGACCGGACGCTGGTTGCCTGGCAGGCGAATTTCGATGCGGCCTGGCCACGGTTATCGTCGAACTACGATGAGCGGTTCCGCCGTATGTGGCACTTCTACCTCGGCTGTTCCGCCGGCGTGTTCCGCAGCCGGCGCGACCAGCTGTGGCAGCTTACGCTGTCGCCACGTGGCGTACCCGGCGGCGTTCGGGTGCCGCGATAAGCCTGACGGCCATCCCCGCATGCACGTGCAGGGGATAATCACCGCCGGCTAGGGCACCGCCCTGGGCACGTGCGCATCATGGGTTTGGGTGGCGGGCCGGTCGAAGCGTTTGCGCACCATGCCCGCGATGGCGTGTAGTGCCGGCTTGGGATCGTCCATCCGGAAAACATGCAGATCGGCATGCAGCCACTGGCCGGCGATCTCGGCCACGCCGCTCCGCCGCCGCCGCAAACTGGCCATATCGTGGTACAGGTCCACGCAGAAGCGCCCGGCGGGATACTGGCGCGGCGCCCGCGGTACAGGCAGCTCCTGCGCATCGTGCCAGGCCATGTCGCACACGTTCACCCCACGGCGCGCGGCAAACTCCACATACGTCCACGCCCGGGTGTTCACCTCGATGATGCGGTATTCACCATCGCGCGGGTCGCGCTTGAACTCGGCACTGAAGATGCCCCGGTAATCCAGCCCGTCCAGCAGGCGGCGGATGTGCCGTTCCGCTTCGGGGACGGCATCCAGCGGGATGGCGCACGAGCAGGAGCTGTTGCCAAAGTCCGGTGGCGACATGCGCAGCCGGCGCCGGGCGAAAAGGCCAGGGTAGGCACCGTTGGCGTCCCGGAACCCGTCGATGAAGTAGTGCTCCGTCGCGGGGCCCGGAACGTACTCCTGGGCCATGACGGAAAAACCCTGCGCGTGGAAGCGTGCCCATGCGTCGCGCAATCCGTCGAGCGAGTCGACCCAGACACCCTTCGCGCCGACCACGTCACTGAAGCGCTGCGAATTCACCGGCTTGATGAAGACGCGATCGAGTTGGTGCATGGGCACCTCGGCGACATCGGCGAGCGTCGTGAGACGAAATGTCCTGGGGTGTGGAATGTGGGCGGCCGCCACGAAACCCGCAAACACCGACTTGTCCTGCAGCAGTGCCTGCGCGGTACGGGTCGAGCTGCACACGAGGAACCGGGAACCGAGATCACTCGACGGCAAATGGGTGAGCCACATGGCCGCATCGTCTGCGCCGGGGATGATCACGGCGCGCTCGAGCGGCATGGCGCGCAGGGTATCCAGCGCCTGCGGGCCCGGCGTGCCATCCCACGCGGCCCCCGGCGTAGGCCGGTACCAGCGTGAGCGGGTCGCCATGTCCCCGGGAGGGCAGGCCACGTAGGCGGGAATGCCCGCCATCACCAGGCTGCGCAGGATACCGATGGCCGTGGGACCTCGCCCCATGACGATGGCCGGCACACGGCCCGCTGCGACCTTACCCATGGAGAATCCCCTGCCAGGAAGCGGCCGCGACGGCGGCCACGCAGGCCTATATCAACGCACGGGCCGGGCGGGGGATAGTCGACCTCTCGGCCTATGCGCTTTGCAGGCCCACGGCGAAAGGCACGCGAAAGTTCACGCGCCGTCCTGCCCACGCTGCTCGGCGAGCGCGGCGTCGATGGCGGCATCCATCGACAAGGCATTGGCCCGCGCCGCCGCGTTATCGAGCATGTCGAGCACGTTGGCCACCGCCGCATCCGCCACGGGTACGGCCGCGACCGGCACCGCGGCCGGCGGTGCCTGGAGCGCATCGGCGCTCATTTCCGCCGCGTACTTCACGATCTTCACCGGGCGGCCATCCGCGTCAAAGATCGGGTTGTACGTTGCCTGGATCCACACCACGCATTCGCCCTTGCCTAGCCGGCGATACAAACCGGCATCGTGCAGGCCCGAGCGCAGGCGCCGCCAGAATCCGATGTACGCATCGGAACGGCTTTCACGCTCATCAACGAACAGGCTGTGATGGCGGCCCTGGATCTCATCCAGCCGGTAGCCCACGATTTTCAGGTAAGCGGGGTTGGCGGTCAGGACCATGCCATCCAGGGAGAACTCGATCACGCCCTGCGTTTCGTCGACGACGTGCTGGCGCTGTCCCAGGTTGGCGGCCCGCCCGACCTGCGCGGTGACATCCGCGCCGTAAACCACGACAGAAGCGAGGCGGTTGCCACGGCCCATGCGCGGCACGTAAACCGCCTGCATCCACCCCTCCTGCCCGGCGCCGGTCACCCGGACCAGGTCGGCCACTTCCTCGCCCCGCGAGAGGGCGCGCCACAGGTGCTCCGCGTCATCCACGGCGAACACGGCCTGGAACGGTTGGCCCGCCAGGGTATCGGTGCTCGCGCCAAGGATGGACTGGAAGGCCTTGTTGCTGGACAGGATGACGCCATCCGCGCCCAGTTCCACCACGGCAAAGCGACGGCCCAATGCCGCCAGCGTCGATCGCGCCTCACGGGCATCGCGCCCGCTCCAGAAACCCATGCCCATCGAGGCACCCTGCCCTTCATCGAATTCGAACTGGTTTATCGGCCAGGCAAGGGCCGGGCTTTAGTCCGGGCGAAACCTGCGTCACGCCTTTTTCTTCACGGCCCGGCTAAACTTGTGCCACGCAATCGTTTTGTTATCAGGGGAATACTGGCCGTGCAGGCACGCAATTTTGAAGTTTCCGTCGTCCACCCGAACGGCAAGGCCGCGGTCGAGATCACGTTCAACGAAAAGGTGCATGGCCTGTCGGGCGATACGCTGTGGCTGTCACTCGATGATAGCGCCAGCGTCGACGACGCCGAGGCACTGCGCGTCCTGCTCGAGCGCGTAGGTCACCGCATCACGGTCACCAACGTCCGCTGAGTCAGCGGGCACCCCTCACGCCTGGGCCGGTGCTGTCGGGCACCGCCACCTGCAGGGGCACGACGCGCCCCGTGACATGGTGGTTCACCCCATGCACCTTGCCGCAGCCAAGGCACGGCCTGACACGGCCCAGCCCGCCGCGACCGGTACGAGCCGGTGCCAGCAGGCACCCGCAGACGTAGCACGACGCAAGGGCGCCGCGCTCCCAGAGGCGGATGCGCAGGGCCTGGATGCCGACAATGGCAACGCCTGCGCACACACCCGCCGCCAGCAGCCAGCGCGGTAGGTGCGAATAGAGAAGGAAGTTACCCAGCTCGCCCGGGAGCGCCTCGGCCGCACGCAACGCAGCGGCGGCAACGGCGCCCGTGCCGAGTGCCAGCAGGCCCGGCATGAACATGCGCAGATGCATGCGACCAACGTAAGACATGGCAACTCCCCTCCCCTGGCCGGCGCACCCGGCAGGGGAAGGTTGTCGGGGCGAGGGTCTAGCCGCCGTGAATAGGTCGCGCGCCACCCGTTTCAGAAGGTGACGTTAAGCGACAGGCGGCCGCCATGGTCCGAGGCTTTGCCGGCGAACTGGCCGGTGTAGCTGGCATCCATGTGCACTGCCGGGGCAAGACGAACCACCAGGCCCGCATCGACCACGCCTGCGTTGCGCGCCAGAGGCGCCCCGGCCGTCGTGAATCCAGGGCCACCTTCGGCGAAGCGCAGGCGCGCCTCGGGTACGGTATCGCCCCATGCACGCTGCCAGGCCAGGGTGGCCTGCAGGCCAAACCGCGCATCGCCATCCAGCGCGGCACCCAGGTGTACGCCTGCCCGGCCAGTGGTCACATGCGCATCGTCGCCACTTACCACCACCGTACCGGTGCCACCGTGCTCAGTGGCTTTATCGCCGCTCCAGCGGACGGTGGAAGCCTGGAAGAACGGTTCGGCCCGCCACCGCCCCGCGGCACCAAAGCGGTAGCCGAGCTCCGCGAAACCCTGCGTGGTATCGGCATCACGGCTCGCGTAGCCGCGCATCGTTTCGGCACCGATCGTGATGTCACGGCGGGTATCGATGTCGTGGTGCGCTTGCACCAGCCCTCCCGAAAGGTGCAGTGCATCGAACCCCACGTCGCCATAAATGCCGAACTGGGTGCCCTTTACGTCGGCACTTCCACGCGACGAACGCTCGTGGATGTTCTGCGTGACGTGGCCAAGCACGGCGCCGATGCGGCCGCCCTCCCCTACGGCTAGGTCCGCGCCAAACAGCACGCCGCTGTCACTCGTATCGACCTTCGCGGCATTGGCATCACCATCGTAATCCGCATCGCGGCCGAGCACGCTGACCCACGTGGACACGCGGCCCTCATCGGCACGCTGCCCGCCGGGCAGGTCGGCATCGGCCAGGTGGCGGGTCACTGCATCGCGTACCTGGCGCTGGTTATCCACCACCGCGCCCTGCGCGCTGGCATGCAGCGTGCCGGAGAGCGACGTGAACGCCGTGCGTGCCGAGGCGGCATCCAGGGCCACCAGGCGGTCGTAGACTGCGGACCCCGCGCCCAGCACGCCTGCGGCAACGGCGACGGCACGCTGATTAGGGGTGACCGCCGCATCCTCCAGCGCCGCCGCGTTACGCCGAAGGATGAGGCTGATGTTGCCACTCTCGCTATACGCGATAAGCGTATTGAGGAAGGCAAAATTGCCGTTGATGGATGCAAAGGTGCCGGTCGTACCACCGGCGGCGGTCAACACATCGTATTTTGTATCAGCCACCCATTGGGCCCCCTGCGCGTCGATGACGAGCCGGGCCCCTTGCTCGATCGTGGCATGCCCACCGACGGCAAGGGAGCTGGCACTGTCCGTGCGCGCCATGATGGCCAGGGTGCTGTCGGCGCTGAACGTGACATCACCTGCGATGATGAGCCGGCCCGTTGCCTGGCCGTGCAACACATCGCCCGGCATGATGTAGCCATGGCTGAGGACATCGCCAAGGACCGTGCCGGTACCGGAGAGAACAGCCCGGCTGGCCACATACACATTGCCGCCGAGCAGGCCCGGCGCCACGCCGGAGACAGCGGCCGGCGATCCGACCTGCAGCGTGCCTTCCTCGATCACGGTGTTACCTGTGAACAAGCTCTGTCCTTCCATCCCGAAGCTACCAGAGCCCGTCTTGATGAACGTTCCATTGCCATCGGTATCACCCGTGGTGCGGCCGATACCCTCCTGGGCGATGATGATCGTGCCGTCGTTCGTGATGTCGCCACGAATCGATGCGGCATCGCCGACCAGCGTGCCTTCACTCACCACCGTGGGGCCGACATACGTATTGGCGGCGGCGAGCACCAGCGTACCGGGCCCCATCTTATGCAGGCCTCCCGTCCCCGTGATCGGGCGGGCGATCGTCAGGCTGTTGGTCGGGTCAGTAATGTCGATGCCACCGGCCAACGCTCGTGCGTCGAGACGGATATCTCGCGCGAGCGGCCCCCAGCCCCACGACTCGATCGCAAGAGTGCCGCCATCGAGCGTGATATCGCCCCTGGGAGCGCCCAGCGCATAGTCCGCCCAGGTTTCGAGGCGACCTCCCGAAATCGTCAAGCCGCCGGTCCATGTGTTGACACCGTTGAGCGCCAGCGTGCCGTAATCCGCTTTGACGAGCCGCGTGTTGCCGGTCAAGCCGGAAAGGATGCTGGCATACATGTAGCTGCTGGTCGTGCTGCCATCGCCAACGCGCACGACGGTCTGGCCATTGGCATCGGCGACCAGCGCCAGCTTGTCGCCGCTCACGATCCAGCCCGAGCTACCGAATTGGATACCTTTCGTGCTGACCTGGCCGGCGCCATCGTCGACCGTCACCAGGTTCGCATCGCCATCGAAGATAGCGAAACCTGGCTGAGGCAACATGGGCCCGGTCACCAGTGCATCGACGTCACTCCAGTTGGGCGCCGTCAATGACCACACGCCAGGGCCACCGCCGCCACGCAACCCGTGCTTTTGACCATCGGCATTCCAGAACTGCAGGGTCATGCCCTGGGCATTGAATAGATCGATCCGCCGGTTTATCACATCGCGCGCGAGCCACATCTGCGCGCCGGACGGCTGGGCCACCAGTGTCAGCTGGCCTGCGGATTCATCGAGCTGGCCGCCCCAGGAAAGGATCCTGTAAAGACCCGCGCCCATGTTGCCCGCGTTGGCTACGTTAAGCGCCACGCTACCTTCGAACCGCACGTCGCCATCCACCTGCACGGCATCCGCACTGCCCGGCGTCGCGAAGTTCGGCCCCGGCGTGCCCACATCCATCAGCAAACGGCCGCCGTTGCGCATGAGCAGTGAGCCGACATGCAAGGTACCGATACCGTCGCCCGGCGCAAGCGTGCCGTTGGTTTCCACGGTGACGGCACCGGCGATTCGCCCGGTGCCCCCGAGCGTGGCGGCGCCAGCCACGGACACCGGGCCATCCTGTACCGCGGATGCGTGGGCCGCATCGCCCACCAGTAGCGTGCCCCACGCCGCTCGAACACCGGCCGCGTTGCTACCGTGCCCGTTCAGTGCAAGCGTACCAGCACCGGCTTGCGTTACCAGCCCATTGCCACTCACATCGCCGGCGAACACCGCGCGATCGCTGCGATTGAAAAGCAGGCTGCTGTTATCCAGCCGGATGTCGCCCGCGAGCGATCCTGTCGTACCGCCGTTACCGATCCACAGGCGGGTGTTGAGCAGTTGGGTGGCCGGCGTGGTTACCTGGCCCATGGCGATGTAAGCGCGCGGATCGAAATCGCCCACGCCAATCAGCGACAGGTTCGATGCAGCATCAATCCGGCCAAGCCGGGTTGGCGAAGTGAATGAGGCGTAACGGACGTGATCGCCGTCGAGGTTCACCAGGCCGCCGACCTGGTTGACCTGCGAGCTCGTTGGCTGGGTCCATCCGCCCAGATCGATGTCATGTCCATTCGCATCGATCGAGAGGTCACCCCCCACGGTGAGCGTGACGATCTGATCCTGCCGCACGTCCCCGTTGGCCGAGAGCGAGATGGAGCCCGTGGCTGCATTCCTCGTGCCCAGGTAAATGGCGTCATCGGACACCACCGTGGCGTTACGTACATCCAGCCCATCGAGCCGTATCGGGGCGCGCGAGGCCAACTGGAGATCGCGCGCCTGTGCGGCGAAGGCCCCGGTGAATACGTTACCGGGGCCGGTGGCGTCGATATCATGCCCGGGGGCGTCGATGCGGGCGAAGCTGCCCACCAAGGTATCGCGAATCGTCGTGTCCACCGTGTTGGACATGGCGAAAGTCCCGGCGACGGCCAGGTGATCGACCAGGCCAATGCGGTTGGCATCGCTGTAGGGGCCGCCCGATATGTGCAACCCGCCATCGACCGTTCCGGTCATGGTGTTCACGATGAGAGGGCCGGTGACAAACCCCACGCTCGCGTTTGCGGGCGTATCAAGGACCAGGCGGTTCGCCGTCACCGGCGCTTCAAGTGTGACGGTAGGGGCCCTGAGGATCAGATCGCCGGATGTCGTGATGGATCCCGACGAGCTGGAGGAGATCGAGCGAGCGGATGAAAGCGTGATGTCGCCGTCTGCGATGAAAGGCGCTTCGAACCACATGACGTCGGTGGAATACAGGTTGGCCTTGCCGGCGACATGCACGCTCCCCCGCATCCACAGCGATGCACCGCTGTCGATATCGACGTGGCCACCCGCACCGGTGATGGTCGCCGCGGCCACCTGCCCCATGCCCGAGCCGCCGTACGTACCATCGGGGAGCAGATGGGAATCAATGGTCGTCACCAGTTGCAGGTCCTGGCCGGTTGCCAGATGCAAGGTGCCGCGCCTCGCCGGCGTCGAACCGCTCACGTCGATATGGCCGGACACCTCGAGGTAACGATCTCCCTGCAGCCACACATCGCCGCCGGCCGCCGCACCTGCACCGTGGACATCGATGGATGCGCCGGGAAGCATGGCAAACGTCTGTGCGGTCGTAAGGTGCAACGCGCCACCAGGCGACTGGTACGCGCCCGTGAAAACGATGCCGTTATCGTTACCGAGGGAAACATCCCCACCCGCTTCCCAGCGGCCATCGAGCCGTGAGACGGTGTTACCGCTGACCACATGCGTGGACGATTGGCCCATGGCCTGGATGAAACGTAGCGTCCCGCCCGCTCCGATGGAAAACGAACTCCAGTCCACGGCCAGATCGGGGCTTAACTGAGCGACGACCAGCAGGTTGGGGGCGCTGTCGTCGAAAGCCGCGTTGCCGGCCTGGATCGAGGGGTCCGCAGGCAAAACCGCCTGTGCGCTGGCGGGATTGCCAAGGGCGGCGGAAAGCGCCACCGCTAGTGCGGTAACGGCCATGGCGGAACGACGCGACCGCCGCAAATGCACGGGGCGGCGTGCTTTTGTCGCTTCCGATGCCACCTGCACGACGCGCAGCGCCGCGTTCCAGACAAGCTGGTACGTCCTGTTCATCCCGGCTGTTCCCCCGTACCGTCATCCGTGGCGGGGGAATCCTCGCCCTCCCTGACGGTCCGCGGAAGACCTTACCGAAAGCCGCAAGTTCTTGCTACAGGTCTTCGTTGTGCGGCGCCGCAGGTCAGAGGTGGCGGGGCGGGCATGTGCCCGCCCCTTGCTCTCAGATCAGGCTTTGGCCAACGCGCCAAAGCTCGGCGGGCGGTCTTCCGGCGCCTTGCCGTAGGCCTCGTTCGGCTCGGCGCCCATCGTGAACACCAGGGTGCCGCCGGCGGTGAGGTCCTTGTGGCTGATCCAGGTCTTCGTCCAGGGCTGGCCGTTCCAGGTCACGGACTGGATGTACGGCTTGCCGTCGCCGTTACCCTGGGTCTCGATCGTCAGCACCTTGCCGCCGCCGACATGGACCTGGGCGCGATCGAGGATGGGGCTGCCGAACACGTAGTTCGTGCTGATCGGGTCCACCGCGTACAGGCCCATGGCGCTCATGACGTACCAGGCGCTCATCTGGCCGCAATCCTCGTTACCCGGCAGGCCATCCGGCTCCGGCAGGTACATCGTATCCAGCATGAGGCGGACCTTGGCGGCCGTCTTGTGGTGCGAGCCGGTGTACGCATAGAGGTACGGCATGTGGTGGCACGGCTCGTTGCCGAATGCGCACTGGCCGACCATGCCGGCGATATCCGGCGGGGCGTTATCGGGCAGGGTCGGGTTGGCGTTGAACAGGGCATCCAGCTTCTTTTCGAAGCCCTGCACGCCGCCGAACAGGTCCATGTAGTTGTACACGTCGTGCTGGTTCAGGAACGTCGCCTGCCAGGCGTTCGATTCGGTGAAGTCGCGCCACTTCTTCGAGTGGCCAATGGAGATCGGATCGAACGGCTGCAGCCACTGACCGTCATCGCCCTTCGGGCGCATGAACTGCGTGTCCTTGTCGAACACGTTGCGGTAGTTCTGCGAGCGCGCACGCAGTGCCTTGGCCTCGTCGGCGTGGCCCAGGTGCTCGGCCATGCTGGCCATCGCCCAGTCGTCGTAGGCGTATTCGAGGGTCTTGCTGACTGCCTCGCCTTCCTTGTCGCTGGGGATATAGCCCTTGGCGCGGTAGTACGGCAGGCCGAAGTAATCATCCTGCATGGCGCGGCGGCGGAACACCGGCCAGCCCTTCTGGTAATCGATGCCGGTGAAGCCCTTGGCCTGCGCCTCGGCGACGACCACGGCCGAGTGATAGCCGATCATGCACACGGTCTCGATACCCTGCAGCGGCCACACCGGTGCGCCACTCGGGCTCTCGGCGGCCAGGCGGACGATACCGTCGACCAGGTCGGGCACGCGGTCCGGCTGGTACAGCGTGTACAGCGGGTGTGCAGCGCGATAGGTATCCCACAGCGAATACGTGCTGTAGTTGTGGCGATCGGCCGGCAGCGTGTGCACGGCTTTGTCCATGCCGCGGTAACGGCCATCGATATCGCTGAACACGGTGGGTGCCAGCATGGTGTGGTACAGCGAGCTGTAGAACGTGCGCTTGATCTTGTCCGACGTGCTGTCGATCTGGATCTTCGACAGCTCACCCGCCCACTCGGCCTCGGCCGAGGCGCGCACGCCATCGAAATCCCATGCCGGGATTTCGCCATCGAGGTTGCGCATGGCGCCGTCGATATCGACGCCGGAGATACCGACCTTCACCAGCAGCGGTTCGCTGCTGGCCTTGTCCAGGTGCACGGCGGCCTTCAGGTGGTTGCCCTTGGCTTCCGTGGTGCCGGCCGGCAGTGCCTTGTCTTCGTCGTACAGCGTGATCGACGACGCGGGGCGCGACAGCTTCATGGCGAAGTAGATGACGCGGCCCGATGCCCACTGCCATACGCGACGGCCGCCGACGATCGTGTCGTTGCCGACGACACGCACTTCGGCATCGGTCACCCGGCACGGCTCCTTCGGGTTGTCCTGATAACCGTGGGCAAGGTCGAGAAGCAGGTGCGCATCGCCTTCCTTGCCGAAGGTGTAACGGTGGATACCGGCGCGCAGCGTGGCGGTGAGTTCCGCCAGGATGTCGTGCTGGGTCAGCTTCACCCGGTAGTAGCCCGGGTGGGCCTGCTCACCGGTGTAGTGCGAGCGGTAGCCCTTCACGCCGGTCTTGTAGCCCTTGGGGGCCTTCTCGCCGCTGACCTTCTTCGCATCGAAGCGCGATACGTAGTTCACGCCGTCGTAATCGCGATCGCCCGGCTGCAGCAGCACGGGGCCCATGGTGGGCATCACCAGGAAATCGAGCATATCGGCGGCGCCGGTGCCCGAGAGGTGCGTGTGCGAGAAGCCCATGATCGAACCATCGCCCTGGTGGTAACCGGACGAACCGTCCCACTCGGCGTTGTACGTATCGGGGCTGAGCTGCACCATGCCGAACGGCCGCGTCGCACCCGGGTAGGTGTGGCCGTGGCCGCCGGTACCGACAAAAACGTCGACGTAGCGCAGGACGCCATCCGGGGCGGTGCCGCCGCCCGTGGTTGGCGCTTCAAGACCGTGCTTGACGCCCGCGGCCATCGCGGAGAGGGAGCCGAGCTGACCGACAGCCGTTGCGGCGGCCATGCCCTGCAGGAAACGTCGACGTGTGACCATGAATTACTCCGGCAAGCGGCGGGTTCAGACCCGGCGCAGTGAATCAGGATTCTTTTCGGCGAGGTGGATCACCAGCTCGCCGAACAAGGTGTTGGCCCAGGCAAACCACGAACGGGTGAAGTTCTTCGGATCGTCCTGGTCAAAGGCTTCGTGCATGAAGCCGGTGCCGCCATGGGTGGTCTTCAGCATGTGCAGGCACTGGCGCTGCTCGGCCACATCCGTGGTCGTGAACGCCTTCATCATGATCGACATGGGCCAGATGTAGCGCAGGCCTTCGTGCGGACCACCGATGCCTTCGCCCGCCGTGCCCTTGAAGAAGTACGGGTTCTTGTTGCTCCACACCAGCTCGCGGGTGCGTGCATAACGCTTGTCGTACGCCGTGGTCTCGAGGTACGGCAGGGCAAGCAGGCTGGGGACGTTCGCGTCATCCATGAACAGCTGGTTGCCGTAACCATCCACTTCATACGCCCAGTATTCGTCCTGGCCGTTGCGGATCACGCCGTACTGCTCCGTGGCGGCGGCCACTTCATCGGCCAGCGCGTTGCACTCGGCCACGAAGCCCTGGTCGCCGTAGAAGGTGCCGTGCATCTGCGCCAGGCGGCGCAGGGTCACCACCGCGAACAGGTTGCCCGGGATGTTGAACGGCAGCGTGGTGGCGTCATCGGACGGGCGGAACTCCTGCACGATCATGCCGATCGGCTTGGCCGGTGCGCCGAAGCCGTGCAGCATCTGGCTATCGGTAGGGTTCAACGCCGGGCGCTGGAAATGGTACGGGCCCAGGCCATCCTTGCGCTGCTGTTCCTTGAACGTCTTGACGATGAGCTGGGTCGCGGCGCGCCAGCTGTCGTCGAACGGTTCGCGGTCGCCCGTGGCCTGCCAGTAACCGTGCGCCAGGCGCACCGGGTAGCACAGCGAATCGATCTCCCACTTACGCTCGGCCACGCCGGGCTTCATGTCGGTCTGGTCCTGCTGCGACCAGTCCATGTTGCTCTTGGCTTTCGGGTCGGGCATGAACGCGTTGGCGTACGGATCGATGCTGATGCAACGTGCCTGGCGGCGGATCAGGCCGCGGAACAGCTTGCGCAGCGCTTCGTCCTTGGCCACCAGCGGCAGGTACGGCCACACCTGGGCGGAGGAATCGCGCAGCCACATGGCATCGATATCGCCAGTGACCACGAAGGTATCTTCGAAACCATCCAGACGGCCCACTTCGACCGTGGTATCCAGCGTGTTCGGGAAGCAGTTCTCGAACAGCCAGGCCAGCTCGGGATCAGCGATCTTCTTCTTGGTGGAGGCCAGCAGCTTCTCCACCGCCGGGCTGGTGAACTTGCGCTTGCCTACCGGCGGGCGCTTGCTCTCGAAACGCGGCGCAGCCAGGGCGGCGGTGCTGAGGCCACCGGCCACGGCGAGGCCAGGTGCCAGGGACAGCCACTTGATGAGGTTGCGGCGGCTCGGGTTCACGGGTGGGTCTCCTTCAGTGCATCGACCAGCGAGGTTACCGACACGGCCTTGTGCAGCGTCGCCGCATCGGCCTTACCGGTAACAAGGATGTCGCGGCTCTCACCCGGCAACAGGTCGAAAGCGTTGTCCGCAAGGCGTACGTCCAGGTCGCCGGTATCCACCCACACCGCACGCGCCAGGCGCTTCGCGGTCACGGTAATCACCAGGCCACCGGCCGTCTCATGGATGTTCGTGGTGAGCTCGGGCTTTGCCGGCAGTGCAATATCCTTCGCCGCGCCGAAGTACAGCAGGTGGCTGGCCACCGGCTTGCCCTGCTCCATCAGGTCGAACGCCACCACGGTCTTCTTCGGGTCGGCGCCCTTCAGCAGGGTGGCGTCATCCGCCTTCAACACGGAAGTGCTCGAGAGTGCCGCGGCCTTCACCGGCTGGCTGCTGTCGCGCAGCAGCTTGCCGTCCATCGCGTACACGCGGGTGCGCAGGGTGGCGTCGAAATCCTTCACCCGATCGGAGACGGCGAACACTTCCGTCTGCCCGTTTCGGCGAAGCGGCACCACGTCCACCGGCGCATAGAAGCGCTTCGCATGGAACTGCAGGGCCTTCCAGCGGTTGAAGTAATCCACGCTGGCCCACGAGGCGCCGGGCCACACGTCGTTGAGCTGCCAATACAACGTGCCCATGTTGCGCGGGCGCGCGCTGCGCAGGTGCTCGGCCGCCAGTTCGATGCCCTCGGCCTGCATGACCTGGCTGAGGTACACGAACGACGGGAAATCCTTCGGCTCGCCGTAGCCCGCACGGATATACAGCAGCAGGCGCTGGTTACCGTCGCCATTGGCGAACTTCTGGTGGGCGCGCATCACCTTCGATTCCGGCTGCATATCACCGGGTTCGGCAAAGGCCTTGATCGTGGCCATGACCGGGAACGACTGCAGGCCGTACTCGCTCTGGAAGCGCGGGGTCATGTCCAGGTAGTGGTCGATCGGCTCGGAGCCGGACCACACCTTCCAGTAATGGAAATCGCCATCGTTCTCGACGTTGGCCGGGCCCTCGTAATCCGTGCTGGGCGAGCTGGCCCAGTACGGCACGTTGGGCGAAAGGTCCTTCACGACGCCACGCAGCGTCTTGCCGAACAGCTCGCGCATGCCGTCGTCGATCTTCTTCACTTCATCGGCGTTGACGAACTTGCGGAAGTCCTGGCGATCCGGCCAGTCATCCCAGCCGGTCTGCACTTCGTTGTTACCCGCCCACAGCACGATCGAGGGGTGGTCGCGCAGGCGGGTGACCTGCTCGATCGCCTCGATGCGCGCGGTCTCGTTGAAGGCCTTGTCGTACGGTGTAATGGCACCGCCGTACATGAAGTCCTGCCACACCATGATGCCCATGCGATCGGCCAGGGCGTAGAAGGCATCGGGCTGGTAGGTGCCGCCGCCCCACATGCGCAACATGTTCATGTTGGCGTCGCGGGCGGAGGTGAGGATGGCTTCCATCTTCGCGGTGGTGACGCGGGTGGGGAAGCTATCGAACGGAATGAGGTTGGCACCCTTGGCGAAAATGGGCACGCCGTTCACGACAAAGGCAAAGCCCCTGCCCCACTGATCCTTCTCCCGGCGCAGCTCGACGCTGCGCAGGCCGGTGTCCTTGTCGGCGCTGGCGACGGCTGCGCCATTGGCCACGACATCGGCATGGAAATGATAGAGGTTGGCGTCGCCGTAGCCCACGGGCCACCAGCGTTGCGGGTGCGCGATATCCACCGGCACGGCGAGATGGTTCTCGCCCTTCGCCAGCGTGACGTTGCGTTCTTCATGGCCCTTGGTGCCATCGGGCGCGGTCCAGTCGACCTTCAGCGTGGCGGCACCGGCCTTGTCGGCGCGCAGGTCGAACGCGGCCTGCAGCTTCGCTGCATCGGCATCGACGTGATCCTGGGCCACATGGAAATCGTTGAGGCGCAGGTCGTCCCACGCCTGCAGGCGCACCGGCTGCCAGATGCCGGCGGTGAGGTAGCGCGGGCCCCAGTCCCAGCCGTACTGGTAGTTGGACTTGCGCACGTAGTTGGAGGTCTGCTTGCCCTTCGGCTCATCGCCAAAGGCCGAATCGAACTCGCCGGGCAACGAGTATGGCTGCTTCATCAGCCACGGCAGCAGCTTGCCCACGGGCGAGGCGAACCGGACATCCAGGGTGTTCTTGCCCTGCTTCAGGGCGGCCTTCGCGGGCAGGCGCCACTGGCGGAACATGTTGTCCGCGCTCAGCACCTTCTTCCCGTTGAGGGTGACGTCCGCGAACGTATCGAGGCCGTCGAACACCAGGTCGACGTGGCCGCGCGCCAGCATGGCCGCATCCACGTCGAAATCCAGGTGGTAATCCCAGTCAGCCAGCCCGATCCACTGCAGGCTGGCTTCGTTATCGCGCCAGAACGGATCCTGCACCCGCCCCAGGGCGAGCAGATCGGTCTGGACGGCACCCGGCACGGTGGCCGGCTGCCAATCTTTCACTTCGGGGTGCGCATCGCTGGCCGCCGCCCCGGGGGCGAGGCGGAACCGCCAGCCGGCGGAGAGGTCTTTCTCCGTAGGCGTTGCGGCACTGGCCGCTCCCGCGGCGAGCAGGAGGGCCAGGGCCAGCGACGCGCGGGCCGTCACAGCTTGAAGCCCAGGGTCACGGTGAAGGTACGACCGTTCTTGTAGGCGTTGAGCGGCTCAGCCGGGGTGTTGTTGTACACGAAGTAGGTCTCGTTCAGCAGGTTGGTGGCATCCAGCGAGACACGCATGTGGTCATTGATCTGGTAACCCAGCGATGCGTCCAGTTCACGGAAGATGCCGGTGATCTGCTGCGACTGCAACTGGGCGATCGAGGTGAAGTACGACGAACGCCAGCTGTAGGTCACGCGGGCGCTGTACGGGCCCTGCTCATAGAACGGCGAAATGGTGAACGCATTCTTGGAGTTGTACGGCAGCGGGAAATCGTTGCTGGTCGTCGCATCCGAGTAGGTGTAGTTCGCCAGCATGCCGAAGCCGTACTTGAAGTTCTGCTGGTAGCTGATCGAGGCACCCTTCACCTTGGCCACGCCGGCGTTGATCGGCACCTGCATCTGGTACACGTCGTCACGCAGGTTGGTCAGGTTGTAGTGGGTCTCTTCCACGTTGGTGTTGAGGATGTAACCCGAGATGCGGCGGAAGAAGAGCTCCGCGGCCAGCACGCTGTTCTCCGAGAAGTACCACTCGGCCGAGGCATCGTAGTTGGTCGACTTGTACGGGCCCAGGTCGGTGTTGCCACGCGAACCGGTGAGCGTGCGGTCATCCAGCGCCACGTACGGGGTCATCTGCTGGTAGCGCGGGCGGGCCATGGTCTGCGCGGCGGCAAAGCGCAGCGTCAGGGCATCGGTGGCGTCATAGGCGATGTTGAACGACGGCAGCCAGTCATGGTACGTGCTGCGCTTGTTCACCGGGGCGTACTGGTTATCGCCAACGAACTGGTAGCCGTTCACCGTATCGCGGGTGCGGTAGTAGCGAACGCCCAGGTTGCCGCGGTAGTCGTCACCGGAGAAATCGCCCTGGATGTAGAACGCGCGGTTCTGCTCGGCGACGCTGTAGGTGGCCTTCGGATCGAGCGAGACGTGGCCATCTTTGATGCTCTGGATGTACGCCTTCATCAGGCCCGGATCGATCGTGGTCCAGTCGCCCATGTTGCCGGCGGCGTTCAGGCCATTGAGGAAGCCACCCGGCGTACCGCCGTTGGCGAAGTCAGCCAGCGAGAGGCCATTGCCATCCTGGCTGGGCAGCTGTGCCGAGTAGGCGTCCTGGCCATCCAGGTGGTTGGTGGCCTTGATGCCCACTTCGATCTGGTTCAGCGGGCCCCACTGCACGTCGTGCGAGAAGTCCGCCTGGAAGTAGCGCTCGCGGTCATAGCTCGGGGCGTAGCTGTAGCCAGCACCGTGGGCGAGCATCGCCGACGGGTTGTCACCGGCGTTGTAGTTGATCTGCGGGTGCTGGCCATCAAGGTTGTAGTTGAAGCCGCCGAAGCCCTGGAACTGCATGTTGTAGATGCCGTCCGAACCACCGGTGGAACCGGTGTAGCCGATCTGCGACGACGCGGTCCAGCCATCACCGAACCAATCGGCGCGCAGCTGGGCGACGCCCGTGTTCACGGTCGAATCGCGCTCGTAGCCGTCGAGGTAGGTGCTGGTGTTGGCGTTGTAGCTACCGCTGGTGGCGACGCCGTTCTGGAAGTTCAGCGCGGTGGCGTTGGCGGCGGAACCCGACCATTCGCCGTAGTGGCTCTGGTTGAAGTTGTTGAACTTCTCGGTGACGTACAGGCCGGTGAAATTCAGCTCGAACGCTTCGTTCGGCTTCCACTGCAGGCCGGTGGACACGCCATCACGCGTACGGCGCTGCTGGAACCACGCGGTGTTCACGGCGGTCGGGTACACACCCTTCGCGTCCGTCGGGACGACGGCCGGGTTGAACTGGTGATCCGGGTTGGTATCGGTCGGATCGTTGACGCGCTGGTAGCCGAAGATTTCGGTGCCCTGGCGATCGATGATGCGATCGGAGTGCATGAGCGAGCCGATCACGCCGAAGGTGCTGTCCTTGTTCTTCCAGCTGTAGAGCACGGAAGCGTTCGGCTTGCCCTTGTCGGCGCTGTCGTTGTAGCCGTAGCTGACGCTACCGGTGAGCGTGTTGGCCGGCAGGTCGAGCGGGCGGCGGGTGTTCACGATCACGGTGCCGCCGATCGAACCTTCATCGATGTTCGCCTGCGGGGTCTTGTAGACCTGGGCGTTACCGATGATTTCCGAAGCGAGCAGGCTGTAGTTGAACGAGCGGCTATCCGGGTTGTTCGGATCGGAGGTCCAGTTGGTCGAGGCGACGGTCTGGCCGTTGAGCATCAGGCGGTTCAGTGCCGGGTCGGTACCCAGGATGCTGACCTTGTCGCCTTCGCCGAAGTTACGGTCCACCGACAGGCCCGGCAGGTGCGAGAGCGATTCGGCGACGTTGGTGTCCGGGAACTTGCCCACGTCTTCGGCCGAGATGGCATCGACGATGGAATCGGAGTTGCGCTTGAGGTCGAGCGACTTCTGCAAGGAAGCGCGGATACCGGTAACGGTCACGCCCTGCAGGTTGGCGGCGTCCTGGGCGTTGGCTTCGGTCTGGGCGGCATCGGCCTTCTTGGCGGGCGCCGGCGGGGTCGCCGCGTCCTGCGCCATGACGGTACCCGAGGCGAACAGCCCGGCCAGGATGGCCATGGAAAGTGCGCTGAAACGGTGGTTCATATCGTTTTCCTGGGGAGGGGGTTTTCGCAGGACGAACGCCACCGCACGGGCTTGCGCCCGCGTTCGTGATCGTTCGGCCTTCGGTGTTTTTTTGTTGCCCTGCGCCTCGACGCGGCGGCGGTAGTGGTTAACCGCGAGGGGACCGTGTCGTGGTGGCTGTTGCAGCGGTATTACTGCGTCGATTTTTAGGGGGCAGTGACAACGATGTCAACGCTTTTTTTAACTCGATCTAAAGGCAACCATTTCGCCTTACATTGTTGTTTTTTCGATATTTTTCTGAAAAACCAGTTTCGTGCAGTGCGGAAAATTCTCAACCCAATTTGGATCGATCCACTACCCTGCAAGGCGAGCCGCGCTTGCGGCTAACTCACGCTGCCACCGGCAATTTTTTCCTTGCGCCCGCCAGCGACCCGTTCGCGCCGCCACCCGCGCCACGCTTTGCTGCACCGCAACGTAAAAACCCACAAACAACCCCTGTAGGAGCGCGCTTGCGCGCGATGCCCCCAGCGCCCAGGCCACCACACCAGGCGGCTCATTCACCGGCACCGCGCGCAAGGTCTTGCGAAGTCCAACGCGCAGGTAAACGCGAACGATAAGAACCCGTTGCAGACAGCGCGCAGTCACCCGATCCGCGTGAAGCTGAATCCACACACCCAAGGAAAGGCATCCCCGATGTCACGAACGTTCCGCGACGTTTCCCTGAAGACCCTTCTCTCGGCCGCCGTCGTGACGGCCCTTGCCGCGTGCAACCGCGAGCCCCCTGCCCAGGCGGCCGATACGCCCGTGGCCGCGGCAAGCGCGCCGGCGCCCGATGTCCAGGCCGCGCCCTATCAGCGCCCGACCGCCGAACAGCTCTATGCGCTCGTTGCCCCCATCGCCCTGTTCCCCGATAACCTCGTCGCGCAGACGCTCGCCGCATCGACGCATCCCGACCAGGTCGATGATGCCCGCCAGTTCGTCCAGGGCCACCGCGATCTCACCGGTGCCGCGCTGATTGATGCGGCAGATAGCCAACCGTGGGATCCCAGCGTGAAATCGCTGGTCGCCTTCCCCGCCGTGCTCGACCAGATGGCGAACAACGGCGAATGGACCGATGCGCTCGGCCAGGCCTATGCGAACGAGCCCTCCGATGTGATGAACGCGATCCAGGTGATGCGTTCGCGCGCGCAGGCCAAGGGCAACCTGAAGAGCACCTCGCAACAGAAAGTGCAGGTCGTGGATCGCGGCGAGCCCGTGTCGCAGACGGTGGTGGAGCAGGACGAAATCGTCGGCCCGCCCGCACAAACCATCGAGATCGAACCGGCGGATCCGGGTGTCGTGTATGTCCCCGAGTACGATCCTGATGTCGTGTACGGTGAGCCGGTGTATTCCACCGTGTACGAAACCCGCTACGTCGAACCCTCTTACGGCTATCGGGATGCCGCTATCGCAGGCGTGGTCGCGTTCGGCGCCGGTATCGTCGTCGGCGAACTGTTCGCCCACCATGACCACCACGACCGCCCCTGGGGCTGGGATAGCTGGCACACCTCGTGGGGTGGACACCGCGATGGCGGCCGCCCGGCCGTGGTGTACGACAACCACCCGTATGTCGTGAACCGCACGGTGGTGAACAACCGCTTCGTCGATCGCTCGGTGCACATCGATAACCGTCACAACTTCAACAACACCTTCAACCGACCCGGTGAACCACCGCGTGGACCGCAAGGCCCGGGCGCCCCGCCGCCGCGCCCCGCGCAACCTGATTACGCGCATATGCAGCGGCCGAACTTCACCCCGGGCGCGATGCATGCCACCGCGCCCAATGCGCGGCCAGCGATTTCTGCGCCGCGCCCGGGCGAGCATGGCTTTGACGGCCGGGGCGGTTCGCCCATCGGACGGGAGGCCGCGGCAACGCAAGCGGCGGCGCCTGGCCAGCCGCCCCACCCGACGGCGCACATGCCTCAGGCGCCTCGCGAGATTCCGTCACAACCCAGGCAGCAGCCGGTTCATGCTCAACCGCAGGTACAGGCCCAGCCGCAGGTTGCCCATGCACCGCCAATGCCTCGCAACAACGAACCGTCGCCACAACGTAACGAGCCGCAGCGCTTCGATCCTCAGCGCGCCGAACGACCGCGCGACATGCCGCGCCCGGAGCAAACCGAGCAACATTTCCAGGCACCGCGCCCGGCACCGCAACCCGAGCAGCACTTCCAGGCGCCGCGCCCGGCACCACAACCCGAGCAGCACTTCCAGGCCCCCCGCGAGATGCCGCGCCCTGAACCGAGGCAGCCGCAGCAGCAGCCACGCCCGCAGCCCCAGCCGCAGGAGCACCACGAGCAAGCGCGGCCGGCGCCCCAGCAACAACACCACGACGACCACAAGAAGCATGACTAGCTGGCGCCCTTGCACCGCAGCACGCCTTGAAATGATAATTATTCTTATCTAAGGGGCGCTAAGGCGGGCAAGGTGGGGGGTGAAGCCGGGTATCAGGAGGATGTAACAGCGGTGCAGGGCCCTGCACCACTGTTGCGGGTCCTGCAGAACCATTACGAACCCCTGCGCCGCTTCGTGGAGCGGCGCATGCGTTCGCCGGAAACCGCCGCCGACATCGTCCAGGAAACCTACGTCAAGGTGGCCATGCTCGATGAGGCCACGGTGGTGCGAAATCCGCTGGCCTTCCTTTACCGCATCGCCGGGAACCTCTCCCTCGACTGGCTGCGTGAGCGCGAAGTGCGCGAGCGCCATTTCGAAAGCGGCGAGCTGCCCGAGGTGGCCGATGGCGCGCCGGATAGCGAGGCCCATATCGCGGGGCATCAGCGCCTGCAGATTCTTGCCGATGCCGTCGCCGAGTTACCGCCCCGCTGCAGCGAAGTCTTCCGCCTGCGCAAGCTGGAGCACATGGAGCCGCAGCAGATTGCCGACCAGTTGGGCATCAGCCGCAACATGGTGGAGAAGCACCTGCGCAAGGCGCTAACCCATTGCCAGGCACGACTCGACGAGGCAGGGGCATAATGCGCGCTCGTCGCCACCGGCTCGCCGAACCCGCCATGCCGCAGCAACCCACCTACAACGCGAATGCCCGCCAGCAGGCCGCAGGATGGGTCGTCCGGCTCGATGCCGGCAGCCTGAGCGATGCCGAGCGCTTGGCATTGCAGGCATGGCTGGACGAAAACCCGGCGCATGCCGAGGCCTTGGAGCGGGCGCAGGCGACGTGGCGCGAACTCGATATGGTGGGTGCCCCGCGTGCCGCAGCAGGGCCGCGCCCGCGCGCCGCGCACGCGGGCCCACGCGGGCAACAGCAAAAGCGCCGCTACCGCCCTGCCCTCGCCGCGGCATGCGTTGCTGCGCTACTTATCGCCCTGGGCGTTTGGCAGTACCCACGCGCGGATATCGCACTGCGCGCCGATGCGCGCACCGCCACCGGCGAAACGCAGAGCCTGGCGCTCGCGGGTGGGAGCGCGGCCCAGCTCGATACGGGCAGCGCCCTCCGCATTGGTGACGATGCGGCATGGCGTGATGTGCAGGTGCTCACAGGCACGGTCTCGTTCAACGTGGGCCACAACGACCCACGCCCCTTCCGGGTGCATGCCGGCCAGGTGGTCGTCACGGATATCGGCACCACGTTCCAGTTGAAGCGTGACGGCAATACCACGCAGGTGGTCGTGGCCAGCGGCCTGGTAGAGCTCGCGGCGCCAGGTGGCAAAGCGCTCGTGCATGCGGGCGAAAGCGCCACGCTGGTCGACGACGACCGCATCCCGACCGTCGCCGCGGTGGACGCGGATGCCGCCATGGCTTGGACCCGCGGCCGCCTCGTCTTCGTCGACCGCCCGCTCAGCGACGTGGTAGCCGAACTCAACCGCTATTACAGCGGACGCATTGTGCTCCTGGGCGACGGGGCCGCGTCGCGGCGGGTAAGCGGTGTGTTCCGGACCAACGACCCGCTTGCGGCACTCCGTGTCATCGAGGCCAACCTTGGCTTGCGCGCCACCCATCTCGGGCTTGGCCTCGTCATCCTCCGCGGCCGAGCGCAAAAATAATTCCGCCGACGACATCCTCATGCGCCGTCCTCATCCGTCTTAAATGAGATTGATGCTCATTTCTCCTTGATGGATGGTCCGATGCCCGCTGCTGTTCCACGTCCGCTCGCCTCTTCTACCCCGCGCCTGCGTGTGCGCTACCGGTGCCTGGCGCTAGGCCTTGCCTGGGCCGGCGCTGGCGTCGCCGCCCCGCAGGCGGCGCTCGAAGCGGCCCGAGACTTCCACATCGACGCCGGCCCGTTGGCTCAGGCACTGAACCGCTTTGCCGAACAGAGCGATACCGTGCTGGTGTATGACGCCTCGCTTACCACCGGCCTGGAAGCGCCCGCCGTGGATGGCCACCTGGCGACCGCCGATGCGCTCAAGCGCTTGCTGGCCCACTCCGGTATCGATTACCGCCTGGGCGATGACGGTTCGGTGCGTTTGCAACGCGTTGGCGCGCCGACGCCGATGAAGACCACACCGAAGGCCGCCGGCGCACCCGCGACCGCCTCGCAAGCCGCGCGCCGTCGCGCAGGCAACAAGGTCGAAGACCTCGAAGGCGTCAACGTGCATGGCGTCACCGAGGGTTACGCCGCGAACGAGGTGTCGTTCGGGAAGCTGGCACTCTCGCCGCGCGAGATGCCGAGCTCCATCTCCGTCGTGACCCGCCAGCGCATGGATGACCAGAACATGGTCAGCGTGTACGACGTGCTCAACCGCACCACCGGCATCACCGCCGTGCTTTACGGTGTCGGCACGTCGTATTTCCAGTCGCGCGGCTACCAGCCCGATGTGCAGTTCGACGGCATTGCCGCGAACAACGGCCTGCAGTACCAGTCGCAGTTCGACCTGGCCATGTACGACCGCCTGGAGATCTTTCGCGGCCCCGCGGGCATCCTGCAAGGCCAGGGCAGCCCGGGCGGCACGGTGAACCTGGTGCGCAAGCGCCCGCTTGAAGAAGCCGGCTGGGGTGGCAGTGTGTCGGCGGGCTCGTGGAATACCTACCAGGCCACGCTGGATGGCAGCTCGCCGCTCAACAGCGATGGCACCATCCGCGGCCGCGCAGTGATCTCCACGCAGGACCACGATTACTTTTACGACAAGGCCAACTCACGCCACCAGTTTTTCTACGGTGTGGTGGAGTTCGACCTGTCGCCTTCGACGATGCTGACCTTGTCAGCCGCGTACCAGCACGAACGCAACAACCCGCTCGATTGGGGCCAGTCGGTGTATGCGATCCCGCCCCACGGCCAGGCGCTGGATGCACCGCGCTCGCAGTTCTATGGCACCGACTGGAGCTACGACAAGCCCACGCTAAACGATTACTACGCCGAGCTCGACCACGACTTCGGCAACGACTGGCACGGCAAGATCAACATCGACCGCCGCTCGACCACCGATGCGTCGAAGTACGGTTACATCGATGGCCTGGTGCAGCCAGATAACCACGCTGATTACTGGCTGCAACGCCAGTACACGGACGGTAGCTGGACCGGCGCCGATATGAATATCTCGGGTCCGTTCGAGCTCTGGGGGCGGCCGCAGCAGCTAATCGTCGGTTTCAACTACGCACGACAGACGGCGGACAGCTGGAGCGGTGGTTTCGATGTCGACGGCGGCGTGGACGTCATGGATCTGACCGGGATCCCGCGACCGGAGATTCCTTTCACCAGCCGCAGCCTGACCGAGACCACGCAGTACGGGTTGTACGCCGCGCTGCGCCTTAAGCCGGCAGACGACTGGAGCGTACTGCTGGGCAGCCAGTTCACCAACTACCGCAGCAAGACGAAGGCCGGTTCGCCCACGCCGCTGGGCGAGTGGGTCGACGCGCCGGATGTCGATCACAAGGCCTCGCCCTACGTGGGCGTTGTCTACGACATCAACAGCTGGCTCTCGGCCTACGCGAGCTACACCACCGTGTTCGTGCCGCAGAACAACCTGACCTTCTCCGGCACGGCCCTGAAGCCGCGCACGGGCAAGCAGTACGAGACCGGACTGAAGGGCGAGTTCCTGGATGGCAGGCTCACCGCCTCGTTCGCGGCGTTCCGCCTGCGCGACCAGAACCGCGCGTACGACGACCCGGAGCACCCGAACTACTACATCGCCGCCGGCAAGGCGCAGAGCCAGGGTTGGGAAACCGAAGTGAGCGGCCGGCTCGCGGCGGGCTGGGACCTGCAGGCGGGCTACACCTACTTGCTCACCCGCTACCTGAAAGACGCCACCAACGCGGGCCAGGTGTTCGATTCGGAAGAACCGAAGAAGACCTTCAAACTGTGGAGTGTCTACCGCTTTGAAGGGGATACGCCGCACGGGTTCCGCGTGGGTGGCGGTACGCGCATCCTGAGCAGCACGACGCGCGGCACGATCACCCAGAGCGGCTACGCGGTGTTCGACGGGCAGGTGGGTTACCAGTTCGATCGCGACTGGCTGCTGACCCTGACCGTGAACAACATCTTTGATCGCAAGTACTTCGCCCGTGTGCCGGCATCGTACTTCGGCATCTACGGTGATCCGCGCAACACGATGCTCACGATCCGCAAATCGTTGTGAGCGCAACGCGTCCGGGACTATCCGCTACCGCGCTGCGGCGGTGGCGCGCGGTGCATACGTGGTCAAGCCTCGTGTGCACCGTGTTCCTGCTCGTGCTTTGCCTGACCGGGCTACCGCTGATCTTCCAGGACGAGATCAGCGATGCGCTGGGCACGCCGCACTCCGCCGAGGCCGCGCCGGGGGCGCCGCTGCTCTCGCTGGATCACCTACTGGCTTCGGCACAGGCCCGCTATCCGGGTGATGCCACGAACTTCATCAGCCTGCCCGATGACGACGAGGGCATGGCGACGATCGGGCTGATCGACAAGGCCAGCGCTTATCACTGGGTAAAGTACGACCGGCACACAGGTGCCTTGCTCGATGACCAGCGCCAGGCGGGCACGCAGCGCATCTCTTTCATGGATGTGATGCTCGCGGTGCACGGGAGCCTCACGCTCGGCCTGCCCGGCACCTTGCTACTCGGCCTCATGGGATTGCTGTTCGTCGCCGCACTCGTATCCGGCGTGGTGCTCTATCCACCGTTCACACCGCGCGGCGGGGCTGGCACGTTGCGCCTGCGTGGCAATACGCGGCTACGCTGGCTGGATCTGCACAACGTACTTGGCATGGTGCTGCTGGCATGGTTCGGCGTGGTTGGCCTGACCGGTGTGATGAACACCCTTGAGAAACCCTTGTTCGGTTTGTGGCAAGCCACGGATGTCGCACGCATGCTCGCCGGGCAGCCGGGTACGCCTGGCCCCTCTCGCACGCCTGACACGACAACCAGGATCGCCGTCCAGTTCGCCATGGACGAGGCCTTGCGTCGCCACCCCCACGAGACCGTCGCCAGTATCCTTTTCCCCAGCGAGGCGCGGCACCAGCCTCATCACTACCTGGTATGGCTGCATGGCGATACGCCGCTTCGTCGCGAACTGCTGACGCCTGTCCTCATCCATGCCAGCACCGGCGAGGTCATCGACGGTGAGCAGTTGCCCTGGTACCTCTCCATGCTCGAGGTCTCGCGACCGCTGCATTTCGGCGATTACGGCGGCCTGCCGCTCAAGCTTCTGTGGCTGTTGTTCGATATCGGCGCGATCGTTGTGCTGGTGAGTGGCATCTACCTTTGGATCAGCCGACGCCGTCGTCGCGTCGCCCCGATGACGGAAGTGATCACATGAGCCGGCCTAGCCAACGGCCTCGCGGCCTGATCGCGCTCCCCGTGGCGATGGCAGCCTGCGTGCTCGCCGGCCTGTTCATCGCGCTGTTAGCCAGCCCGGCTTGGCAGCCCGCTGCATGGCTGCTGCTGGCGGTTCCAATCGCGATATTCGTGGTGCTGTTGCGCCGCGCTTTGTAGGAGCGCGCTCGCGCGCGATCGACGCTGCCGCGAGCACCCATCGCGCGCAAGCGCGCTCCTACAGGTTAGCCGTCGGTCGATACAGTCAGGCGTTCCCACTCACTGATCGATGCGTCGAACGAGGCGAGCTTGTCACGCACCAGCTTCAACGCATCGCTGCCCAGTAGCAGATGCGCCGGTGGGTTCGCGGCGTCGATCACCGCCAGCATGGCCCGCGCCGCCTTCACCGGGTCACCCAGTTGCTTACCGCTCTTCTCCTCGCGCGCCTTGCGGATCGGATCGAAGATGGCGTCGTAATCGCTGATGGTGCGCGCCGTGCGGACCATGGAGCGGCCTGCCCAATCGGTGCGGAAGGATCCCGGCGCCACCGCCGTCACATGAATCCCCAGCGCGGCGACTTCCTTGCCCAGCGCCTCGGAAATGCCCTCCAGCGCGAACTTGCTGCCGCAGTAATAGGTAATACCGGGCATCGTGATGTGGCCGCCCATCGAGGTGATGTTGAGGATGTGGCCACGGCGGCGTTCGCGCATGTAGGGCAGCACAGCCTTCATCATGGCCACGGCGCCGAACACGTTCACGTCGAACTGCCGACGAAGATCCGCCATCGGCGATTCCTCCATGATGCCTTCGTGGCCGTAGCCGGCGTTGTTGACCAGCACGTCGATCGGGCCCGTGCTTGCCTCGAGTTCGGCCACAACGCCTTCAATCGCATCGAAATCGGTAACGTCGAGGATGCGGCCCACCGCTTGGGCGTGCAGCGATTCGAACTCGCGCCGGGCATCTTCGCTGCGGACGGTGCCCACGACCGTGTGGCCAGCGGCCAGCGCCTCCTGCGCCAGCGCCCGGCCGAAGCCGCTGCTTACACCGGTAATGAGAAGGGTCTTTTTGCTCGTCATGTCGCGTCTCCACTGAGGTGCCTTGGGATGCATAATGAACTCGGCAGACCTCCTCCATAAGCTGAAATTCGCTACTTTTCTTGCCTATTCCTATGAGAAAGCGCCCCGTCACCCCGAAGTACACGACGCCACGCAGCCCCACCCGGGAGCGCACGGTGGCGCTCCTTCATGCGCTAGGCCCGGAGGAGGGCTACAACCTCACCGCCATCCCCAGCGTCCGCATTCTGCGCTCCGACCGCCCGCTCGCCCGCACCCCGGTGCTCTACGACCCCGGCATCGTCATCGTCTGCCAGGGCCGCAAGCGCGGCTACTTCGGCGACCAGGTGTACGTGTACGACGAAGACCACTACTTGGCCGTATCGGTGCCCGTCCCCTTCACCATGGAAACGGATGCGACCCCGGAGCATCCCCTGCTCGCGCTATACCTGCATCTTGACTTCGCGCTGGCAGCCGAACTCGCCGACCAGATCGATGCATCTGGCGATGTCACAACGGCGCAGGCACCGCGAAGCATGTTGTCCACGCGCATGGACGGAGCCATGCAGGACACCGTCCTGCGCTTCCTCGAAGCCATGCACAAGCCGCTCGATGCCGCGGTGCTCGGCCCAGGTTTATTGCGCGAGATCTACTACCGAGTACTCACCGGTGCCCAGGGTGCCTCCATGCGCGAAGCCCTGGCCACGCGCGGCCAGTTCGGCAAGATCAGCCGCTCGCTGCGACTCATCCATGCCGAGTACCCGCGCCCGCTCGATGTCGCCGAGCTAGCCGAAGAAGCCGGCATGAGCGCACCCAGCTTCCACAGTCATTTCAAGGCGATTACGAATGTATCGCCCATGCAATACGTGAAGTCGACACGCCTGCACCAGGCGCGTCTGCTCATGGTGCGCCAGGGCATGACGGCAGAGGCCGCGAGCCACGCGGTAGGCTACACCAGCCCGTCGCAATTCAGCCGCGAGTTCAAGCGCCTGTTTGGTTCATCACCCTCCGCCGAAGCACGACGGATGCGCAACAGCTTCGCATTACCCGAAGCCTTCGCCGACTCGGCGTTTGTTTCCTCACACTAACAAACATCCTTGTAGGAGCGCGCTCGCGCGCGGTGTGTGCTTGCGGCAGACCGGATCGCCCACAAGCGCGCTCCTACAAAAGATGAGGGGCCCCGGAGGGCCCCTTTTTATCAACGCTTTGTGGTGCGTTTCTTTGTCGCTGCCTTGCGGGCCGTTGTCTTCCTGGCCGGTGCTTTCTTCACGGCCACCTTCTTCACGGCCGCTTTCTTTGCAGGCGCCGCCTTCTTCACCGACGCAGCGCGAAGCACCTTCTTCGCCGCCGCACGCTTGCGTGCCGTCGGCTTCGCCGGTTCTTTCGCCGCCAGTGCGGCGCCACCGGCTTCGGCCTTCTGGCGAGCCGCACGGCGTGCCGGTTCCGTGCCGGTGTTCAGCGGACGCCACGAACGGCCACCCATGGCCAGCAACGTATCCGACGAAGCCGGGCCGGCGCTGCCCGAGGCGTAGTTCGGGAAATCCGCCGGGGTGCGCTGTGCCCAGTCATCCAGCACCGGCTGCACGGCGCGCCAGCAGGCCTCGACCATGTCGGCGCGCTGGAACAGCGTCGCATCGCCGGTCATGCAATCGTAAAGCAGCGTTTCGTAACCCACGTTTGGTTCGGCGCGGAACCAGTCGGCGTACTTGAAATCCATGCGCACGGGGGCGAGCTCCACGCGCGGGCCGGGGCGCTTCACGTCGAACTGCAGCGAGATACCTTCGTCCGGCTGGATCTGCAGCACCAGCCAATCGGGGCCGAACGCATCCATGCCGGTGCCGCGGAACGGCGCCATGGGCGCGCTCTTGAAGCGGATGGCGATCTCGGTGGTGCGGCGGCCCATGTGCTTGCCGGTGCGCAGGTAGAACGGCACGCCCGACCAGCGCCAGGTATCGATGGAGAGCTTCATGGCCACGAACGTTTCCGTGACCGAATCCGGCGCCACGTCCGGCTCATCGCGGTATGCGCGGGCCAGCTCGCTGTTCACCGCGCCCGGGCCGTACTGGCCACGCACGGCATCTTCCGGCGAGATCGGGCGGATCGCCTCGATCACCTCGGCCTTGCGGGTGCGCACCGCCTCGGCATCAAACGAGGTCGGCGGCTCCATGGCCACCATGGCCAGCAGCTGGAACAGGTGGTTCGGCACCATGTCACGCATGGCACCGGTCTGCTCGTAAAACGAGCCGCGACGTTCCACGCCGACGGTTTCGGCCACGGTGATCTGCACGTGGTCGATACGGTCACGGTTCCAGATCGGTTCGAACAGGCCATTCGCAAAGCGGAAGGCCATGATGTTCTGCACCGTTTCCTTACCAAGGAAGTGGTCGATGCGATAGATCTGGTCCTCGCGCAGCACCTTCAGGATGCGTGCGTTCAGCGCGTTGGCCGAGGCCAGGTCGTGGCCAAACGGCTTTTCGATAATGACGCGGCGCCAGTGATCGCCGTCCACGCCACCATCCTGGGTGAGGCCGGCATCGCGCAGTTGCTCGATCACATCGCCAAAGAAGCGCTCGGGCGTGGCCAGGTAGAACAGCACGTTGCCCTGGGTGCCGCGCTTGCGGTCGATGTCCTTCAACTTGGTCGCCAGGGCCTGGAACGACGAGGCATCGTCAAAATCGCCCGAGAAATACGTCATCTGGCTGCTCAGCCAGCCCCAGGCCTCTTCATCCAGGCGCTGGCCGGCGCCGGAGACATAACGCTCCAGCGATTTGTGCAGGTTGCCCTTCCAGGCGTTGTCCGACATCTTGCCGTGGTTGAAACCCACGATCGCAAAGTTATCGGCCAGCAAGCCGGTACGGCGCATGTTGTACAGCGCGGGGACGACCAGGCGGCTGGTGAGGTCGCCGGCGGCGCCGAAGATTACAACGGTACACGGGTCGGCCGGATGAGCGCGGGAGGTCGCGCGCTTCGGTTGGGCTTGGCTCATGCACTGACTCCTTGGGGAACGGTGGATTCGGGGGTAGCGTGGATGTCGGCTGTCGCGCTGTAACCATTCGCCAGACTAAAGGCGGCATTAACCAACGCGACATGCGAAAAGGCTTGTGGGAAATTGCCCAAGAGACGTTTCGTCCGGGGATCGTACTCCTCCGCGAGCAGGCCGAGGTCGTTCGTGAGTGCGATAAGGCGCTCAAACATGGCCCGGGCCTCGTCCATCCGGCCCAGCATCACGTAATTTTCGACCAGCCAGAAGCTGCACGGCAGGAACTCGCCCTCGCCCGGCGGCAAGCCATCGACACCCGAGCGGGTGTCGTAGCGGCGCACGAAGCCGCCCACGATCAGGTCCTCCTCGATCGCCTTGACCGTGGCCACGATGCGCGGATCATCCGGCGGCAGGAAATCGGTCAGCGTCACCAGCAGCAGGCTCGCATCGAGCTCGGTGGATCCGTAGGACTGGGTAAGGCAGCCGCGCACCGGGTCCACGCCCTTGGCCAGGATATCGGCCTTGATCTCGTCGGCGATGCTGCGCCAGCGCTTCACGTAATGCGGATCGATCCCGTCGCGCTTCTGCTCGGCCGCCTTTGCGAAGGCCAGCCACGCCATGACCTTGGAGTGGACGAAGTGCCGGGGCTCGCCGCGAATCTCCCAGATGCCTTCATCGGGATGGCGCCATATCGCCGCCAGATGGTCGAGGAACACGGCCTGGACGTTATCGGCCTCGGGGTGGAGCACCACGCCGTGTTTCATCGCGTGCGAAAACGCGCCGATCAGCTCGCCAAAGATATCCAGCTGGAACTGGTTCGAGGCCGCGTTGCCCACGCGCACGGGGCGCGCGCCCTCGTAGCCGTTCAGCCAGGTGATCTCGTATTCCTCCAGGCGGCGCTCACCGGCCAGGCCGTACAGCACCTGCAATTGCCCAGGCGAGCCCGCCACGGCGCGACGGACCCAGTCGCGCCACGCGCTGGCCTCATCGTGGTAGCCCGCATTGACCAGCGCGGAAAGCACGAACGTGGCGTCGCGTGCCCAGCAGAACCGGTAATCCCAGTTGCGCTCGCCACCGAACTGTTCCGGCAGGGAGGTGGTGGGCGCGGCCACGATACCGCCGGTGGGCTCGTAGCTAAGGCCCTTGAGCACGATGAGCGAGCGGCGGACGATATCGCTCCACTCGCCACTGCCGTTGCAGCGATTCGACCAGCCTTCCCAGTAGTCCAGGGAATCCTTCAACGCCCGGGCGGGATCCAGCGGTTCGGGCGGCGCGAGGTGTGACGGGCCCCACGCCATGACAAACGGCGTCGCATCGCCCTTGCCGACACTGAACCGGCCGACGCTTTCCATGCCCTCGCCCTCCATTTCGACGGGCGTACGCAGCACCAGCATGTCGGGGCCGGCGATGGCCGTTAGCGACCCGTCATCGTGGGAATTCACCCATGGCAGCGCATTGCCATAGTCGAAGCGCACCGTGAGGTGGCTCTCGAAATCCACCCGGCCCTCGATGCCCTCGACGATACGGGTAATGCCGACCTGCTCACCGGCGAACGGCATGAAATCGATCACCCGGGCCTTGCCCGTGGCGGTGGTCCAGGTGGTTTCGAGCACCAGGCTGCCATCGAGGTACTGGCGGGTGCAGGTGGCATCGGGATCGGCCGGGGCCAGCGCCCAGCGGCCGTTGTTTTCATCGCCCAGCAGCGCCGCGAAGCACGCCGGGGAATCGAATCGCGGCAGGCATAACCAGTCGATTGAGCCGTTGCGCGCCACCAGTGCCGCACTTCGGCAGTTGCCGAGCATGGCGTAATCTTCGATCCGGGATGCCATCTTGCCTCCGTTTCGCTTGGCTAACCTGTTTACGTTAGCCAGCGAAACGTTAGGGCAGTGTGTCCGGCAGTGTCTTGCGAATGCGTGCGCTTGCCTGGATCTGGCCATGCAGAAAGGAGGTTGCCCAATGGAAGGCTATCGGTGAGCAACTATCGTGTGAAAGAACGCCTCTTCAGGGACTGGCCAAAAGTCGGGCGCGACACCCTACGGCGCCAGCCAAAGTTACCAAGACGACGAGGGCGTTACCCACCCAATGTATCGTCCGTCCCCACTGAAGCGGCATGCTCACGTAACTGTCCGAGGGCGCTAGCCCATGAAACCTTCTTGAAAGCCGCGAGGCGACCGAAGGGGCGTAGCGGAACAATCTCATCGCTACTGCCCGGCGGCAGGTGGAGCCATATTGCTTCGAAGTTCAGTGCGGGCACCCTGAGAAGCCGCACATCAACTTCGTAGTCACCTTCGGCACCGGCGAAATCGACTGCCAATGCCGCGTCGAGGGCATGTCGTACGCTCCGAATATGGCTCTCTGAACCGGATACAGAGGTCACCCTAGGGTTATTCGGATCTTGGAGGTCGACGTCATAGTAGGCCTGCGGGTTCCCATCGCTAATCTCATATACCCGAAGTCCAACCGAAACCGCAGCGCTCGGCGCGTTGTGCAACAGTGAATCAAGGCCCAGCGCATAGATCTCCAAGGCGGATCCAACCTCGATTTCAGAAGCATCGGCACGCCCGGGTCGATCGGCATCACTCGTCGGCCGATCCAGCTCCAGCAATGGACGCGCATGCCAGATCGCGTTGATGGTTCGAACATCTGGGAGTGTTACCTTAAATTTCATGCCTACGAAACTCTCGGTGAAATAGGTGTGTGTCCAAGATCCTGAGCCTTGATACCGAACTTTGAAGTCCTCAATCGAAAGCACGCTCGTGCCGTAGATGGGATCGGCAAGGTAAAAATAATTTGAGACACCTTCCGTTGCATAGCCGTAAACAACGAGAAAGTGCCCGCCACCTCCAGCCCATTGCGTCCGGAGGCCTACGGGCCTTCCCGCATTGATCTCCGTTTGGATCTGCGCGAACGTAACTTGGCCGGTCATCTGTCGAAAATTGCGTGTGCGTCGCAGAGCCCGATCGAGATACCAGGTAACGTTACACTGACTCGGAACGCTGCTATCGCAACAATCGCTTCTGCCAAGCTCGGCACCCGCGACACTGCATTGTGTCCATGTGCTCGTGCGCCAGTAGAAGTGGGAGACGCTCTTCGATGTCGCTGCCCAGCACCAATTGGTCTGAGGCTGGTATTCCATTGTGAATGGAAGGCTGCTCGAGTTGAACAGGCGCCCGTATATTTCTTGCGTCAGCAACCTAGACCGCAACGGCCGCGCAGTAGCAGTGACGAAATCCTTGATCGACATGTGCCTCTCCAACGTCATGGCCGGGCCAGCCCCGGCATCTAGAGAACTTCTACAACCTGCACATGGCGTCGTTCAAGATGACAAGAAGCACAACAAATCACAATATAACAAGTACTTACGATATATTAAGCCAAATTTAGGCTGTGATTCTGAGCGCTCCATTGGCGGAGAATTCCAACAATGGAGCATGCACGCAGTTGCGCCACGTAACGGCGACACTGACCCGGAATTCCACAATGCGGTGACGCATGCTAACCGCAGGAGCGACTCCTGACGTTGGTCAATTGGCTAACCTGTTTACGTTAGCCAGCGAAACGTTAGGGCAGTGTGTCCGGCAGTGTCTTGCGAATGCGTGCGCTGGGCCTTGTTCAGTGGCCGCTTGTCGCCGCGGGCTTCGGGCGGCAGGCCTCGAACATGCTGTGCGCAAGTTCCTGCTCACCGTAGACGACCTCGCTGGCGCCCAGGCCCGCCAGGTGGTTCACGCACTCCTCGGAATGGGCACGGGCGACGATGGGCAGATCGGCCCGCAGTGCCCGGGCGGCACGCACCACCTGCCCCGCTTCGAACGGATCCGGCACCGCCACGACCAGGGCCCGCGCCGCCGCGAGGTTCGCTTCGGCGAGCACGGGCGCCGCGGCCGCATTGCCGATGACGACATCGGCCGTGCCCTGCTCGCGGAGTTCACGCACCGCATCCTCATCGGTTTCGATCACCAGGATGGGCGCGCCGGTGGCGCGCAGGTCGGAGAACACCCTGCGGCCGACCCAGCCGAAACCGACAAGCACCGTGTGCCCGCGCATATCGGGATGCTCATCAGGTGCATCCGAATCATGCTTCGCCACCCACTTGTCCAGCGCCACGAACAGCAGCGGGTTCACCAGGATGGACACGATGGCGGCCGCCAGCAGGATGTCGCGCGCTTCTTCACTGAGCAGGCCGAGCGATACACCCAGGCCGGCCAGGATGAAAGAGAACTCGCCAATCTGCGCCAGGCTGGTGGCAATGGTGAGCGCGGTCTTGGTCGGGCGGCCAAACATGCGCACGATGACGAAGGCGGCGACCGATTTACCCACGATGATGATGAGGCAAGCCGCCAGCACCAGCCACGGGTGCTGCACCAGCACGTGCGGGTTGAACAGCATGCCGATCGAAACAAAGAACAACACGGCGAACGCATCTCGCAACGGCAGCGTTTCCTCGGCGGCCTGCTGCGAGAGCTTGGATTCACCCATCATCATGCCGGCGAAGAACGCGCCGAGTTCGAACGACACATCGAACAGATGCGCGGCACCGAACGCCACGCCCAACGCGATGGCAAGCACGGCCAGGCGGAACAGCTCGCGCGATCCGGTGCCGGAGACGGCCTGCAGCATCCAGGGGATGGCGCGCTTGCCGATGATCAGCATGACAGCGACGAACAGCACAACCTTGCCGATGGTGATGGCCACCGTCTGCACCAGTTCGCCCATGCCCGGCGCATCACCCTTCCCATCGCCGAGGAACCCGGCCAGCGCAGGCAACAGCACCAGCGCCAGCACCATGGCGAGGTCTTCCACGATGAGCCAGCCGACGGCGATGCGGCCGCGGTCGCTATCGAGCAGGCGGCGCTCTTCCATCGCACGCAGCAGCACCACCGTACTCGCCACCGAAAGGGCCAGGCCGAAGACGAAACCCTGCGCGACGGGCCAGCCCAGCGCCCAGCCAAGCAGCATGCCCAGGCCCGTCGCGACGCCCATCTGCACGGCGGCCCCGGGGATCGAGATGCTCTTTACCGCGAGCAGGTCCTTTAGCGAGAAGTGCAGGCCCACGCCGAACATAAGCAGGATGACGCCGAGATCCGCGAGTTCCTGCGCGATATGCGCATCGGCGACGTAGCCAGGTGTAAATGGGCCGGCGACCACGCCAGCGACCAGGTAGCCCGCGATCACCGGAAGCCGTATGCGATTGGCAATGGCGCCAAAAATGAAGGCGAGGACAAGGCCACCGACGATGGTGGCAATGAGTGGCGTGGCGTCGTGCATGGGCGGCTCCCCGAGTCGTCGTTGGCCGCGGCGGCGTGCCACGGCATGCACCCTCGTCTCGTCACGTCGTCGAACGTATCGATGTGGGGCTAGCCCCTAAGGTTTGGGGACAAACCCTTCACGATGCAAGCGCGCCGACCGGATTTTTTTCAACGCTGGCACGGGCTTGAGAATACTCTCAATCCTGATCAGGATGCTGCCGTCAGCACGGCAAGGAAATCCTTGCCGTAGCGCTTGAGCTTGCTTTCGCCCACGCCACTGATGGCCGAGAGTTCATCCTCGTCCTGCGGCAACGCACGCAACATGGCGAGCAACGTGGCGTCGTGGAAGATGACGTAGGCCGGCACGCCGTGCGCCTTGGCAAGCTCGGCGCGAACGCGACGCAGGTCATTCCACAACGGTTCCTCGGTCGCCTCGATGCCCAGCGTGCTCCCGGCGGCCGGCGCGGTGCCGCGCGTGCGCCGGCCCTTCGCTGGCCGCGCGTCCTCGCGCAGCTGCACTTTGCGCTCGCCCTTCAGCACCGGCCCGCTTTGCGCAGAAAGGCGCAACGTGCCGTAGCCCTCCGGGTCGGCCTCGACCAGGCCGGCGGCGAGCAGTTGGCGGAACACCGAGCGCCACTGCGTGGCATCCATGTCGGCACCGACACCGAACACACTGAGCTTGTCGTGGTTGAGTTCGCGTACGCGATCGCCCGCTTCCCCACGCAGGATTTCGATGAGGTGACCGGCGCCGTAGCGCTGGCCGCTGCGGTAGATGGCCGACATGGCTTTCTGTGCGGCGAGGGTCGCATCCCAGGTCTTGGGTGGCACCAGGCAGTTATCGCAGTTCCCACAGTTTCCGTCGTGCGGCTCCGCGAAGGCCTCGAGTAACAACTGGCGCCGGCAACGAGTGGCCTCAGCGTAGCCAAGCAAGGCATCGAGCTTGAGCCGCTCGATGCGCTTGCGGTCATCGCCCGATTCGGACTGCGCGATCATCTGGCTCATGGTGACCACGTCACCCAGGCCGTAGACCATCCACGCTTCCGCCGGCAGGCCATCACGGCCCGCACGGCCAGTTTCCTGGTAATAGCCCTCCATGCTGCGCGGCAGGTCGAGGTGGGCGACGAAGCGCACATCCGGTTTATCGATGCCCATGCCGAACGCGACGGTGGCGACCATCACAATGCCATCCTCGCGCAGGAAACGCTGCTGGTGTCGCTGGCGCGTATCCGGATCCAGCCCGGCATGGTATGGCAGCGCATCGATACCGGCTTCGGCGAGCCACGCGGCCGTTTCATCCACCTTGCGCCGGCTCAGGCAATACACGATGCCCGCATCGCCGCGGTGCGCATCGAGGAAATCGAGCAGCTGGCGGCGCGCGTTCTGCCGTGGCGCCACGCGGTAGCGAATGTTCGGCCGGTCGAAGCTGGAGACGAAGCGCTTTGCCTCACCCAGCCGCAAGCGATCGACGATTTCCTCGCGGGTGCGGTCATCTGCCGTGGCGGTGAGCGCGATGCGCGGCACTTCCGGGAAGCGCTCGTGCAGCAGCGTGAGCTCGCGATACTCCGGGCGGAAATCGTGGCCCCATTGTGAGACGCAATGGGCCTCATCGATCGCGAACAGCGCGATGGGAATGCGATCGAGCAATGCAAGGAAACGGCCGGTGAGCAAGCGCTCCGGCGCCACATAGAGCATATCCAGCTCGCCGGCGAGTAATTGATCCTCCACCTCGCGCTGGGTGAGCGCGTCGAGACTGGAATTCAGATAACGGGCCTTCACGCCGGCTTCAACCAGCGCATCGACCTGATCCTGCATGAGCGCGATCAAGGGCGACACCACGATGCCCGTGCCGTAACGCATGAGCGCGGGGATCTGATAGCACAGCGATTTGCCGCCGCCCGTGGGCATCAGCACCAGCGCGTCGCCGCCGCCGGCGACTTCGTCGACGATGGCCTGCTGCTGGCCGCGAAAGGCGGGATAGCCGAAAACGGAATGAAGGATGTCGAGCGCGGAAGACTGCATCCGCACATGCTAGCAAACGGGGCTCTCATCCCTGAACGGCGAAACACCCAAATCAGCGTAGGCCTACACCATATTCAGCCGCCAGCGCTTGTCCCGTGTTCGCGTCCGGGAGCGTAATAACCCCGGGCTCAGGCCCATGCGTGGCCGGCGCTACCGGCCCATGCCAAGGGGGTTACCGCCATGCGACACGCACTGCTAATGCTCGTATCCGCGTTCGCTGTCACGCCGGCGCTGGCCGGTGGCGGCACCATCGCCTTTACCGGCGATATCCGCGAACCGACCTGCCCGATGGACGACGCGCAACCTGCCTGCACACGCGCAGCCCGCTTCGAGGTGCAGAAGGCCGCGCCACGCGATCTGCCTCAAGTGCGCTTATTGGCCTATGTCCTGGCGCGGGCACCGGGCGTGCGCTGGCACGCGATGAATATCGTGTACCGCTAGCCCCCGGGGAAACCCCAGATGGCACGGTCGAGGTCGTGATCCAGGCCGAACGCGCTCATGGGTACCCGGCCATTCTTCACGACTACCCCTTCCGCCTTTAGCCGCTTGCACTGTTCGCGGTAGCCATTGGTGCCGGCAGGGATACCGATGTGCCCATCGGCTCGCAGCACCCGGTGCCACGGCAGGTCCAGGCGGTTGGGCGCGTCGCCCAGTACCCGTCCTATCAACCGCGCCCGGCCGGGGTAGCCCGCGCGGGCCGCGATCGCCCCGTAGCTGGCCACGCGGCCACGGGGTATGGCGGCCACCGCCGCGATAATGCGCTGCGCACGCAGGGCACGTGCTTCATCGTCATCCAGTTCATCAGTCATGGTCAGTTCGTGCATGCCAAACGAAACACGACGAGCGTACCATCGGGGGTCTGCTAGCGAGCCCAGGGCAAGGCCATGCGTCACTTCGAAGCGATCCGCTCCCATGTCGGGGGCATCCACAAGCTGCGGCAGAACGAGCCGTACATCATCAGCTTCGACCTGGAGCTGCCCGACGGGCGCCACCAGGGGATTTACCTGGCGGAACTGGAAGACCCCGATGGCCAGCGTTTCCTGCGCCTGTCCACGCCGATCGGCCCCCTCTCGGGCGTGGATGCCCGGCGCTGCCTGCGCTTCAACTGGGAGCAGCGCACGGGCTACCTGGCCGAGGCGGACCTGGACGGCTCGCCGTACCTGCATTTGTGCGAAAACCGGCCGTATGACTACCTGGACGAGCGCGAACTGGCCCGGCTGATCGAGGAGCTTGGCGCCACGGGCGACCAGCTCGAGCAGGTGGTGAACGGCGAGGCCGACGCTCTTTGACGCGGAGGCGCCTCGCAAGGGCGCGACCCGCCTTAGAACAGGTGCCCTAGCTTCACCAGCGCGTAGCCGATGCCAGCGGTGATCGGCAGGGTCAGGATCCAGGCCCACACCATGCGCTCCACCACCGACCAGCGGATGGCGTTGAAGCGCTTGGCCGCGCCCACGCCCATGATCGATGCCGACACGTTGTGCGTGGTGGACACCGGAATGCCCAGTACCGATGCGGTCAGGATCACCGCCGCCGAGCTGCCTTCCGCCGCGAACCCGTTGATCGGGTGCAGCTTCACCATCTTGTGGCCCAGCGTCTTGATGATGCGCCAGCCGCCACCGGCCGTACCACCGGCCATGGTCAGGGCACAAACCACCTTCACCCACACGGGGATCGGGAAACCACCCGCCGCGGCCGGGTCATGCGGGATGCGCAGGAACGAGAGGAACTCGGGCAGGTGATCGAACTGGCCAGCCGCCGTGGCGCCCGCAAGCGCCAGGGCGATGATGCCCATGCTCTTCTGCGCATCGTTCATGCCGTGGGACAGGCCCATGGCGCTGGCCGACACGATCTGCGCCTTGCCGAAGAAGCTGTTGACGAAGGGGGTGCGGCCGAACCGGTGCAGGTAGCCCTTCTGGCTGGAGAACCAGCCGAGCAGCGCGTACAGCGCGCCCATCAGCAGGAAGCCGATGACGAAGCCGAGGAACGGCGACACGATCATCGGGACGATGACCTTGGGCACCACGCCCTTGCCCAGCCACCAGTGTGCGCCGCCCTGCCACCAGATGATCGAGTGGATGTTTTCCTGCGATGCCGCCAGCGCGGCGCCGCACAGGCCACCCACCAGGGCATGGCTGGAACTGGAAGGCAGGCCCAGCCACCAGGTGATCAGGTTCCAGATCGTGGCACCCAGCAGCGCGCTGATGAGGAGCTGCGAACCGACCTCGACCACGCCCGTATCGATCAGGCCCGAGGCGATGGTGGCCGCCACGGCGGTACCCCAGAGGGCACCGGCCAGGTTGGTGACCGCCGCCAGCAGGACGGCCTGGCCCGGCGTCAGCACCTTGGTGGCGACCACGGTGGCAATGGAGTTCGCCGTATCGTGGAAGCCGTTGATGTAGGTGAACGCAAGGGCGATCAGGACGACCGCGATAACCATGCTCATGGGACGCCCGTCCTCAGGAGTTCTTGAGGACGATGGCGTAGACGACGTTGCCGACATCGCGGCACTTGTCGACGGCCTTCTCGATCAGCTCGAAAAGGTCCTTCGCGAGGATGGCCCGGAGCGGATCCGAGGCCTCGGCGTAGAGTGTGCGATAGGGGTCCAGCAGAAGGCGGTCGGCCTCGGCTTCGAGGGCGTGCAGCTGGTCGCGCAGCTTCTTCACCGGACCGATCTTCAGGCCGTGGCGGAGCTGGGCGATCATTTCGACGACCACATCGGCCGACTGCTGCAGGAGCACCGCGCGCTGGGCAAAATCCACGCCCTGCAGGCGATCGGCGACGATCACGTAGCGTTCGGCGAACTTTTCGATCGTCTTGGGAATCTTGTAGAGCGCCGAGTTCAGCGCCTCGATGTCTTCGCGGTCCAGGGCGGTGACGAAGGTGTTCACCAGCTCCTCGCCGATCTGGGCGTGGAGGGCCTTCTCGCGGGCGCGGGTGGTGGTGAACGCGGCCATGACCGGGGAGCGATCGGCGCGGGTCACCAGCTCGTGCATGGCCTTGGCGCTCTCGCGGGCGGCTTCGGCGCTCTCTTCGAGCAGGCCGTAGAACTTGTCGCCCTTACCGAACATGGTCTGGAGTGAAAACATGGGGTTGCCTGGGGAATCATCGGGGATATGACGCTTATGTTACCGGACCTCGCACCGACCTTGGTGTATCCGGCCGGCAAGACCTTACCGGCCGCGTCTGGTATATAGCCCTGCACATGCTCACCGAACTCCTGCTGGTCTTCCTCCTTTCCCTCGCTAACGGGTTCTTCGCCTTGTCGGAGATGTCCGTGGTGGCCTCGCGCAAGAGCCGCCTGAAGCACATGGCGCGGGATAGCCGGCGGGCCCGGGTGGCCCTGCAACTGGCTGAATCGCCTGAGCACTTCCTGTCGACGGTCCAGGTCGGCATGACCCTGATCATCCTGGTCACCGGCGCCCTGGCGGGCGACCAGCTGGCCGAGCATTTCGCCGAGCTGATCCACGGCGACGGCCCGGCCTGGCTCGAACCGTACATGCGGGTTCTGGGCTGGCTGGCCGGTTTCCTGCTGATGTCGCTGGTCCAGATCATCATCGGCGAGCTGGTCCCCAAGCGCGCCGCCCTGACGGCCCCGGAGAAGATCGCCAGCCAGATCGCCATGCCCATGCTCGTGATCTCACGGATCACCCTGCCCCTGGTCTGGCTGCTCAACCACGTCTCCACCGGCATCCTGAAGGTACTGGGCCTGCACCGCCGGGGCGCCAACGCGGCCACGGAAGAAGAGATCCGCCTGCTGGTAGCCGAAAGCGCCGAACAGGGCATCCTGGATAGCGATGAACGGAACATGGTGAACCGCGTGCTGCGCCTGGGCGACCGCACGGTCGGCTCGGTCATGACGCCACGCATGAAGATCGCTTGGCTGGATATCGCGGCGCCGCGCGAGGACAACATGGAAGTACTCCGGCAGACGCCGTTCTCGCGCTACCCGGTTTACCGCCGCGACGAGAGCGAAGTGGTGGGCACGGTCGAGGTGAAATCGCTGATCCGCTCGCTGGAGATCGGAGAGATCGACCTGTTCGCCCATGTGGGCCGCCCACTCTTCGTGCCGGCCACTGCCCGCGCGCTCGACCTGCTGGAGGCGTTCCGTGATGCCGACACCCAGCTGGCCCTGGCCGTGGACGAGTACGGCGATATCGAGGGCCTGGTGACCCTGAACGACCTCCTCTCCGCCGTGGTGGGCGCTACGGCACCCTCCGCCGACGACGCCACGCACGACGGCCCTATCGTCCGCCGCGACGATGGTAGCTGGCTGGTGGATGGCTCGCTCCCCGCCGACGACCTGCGCGAACTGCTCCAGTTGGATCGCTTGCCCAATGAGGAAGAGCACGATTTCCGTACCGTCGCCGGCATGGTGACGACCGGGTTCGGCCATATCCCGCACGCCGGGCAGTCGTTCGAGTGGGACGGGCTCCGCTTCGAAGTGGTCGACATGGATGGGGCGCGCATCGACAAGGTGCTGGTGAGCCGGCTGCCGGACGAGCCCGACACCGACGTATAAGCGCCGCCACTCATCCCCGGTTCAAGGCGCGCTGGCGACGCTGGCCGCATGAACGTCAGTGAAGCCCGCGAAGACAAGACCGCCGCCCTCCTCCGGGCGGCCGCCGTGTCCGCGCCGGAGGACCGGATCACGGTTGAACAGCTGCTGGAACCGCTCAAGCGCCGCGCGTTCGGCTTCCTGCTGCTCCTGCTGGCCATCCCCAATTTCATCCCCGTCCCGCTCGGCATCGGCGGCGTCATGGGCGTGCTCGTGGTGGCTCTGGGCCTGGAGATGTTGATCGGCCTGGAGCATCCCTGGATTCCGGGATTCCTCAAACGGCGAACCATGTCACGCGAGGGCCTGCTGCGTTTCCTCGACCGGATCACGCCGATCACCCGCCGCATCGAGAAGGTGTGCAAGCCGCGCCTTCAACGCCTGACCCGCCGCCCTTTCACCTTCGTCTCGGGTGCGGTCATGATCCTGATAGGCATCCTGCTGGCGCTGCCTATCCCGTTCACCAACTACCTGTTCGGCGCCATGCTCATCGCCTTCGCCATTGCGCTGATCGAGCGCGATGGCGTCCTGGTGCTGGCGGTGTGGATCGCAACGGGCGCCATGGTCGCCCTCTCGGCCACCTTCAGCCACGCCCTGCTCAAATTCTTCCGCGACATCCTGTAGGAGCCCACCCTGTGGGCGACAGTTTTTCGCGAGCACGAACAGGTCCTGTCGCGCTGCCGTGAAAAACTGTCGCCCACAGGGTGGGCTCCTACGCATTTTTTATTCGCGCTTTTTGGCCAGGCCAGCCATGCGCTGCGCATCGGCCAGGATGCCGTGCAGGATGCGCAGTTCGCGGAGCTCGGGGCGGGCGCGCAGGAAGAGCTTGCGCAGCTTCAGCATGATCGTGACCGGCGAGCGGCCCTTATGGAACTCGATATCGTCCAGGGTCTCGCCCAAGTGGGTGAAGAACCGCTCCACCTGCTCCGCATCGGCGGGCACTTCATCCGGGTCCACCTCGCCCTCGGCCTGCGCCGGGGCCGGCGTGGCCGCCGCCTCGTCCGCGAGCAGGGCCGTACGAATCTCGTACGCGACCACCTGCACGGCCTGCGACAGGTTCAGCGAGCTGAAATCGTCCACGCTGGGGATGCGGACCATGGCGTGGCAACGCGAGAGCTCGTCGTTTTCCAGACCCGTACGCTCGTTGCCAAACACCAGGGCGACGTTTTCGCCCCTGCGGGCGGCGGCGATGGCCTGGGCGGCACCTTCGCGCGGATCGAGCTCGGGCAGGTTCACGCCACGGCGGCGGGCCGACAAGCCCAGGGCGAAAGTGGTGCCCGCCAGGCCGGCCACCAGATCGTCCACCACCGCGGCCTGGCCGAGTACGTCATCCGCACCCGCCGCCAGGGCGGTGGCTTCCGGGTCCGGAAAGCGGTGCGGGGCGACCAGGGTCAGGCGATCGAAGCCCATGGTCCGGATGGCGCGGGCCGCCGAGCCGATATTGCCCGAGTGGGAGGTCCTGACCAGGACAAAGCGGAAGCGGTCGTGGAGGGGCGGCAGGGCCATGGACAGGGGGAGCCGGTTCTTTAGGGACCGGAAAGTCTACACCGGCCCGTGACTTGGGCGAACGCGCCCCCGGTGTTAAACTGCCCGACCGACGCGGCTTTCGACCGCTTCCCCTGTTCTTTTGCCAAGCCGATCCCCATGCCAAGACCCGCCGTCAACGTCGCGGCGCGCGCCGCGCGCTCTGCAGGAAACATCATCCTGCGCTACATGAATCGCATCGAAGGCCTTTCGGTCGTCGAGAAGCAGCGGATGGACTTCGCCTCCGAGGTCGATCGCCTCGCCGAAGCCGAGATCGTCAAGGAACTCCGCCGCGCCTACCCCACCCACGCGATCATGGCCGAGGAATCGGGCCAGATCGGCAAGGGCCCGCTCACCTGGGTGATCGATCCGCTGGACGGCACGCATAACTACCTGCGCGGCATCCCGCACTTCTCCGTCTCCATTGCCCTGGTCGAAAAGGGTGAGCCGGTGTACGGCGTCGTCTTCGATCCGCTGCGCGATGAACTGTTCACCGCCAGCAAGGGCGATGGCGCCTACCTCAACGATCGCCGCATCCGCGTCGGCCGCCGCGATGGCATCGCCGGTGCGCTGCTCGGCACGGGCTACCCGTACCGCGTGCGCAACCACCTCGAATCGCAGCTGCAGATCACCCAGGCCCTGCTCCAGGAGGCGGAAGATATCCGTCGCATGGGCTCGGCCGCGCTCGACCTGGCCTACGTGGCCGCGGGCCGCCTGGATGGTTACTTCGAGCCGGGCCTGCAGCCGTGGGACATGGCTGCCGGTGCGCTGCTCGTGCGCGAGGCAGGCGGCGTCTACAACGATTTTGCCGGCCGTGAAGGCCTGCCGGAGAACGGCAATATCGTCGCCGGAAACCATAAGGTGGCTGCCGCGATGACCGAAGTCATCAGCGCCAACGCCACGCCACGCCTGCTCGGCGTCTGATCGCGCTGTAGGTGTTCGCTTACATGGAATGAGGGCATTGCCCTCATTCCATCTCGGCCATTCCCTCGCTAACGTGTCATTCGCGGCCGACGCCGCGCTCCCCCAATGACACAAGGAATGTGCCATGTCCCCGATTCGCCTGGCCCTGTTCGCGGCCACCCTGTTCACTGCCGCAGCGCAGGCTGAAACGCCTGAGCGCATGGTGGTCACGTCCGATCCGCAGTACCCCTGGACGGACGTCACCGACAACGGCGGCGACACCGACCCCGTGCTGGCCGAAAAGCTCGTCCGCGAGCAGTACGAAAGCATCGCGGCATACCGCCGTGCGCACCCGCTGCAGGCCATCCCCGTCATCATCAACGGCGATCTCACGTCCAACGGCATCGTGTTCGAGCACCAAGTGATGTACGACCTGTTCGGCATCCTTGGCAAGAATTACTACTTCGGCCTGGGCAATCACGATTACGAAAACAACCTGACGGTCCACAGCGCGTGCCGCCTCGCCTACTGCGCCACCGGCTCGCTCGACCTGCTGACCCAGCATGTAAAAAGCCTTGGCGACCGCGTTCTCGCCTTCGATCTGCGAACGCGCGCCGAAGGCAACCGGGTGATCAACGAAGGAAGCTGGGCGTATGCGTTCAAGGCGGATGGCTGGAAAAACACCGTCCACCTTCAGCTCAACAACGCACACGATTACGCCGTGGACATGTCGACGTATGGCGGCCTGTTGCAGCCTAAGAGCTACAACGTGACGCCCTCCACCCAATGGGTGCTGGAACAGTCACGCAAGGCGATCGAGAGCGGGCGGGCGCGCTTCACCTTCGTCCACGTTCACAAGCCCGAAGGCTGGCGTGCGCCCTGGCGCGATGCAGCGAATTCTCTGGCGGCCAAGGCCGCTGCCGCAGGCGTAAAAGCCATCTTCTCGGGGCACTATCACAAGGATATGGGCGTGGAACACATCCGCACCGGTGGGGCGAGCTACGTGCCTCACTTCACCAGCGGCTCGGCATCGCAGCGCACCTACCTGATCGTCGAGCACTGGCGTGAGGCCGGCAAGGTGAAGGTGTACGGCGTGCGCAACAACGATCCGTCGCAGATGACGCTGCTGGACGAGATCGACGTTTAGTCGGTTTTGAGAAGGTTCTTCAGAAACGGCACGGTCACGCGGCGCTGGGCCGCCAGCGTCGCGCGATCGAGTGTATCGAGCAGGTCCAGCAGCGCGCCAAGGTCGCGCGCGTGGTGGGCGAACAGCCAGTCGAGCACGGTGTCGTCGAGTTCGATGGCCCGATCCGCGGCGTGGGCGCGCAATGCCTGGCGGCGTTCCGCATCGCTCAATGGTTTCAACACCGCCTGCGTCAGCGAGCCCAGCCGCGAGCGGAGGTCGGGCAAGACGATGCCAAGCGCGGCAGGCGCCACGTTGGCGGCGAACAACAACGTGCGGTGCTCCGCCTTGTAGCTGTTGAAGGTATCGAACAGCGCATGCTCGCCATCCGGATCGCCCGCGATGGCATCCAGGTCGTCGATAGCAAGAAGGTCGCTGCCGGCCATGCCGCGGATCGCCGCGGCGCGCGTGCCATGCAGTCCCGCGAGCGGGAGGTACTGGGCGCTGAGGCCCGCATCGATGGCCGCCTGGCAGGCGGCTACCAACAGGTGCGTGCGGCCACTGCCCAACGGGCCCGACACAAACACCCACGGCGCGCTCGCATCAGCGGCGGCAGCACGCACGGCCTCGACCGCCGCCGCGTTCTCGCCAGCATGGAAATGTTCGAAGCGCTGGCGACGTGGCCAGCGCAGGGCGAGGGGCAACTGCGTACTCATGGGCGGTCGTCAGGAAGCGGCGGCTTGCCCCGGTGTTCGTTCACAACCACGTCGACGTCCACTTCGACATCGAGCGTCTGTGGACCATCCGGCGTGGCGGGCTCCCTGTACAGGTCGCTTTCGCGATACCGGGCGAAGACGTAACGCAACAGCACGACCACGACCGAGGCCGCCGGCAACGCCAGCAGCACGCCAAGGAAGCCGAACAAGTGGCCACCCGCGAGCACGGCAAAGATGACCGCGACCGGATGCAGGCCGATCTTGCCGCCCACCAGGCGGGGCACCAGCACGTAGCCCTCCAGCAACTGGCCAATGGTGAACACCACGCCCACCAGGATCACGTGGGTCCAGTCGCCGTACTGCACCAGCGCAGCCACCAGCGCGGCCACGAAGCCGATCATGAAACCGAGGTACGGTACGAAGCTGAGCAGGCCCGCGATCATGCCGATGAGCGGGCCGATCGAGACGCCGACAAGGGTAAGGGCCAGGCCGTAGAACACGCCCAGGGCCAGCATCACCAGCAACTGGCCGCGGACGAAGGCGCCGAGCACCTGGTCCGACTCGCGCGACAGGCGCACCACGGTCGGTTCCACCGAGCGCGGGATAAGGCGCTGGATGTGCGCGATCATCGTGTCCCAATCGCGCAGCAGGTAGAACGCGACGACCGGGATCAGCACCGCGTTGGTCATCCAGGTGATGATGCCCATGCCCGATTGGGTCACACGGGTGATGGCACGCGCGGCAATGCTGCCGATCGAGCCGATGTGCTCACGGATGGCCGCCAGGACCTTGTCCGTATCGAACGTATCCGGCTCCAGGTGCAGGCGCTGCTGTACCCATGGCAGCGCCACGGTACGCGCCCACTCCACGTAATGCGGCAGGTTATCGATCAGGTTGGACACCTGGCGCTGGATAAGCGGAACCAGCAACAGCATGACGCCGACGAAAATGATGATGATGACCGTGAACACGATGCTCACCGCCCAGGTACGGCCCATGCCGAGCCGCTGCAGGCGATCGGCGAGGGGATCGCCCAGGTAAGCCAGCATCGCGGCGAGGGCGAACGGCATGAGTACCGGTGCCAGCAGCCAGATCACGAAAATGACGAGGCCGACCAGCGCCAGCATCTGCCAGCGGCGCGAATTATCGTGGGTCATGCGTCAGGGCACCCAGCGAACGGCAAGGTCGGCGCCGTCGTGCGCATCCGCTGCCAGCACATGGCCGCCGGCGGCGTAACCGGCCACCAGGCGGGCCAGCGGGGCGCTGGCGCTCACGCTGAAAAGCACGCCATCGGCCGTCGCACCGACCGGCACGACGGTCTTCACCGATGGATCGTTGGTGAAGGTGGCCAGCAGGCCCGCATAGTCGGACGCCGAGCGCAGCCCGGACACCCATACCTTGCCGCTGGTGCTGCCGCCCGCATTGGCCGCGAACGAACGGTCGAGCTTGTCGGCCATGGCGTTGGCGCCGTTGCTTAGCAGCGCCGCGCGGGCTTCACCGCTGTCGGACCAGTTGGCGACGCGGCCGGCATTCACCAGGGTCCAGTCCGTGCCGTCATCGCGCACCGTGCCGACCAGCACCGTGGCCGTGTTGTATTGGCGCGCTACCCCGGCCACCGCAGAGGTATCGCCCGCGGCGATCCCCTTGGCGTCCACCGGCGTATCGGCCTTGGGCGTCACGATCTGGTAGCCGCGGGCATCGGCCATCTGGGCCAGCGGAGCCAGGTCCTGCAGGTTCAGCAGCTTGCCTGCCGCGTCGTGGGCAATCACAAGGACCGGGGGCTTCGGGGCGGCTGCGGCCGCATCACCCACGGCCAGGACCCGGCGGATGGCGCCCGGGTCGAAGGTGATCTCCAGCGCCAGCGGGGCGCCATTGGCACCCCCCGTGCGCTGGTACTGGTACTGCTGGACGAGGCCGCCCGGCTGCTTCATGGCATCGGCGTAACCCGGCTTGGTACGCGGGTCCGCGCCGTTGGTCGCCCGGGCCAGGACCTGGGTCAGGCCGTTGGCGAATGCCTGGTCGCGCACCGACGCGCTGGTGTCCGGCACCGGTACGGATACCGTGTACATCGCGGTCTGAGCCACTGCCGGACCGACGGCGGCCAGCAGGAGAAGCATCAGGAAGGCGAGTGAACGGGCTGCGCGCATAGTCATGGCATCGCTGCTGGGGAGGCGGGAAGTCTGCCCAAACCTTGGCATGGCGTCCATCCAAAGCGCGTGCAGGGCCCAATCCGGGGGCCGGCTTGCTGCTATCATTGCGCGTTTCCATCAGTGCCGGAACCGCTTATGTCCTCCGACCAGGGCTCCCTCACCTACCGCGATGCGGGTGTCGATATCGACGCCGGCAATGCCCTTGTCGAGCGCATCAAGCCGATGGTCAAGCGCACGTTCCGCCCGGAGGTCATGGGCGGGCTGGGCGGCTTTGGCGGCCTGTTCGACCTTTCCGGCCGCTATAAGGAGCCCGTGCTGGTCTCCGGTACCGATGGCGTGGGCACCAAGCTGAAGCTGGCCCAGCAGCTGGGCCGCCACGACACCATCGGCATCGACCTCGTCGGCATGTGCGTCAACGATGTGCTGGTCCAGGGTGCCGAGCCGCTGTTCTTCCTTGACTACTTCGCCACCGGCAAGCTCGATGTCGATACCGCCGCCTCCGTGGTCGGTGGCATCGCCCGCGGTTGCGAGCTGGCAGGCTGCGCGCTGATCGGCGGCGAAACCGCCGAAATGCCGGACATGTACGCGCCGGGCGAGTATGACCTGGCCGGCTTCACGGTCGCCGCCGTCGAGAAATCGGCGATGAACGATGGCTCGAAGATCGTGGCCGGCGACGTGATCCTGGGCGTGGCTTCGTCCGGTCCGCACTCCAATGGGTATTCGCTGATCCGCCGTATCCTGGAGCGCGCGGGTTCGCCGCTGGATACCGACGTGGGCGGCGTGAAGCTCGTCGATGCGCTCATGGCCCCGACCACCCTTTACGTCAAGCCGATCCTCGAGCTGCTTGGCAAGGTCGATGTGCACGGCATGGCCCACATCACCGGCGGTGGGCTGAAGGAAAACATCATCCGCGTCGTGCCGGATGGCCTCGGCCTCTCCATCGACGCCGCGTCGTGGGAACTGCCGCCGGTGTTCCAGTGGCTGCAGCGCGAAGGCAACGTGGCCCGCGAAGAAATGTGGCGCACCTTCAACTGCGGTATCGGCTTCACCGTGCTGCTCGACAAGGGCCAGGTGGAGGCCGCCAAGGCCGCCCTGGCCGCCCATGGCCTCTCGTCGTGGGTCATCGGCTCGGTCGTTGCCGCCAGCGGCGACGAGCGCGTCCATATCGCCTGAGCCAGCTCGTGGATCGCCCCCTGCGCGTCGCCGCGCTCGCCTCCGGGCGCGGCAGCAACCTGGCCGCGCTCATCGCGGCGCAGCTGCCGATCGAGATGGTCCTGGTGGGCAGCGACAAGGCAAAGGCCGGTGCGTTGCAGGTGGCGCGTGATGCGGGCATCCCCACGGTCTCGATGAGCCCGAAGGATCATGCGGATCGCGTGTCCTTTGATCGCGCGCTGTTCGGCGCGGTGGCGGCGGCGAAGCCCGATCTGCTCGTGCTCGCCGGCTACATGCGCATCATCGATGCCGCCGTGGTCGCCGATTGGGAAGGCCGGGCGATCAACATCCACCCTTCCCTGCTGCCGAAGTACCAGGGTTTGCACACGCACCGCCGTTGCCTCGAAGCCGGCGATACCGAGCACGGCGCCAGCGTGCATTACGTCACCGCCGAACTCGATGGCGGCCCCGTCGTCGCACAGGCACGCATTGCCGTCGGCCCCGCGGATACCGAAGAAACCCTCGCCCAGCGACTGCTGGTCGAAGAACACACGCTGCTGCCCGCCGTGGTCCGCGCCATCGCCACCGGCCGCCTGCGCTGGAATGGCCAGCCCATCTTCGATGGCACGCCCCTGACCACACCGCTGGACATCACCGCCCTGTAGGAGCCCACCCTGTGGGCGACATCTTTCGCGATGTCGTCACAGGACCTGCAGCGGGGTCGCGAACGGCGTCGCCCACAGGGTGGGCTCCTACAGGGGCGAGGTATCTGGGGGGGCATCGGGCGCACGCACAGGTGACCCCGCGTTCAGCCGCCCGGTTTAAACTCGGGTGCATGAAGACCACCCTCCTCCGCGCCAGCCTTGGCCTGGCCCTCGCCCTGCCCGCCGCCGCGTTCGCCGCGGATGTGCCGCAGTCGTTCACCGCCACCTACAACGTGCTGCAGGGCGGCTCGCCGCTGGGCAATGCCACGCTCACACTCAAATCGGCTGGCAATCGCCAGTTCGAATACACCAACACCACCCAGGGCACCTCGGGCCTCGCCGCCGCGCTCGGTGCGAACAGTTCGGAAGTGTCGCGCTTCACCTGGGCCGGCAAGGTACCGCAGGCGGTGTCGTACAAGTACAAGCTGAGCGCGTTCAAGGAAAAGACCCGCGAACTCACGGTGAATGGCAACGCGGTCACCGTGGTCGATAACGGCAGCAAGACCTTCAACTACACCGCTCCGGCGGGCATGGTCGAGCGCAACACGCTGCCCCTCGCCCTGGGCGTGGCGCTGCACGGTGGCGCAAAGGACGCAACGTTCCCCGTTGGCGTGAAGCAATCCGTCGAAACGCAGTCGTTCAAGGTCGCGGCCAGCGAGAAGATCACGGTCCCTGCCGGCACGTTCCAGGCGACGCGCGTGGATCGCACCGATCAGGACCGCGGTTTCAGCGCGTGGTACGTACCCGCCAAGTATCCGGTGCCGGTGAAGCTGGCACAGAAGGATGGTGGCGACCTCACGCTTGAGCTGGTGAAGTTCGAAGGCAAGTAAAAAGAAACCCGCCGATCGGCGGGTTTCTTTTTACGTAGGAGCTCACCCTGTGAGCGATGCCTTTCGCGAAAGAGCCATAGGCTCTGCTACCTCATCGCGAAAGATGTCGCCCACAGGGTGGGCGCCTACGAACGGTCAGCTCGGCAGGCGGCGGATGCGCGCGCCGAGCACGCCGAGCTTTTCCTCGATGTTCTCGTAGCCGCGATCGATGTGGTACACGCGGTCGACCGTGGTATCGCCTTCAGCCACCAGGCCGGCCAGCACCAGGCACGCCGAGGCGCGCAGGTCGGTGGCCATGATCGGTGCGCCGCTCATCTTCGGCACGCCCGTGATGATCGCGGTGTTGCCTTCCAGGCGGATATCGGCACCCAGGCGCTGCAGTTCCAGCGCGTGCATGAAGCGGTTCTCGAACACCGTCTCGGTGATGACACCCACGCCCTCGGCCACGCAGTTCAGCGCGGTGAACTGCGCCTGCATGTCGGTCGGGAATGCCGGGTACGGCGCCGTCACCAGGTTGATCGCCTTCGGGCGGCGGCCCTGCATGTCCAGCTCGATCCAGTCCTTGCCGGTGCTGATGTGCGCGCCGGATTCCTCCAGCTTCTGCAGCACGGCATCCAGCGTATCGGCACGCGCGCCGCGCGCACGCACCTTGCCACCGGTCATGGCGGCGCCGACGAGGAACGTGCCGGTTTCGATGCGGTCGGGCAGCACTTCGTAGTGCGCACCGTGCAGGCGCTCCACGCCTTCCACGATCAGCGTGGAGGTGCCGATGCCATCGATCTTCGCGCCCATGGCGATCAGGCAGTGGGCCAGATCGACCACTTCCGGTTCCTGCGCGGCGTTCTCAATGATGGTGGTACCCGACGCGAGCGTCGCCGCCATCAGGATGTTCTCGGTACCCGTCACGGTGACCATATCCATGACGATGCGGGCGCCCTTCAGGCGGCCGGCCTTCGCCTTGATGAAACCGTTCTCGACCGTGATCTCGGCGCCCAGCGCCTGCAGGCCACGGATGTGCTGATCAACCGGACGCGAGCCAATGGCGCAGCCACCCGGCAGGGACACTTCGGCCTTGCCATAGCGTGCGACCAGCGGGCCCAGCACGAGGATCGAGGCGCGCATGGTGCGCACCAGCTCGTACGGGGCCACGCAGGAATTTTCCGGGCGCGGGTCGATGTGCATCTTCATGCGGTCATCGAGAACCACGCGCACACCCATGCGGCCCAGCAGTTCAATAAAGGTGGTGACATCGTGCAGGTGCGGCACGTTGCCGATGCTGACCGGCTCATCGGCCAGCAGGCAGGAAGCGAGGATGGGCAGCACGGCGTTCTTCGCGCCGCTGATGCTCACCTCACCGTTAAGCGGCTGGCCGCCGCTGATAAGGATCTTTGCCATGAATGGTTTTGCCTTTCTAAAGAGGGAAGCGCGGCGCGATCAGGGGCGGCCGGCGGCTTCTTCCGGGGTAAGGGTTTTCAGGCCCAGCGCGTGGATGGCACCGCCCATGAGGTCGCCAAGGGTGGCGTAAACAAGGCGGTGGCGGGCGAGCGGCAGCTTGCCGGCGAACTGGGCCGAGATGACCTCGGCTTCAAAATGAACGCCGTCATCGCCGCGCACGTCCACCCGGGCGCCGGGCAGGCCGGCTTCAATCAATGCCTGGATGCGGGCAGCGTCCATGGATTCTCCGTGGGGAAGGGGTCGCCGCGGGCCAGGGGTTCCGAAACGGTCCCTGAATCACTGGTCGATCCCAGCGACGATAAAATGAGAATATGTAATGGTAATGGAAATCCGGTGTCGCAGAAATGGACATCCCGGGTTGCCCAGGGACAGCCCCCAGCCCGGACCCAAGGCCGAATGAACGCCCGCACCGCTCCGCCCACCAGCCACGCCTTCGTGAACGCCGATACCGTCGTGCGCAGCGCGCGTACCGTCATCGCCACTGAGGCGGCCGCCATCCGGGCGCTGGAAAGCCGGGTGGATGCCACCTTCGTCCAGGCCTGCGAGATGATCCTGGCCTGCAAGGGGCGTGTGGTGGTTTCGGGCATGGGCAAATCGGGCCATATCGCCCGCAAGATCGCCGCCACACTCGCCTCCACCGGCACCCCGTCGTTCTTCGTGCACCCGGGCGAGGCCAGCCACGGCGACCTGGGCATGATCCAGCCGGACGATATCGTGCTGGCCATCTCCTACTCGGGCGAGACCGACGAGCTGCTGTTCATCCTGCCCGCCATCAAGCGCCAGGGCATCCGGCTGATCTCGATCACGGGCAACCCCAAGTCATCGCTGGCCAGCCAGGCCGATGTGAACATCGACGGGAACGTCGCCTCCGAGGCGTGCCCCCACGGGCTGGCGCCCACGACGAGCACTACCGCGGCCCTGGTGATGGGCGATGCCCTCGCCATCGCCCTGCTCGAGGCCCGCGGCTTCACCTCGGATGATTTCGCCCGTTCGCACCCGGCCGGCAGCCTGGGCCGCCGCCTGTTGCTGCACATCGCCGATGTGATGCACAGCGGCGACGATGTGCCCCGCGTGCCGGTGACCGCCACGCTCAGCGAGGCGCTGGTGGAAATGACCCGCAAGCACCTGGGCATGACCGCCGTCGTGGAGCCGGATGGCCGCCTGATCGGCGTGTTCACCGACGGTGACCTGCGCCGTGCGCTGGATGACGACGGCGTGGACCTGCGCGGCGCCACCGTAGCCCAACTGATGACCCGGGGCCCCAAGACCATCGGCTCGGACAAGCTTGCCGTCGAGGCCGCCCAGCTGATGGAAAAACACCAGATCCACGCCCTGCTGGTCACCGATGCCGACGGCCGCGTGGTTGGCGCCCTGAACATCCACGACCTGCTCCGCGCCCGCGTCGTCTGAGCGCGCCCCACGGGCGCGTCCCCACCGCGCCGGACCCGCCCCTACCTCTTCAAGCCATGGCCTACACGCACTACTTCGAGATTCCCACCGACATCGCCGAGCGCGCCGCCCGTATCCGCGTGGTCGTATTCGACGTGGATGGCACGCTCACCGACGGGCGCCTGTGGTATGCGGAAGATGGCCGCGAAACCAAGGTGTTCCATGTGCACGACGGCCTCGGCCTGAAACGCCTGCAGGAAAACGGCATCAAGGTCGCGATCATTACGGCGCGGATCAGCCACCCGGTCTCGCTGCGCGCCGAGGAACTGGGTATCCAGCATGTGTACCAGGGCCAGAAGGACAAACGGGCCACGCTCAACGCCCTGCTCGAAGCCCTGCACCTTGAACCGGAACAGGCCGCCTTTGTCGGCGATGACCTGCCCGACCTGCCCGCCATGGGTATCAGCGGCCTGGCCGTGGCCGTGGCCAACGCCCACCCCTGGGTAGCCGAGCGTGCCCACTGGCGCACCCGCCTTTCCGGCGGCTATGGCGCCGCCCGCGAGGTGGCCGACCTGATCCTCGCCGCGCAAGGCAAGGCCGAAGCCGAGCGGGATCGCTGGCTGTGAGTGTCCTCAACCTGTTCAAGGACCGCAGTACGGCTGGGGTCGTCGGCATGCTGGCGGTCGCGCTGGGCGTCAGCGTCCTCTTCTATTACTGGGTCGCCCCCGAGAAAAAGGTCGATGATTTCATCGGCCCGCCACGCTCCGGCTACGTGCTTACCACCTTCGACCTCGATTCCTACAACGAGGAAGGCAAGCCCGCCTTCAAGCTGATTGCGCCCCACCTGGAGCGCCGCGAAGGCGACGAATCGCTGTATATCAACGCCCCGAACTTCGTGCTGCCCTCCACCAAGGAGACCAACGTACCGCCCTGGACCGGGCATTCGGAGTACGGCTGGGTGAACAAGGACGGCACGATGCTGAAGCTGCAGGGCCTGGTGCACATGGACCGCATCGCGTTCGACACCAACCCGCCGGCCAGCATCGATACCTCCGAGGTAACGGCGTGGCCCAAGGAGAACCGGCTGGAGACCGCCGAGGCCGCCCGGATCGTTCAGGGAAGCTCTACAATGAACGGCATCGGCATGCGTGCCAACCTCGACACCAAGCACCTGGAGCTCCTCGATGCAGTCCACACCACGTACCAGCCACGCAAGCGCTAAGGCACTGTTCGCGGCCTGCGGCGTGGCGCTCCTTGCGCTCGCCGCGCCGGCCATGGCGAAGAAGTCCGATCGTAACGAAGTCGTCCACGTCGACTCCAAGACCTTCGATGGCTCGCAGCAGCCGCAGGGTATCGTCATCTACACCACCAAGGTGGTGATCACCCAGGGCACGCTGAAGATCACCGGCGACAAGGCCACGGTGTACCTCAACGACGATAACTCGGTGAAGCGCGCCGTGATCGATGGCACGCCGGCCACGGTGCAGCAGCAGGATGAGCAAGGCAACTGGATGCACGGCCGCGCCAGCAACATCGATTACAACAACGAAACCAGCATCGCGATCCTGACGGGCAACGCCCACATCGACCAGCCCAACAAGGGCACGTCCGATGGCGACAAGCTCACATACAACACCGACGACAGCACGATGAAGGGCGAGAGCAATGGCTCTTCCACCATCCATATGACGTTCCAGCCGAAGAACCAGCAGGGCGCCGCTCCTGCTGCGGCCCCGGCCGACACCACGAAGAAGCCCTGACACGATGCTTTCAGCCCAAGGCCTGCAGAAGCGGTTCCGCGCCCGCCAGGTAGTGCGTGATTTCGCCTTCTCCATCCGCGAAGGTGAGGTGGTGGGCCTGCTCGGCCCCAACGGCGCCGGCAAGACCACCTGCTTCTACATGGTGGTGGGCCTGATCCCCGCCGATGGCGGCCAGATCAAGCTCGACCAGCAGGACATTACCGGCCTGCCCATGCATGCGCGTGCCAAGCTCGGCATCGGCTACCTGCCGCAGGAAGCCTCGGTGTTCCGCCGCCTCAGCGTCGCCGACAACATCCTCGCCGTGCTCGAACTGCGCGAGAACATGACGCAGAAGCAGCGCGAAGACGAACTGGAAAGCCTGCTGGATGAACTGAAGATCGCGCACATCGCCGAGCAGAAAGGCATCAGCCTTTCCGGTGGCGAGCGCCGCCGCGTGGAGATCGCGCGCGCACTCGCCGCCCGCCCGCGCTACATGCTGCTCGACGAACCGTTCGCCGGCGTCGATCCGATTTCGGTAGGTGAAATCCAGCGCATCGTGCGCCACCTGAAGGAACGCGGCATCGGCGTGCTCATCACCGACCACAACGTCCGCGAAACCCTGGGTATCTGCGACCGCGCGTACATTCTCAACGATGGCGAAGTGCTCTCTCGCGGCACGCCCCAACACATCCTGGCGGACGAAAAGGTCCGCGAGGTGTATCTGGGCCGTGAATTCCGGATCTGAGGCGGCTTACGCGGTACACGAAATCGGCCAGCCGGCCTAGGCATCCGGCCCGCTGGTTTCGGGGGGCCGCGTGGGGTTAGGATGGCTCGGTAACCCGATCTTGCGAAGGTAATGAAACCCGGACTTCAGTTTCGCCTGCATCAGCAGCTCACGCTGACGCCACAGCTCCAGCAGGCCATCCGCCTGCTCCAGTTGTCGCAGCTGGAGCTTGAGGCCGAACTCCGCCAGATAGCGGAAAGTAACCCGCTGCTCGAGTTCGCCGAAGATGCCGAATCCGAAGCGGATGGCGCCGAGGAAAGCACCAGCTTCGACGAGGCCATGGAATACCGCGCGCGCGACGAGCAGCCCGTCAAGGCCACGCGCGAAGAAGAATCCACCGCATCCCCTTCCGAAGAGCTCGCTCCCGAGTGGGACGACGACCGCTTCCACGGCGAGGCCGGCGATTACGCGGGCGGGCCCTCGCGCAATGGCAGCGGCGACGAAGAAGGCTTCGAGCCGCAGAACGCCGCCCCGGAAAGCCTGCAGCAGCACCTGGAGTGGCAGCTCAACCTGTCCCAGTTCACGCCGCGTGATCACGCGATCGCGACCGCCATCATCCACGTGCTTGATGAGGACGGTTACCTGCGTGACGGCCTGGACGCGGTGCAGGCGGCCCTGCGGGAGTTCCACGCCGATCTCGACGAGATCGAGGCCGTTCGCAAGCGGATCCAGCGTTTCGATCCCACGGGCATCGCCAGCCTGGACCTGCGTGACTGCCTGCTGTGCCAGCTCAGCCAGTTTGCCGAAGAAACGCCGCAGCGCGGGCTCGCCATCCGCATCGTTACCGATGAAATCGAACTGCTGGCGCGCAACGACACCGGCAAGATCGCCCGGCGGCTGAAGGCGGCCGAGGCCGACGTGGCGGTGGCCGCATCGCTCATCCGCAGCCTGGACCCACGCCCCGGCGCGGCCCTGGATGCCACCCCGGTGGAGTACGTCGCACCCGATGTCTACGCCCGCCGTGAGAGCGGCCGGTGGAAGGTAAGCCTGAACCCGGATGCGCAGCCCCGGCTGGGCCTGAACCAGCATTACTGCAACCTCATCGCCCGCGCCCGTGGCGATGACGCCACCTGGATGAAGGGCCAGCTGCAGGAGGCCCGATGGCTCCTGAAGAGCCTGCAATCCCGCGCCGAAACCCTGACCAAGGTGGCCGAGGTGATCGTCCGCCGGCAGAGCGCCTTCCTCGATTACGGCCCCGAGGCCATGCACCCGCTGGTGCTGCGCGAGGTGGCCGAAGAGGTGGGCATGCACGAATCGACCATTTCCAGGGTCACCACGCGCAAGTACATGCACACGCCGCGCGGTACCTTCGAGCTGAAGCACTTTTTCTCGAGCGGCGTGGCCACGGAAGACGGCGGCAGCGCGTCCGCGACGGCCATCCAGGCCATGTTGCGCAAGCTGATCACGGCGGAAGATCCGCGTCGCCCGCTGTCCGACCAGGCCCTCGCGGAGGAACTCCATCGACGCGGTATTCAGGTAGCCCGCCGTACGGTAGCCAAGTACCGGGAAGCGATGCGCATCCCCAGCTCCAGTGAACGCGTGCGCGCCGGCTAAGCGGCGCGGAACCCCATCGGAGGATCACGGTCCCACGTACAACGGTTCAGGAGTGGCACACGGCCATTCCCATCTCGCCGCCACCGAACGGCGGCACCCTCAGCAAGAAGGAGGCGTCATGCAAATCCAGATCAGCGGCCAGCACATCCAGATCACCCCTGCCCTGCGCGAGCGCGTGGAACAGCAAATCGGCCGCTTCGAACGCCTTTTCGACAACATAACGGCCCTGGATGTCGTGCTATCGGTGGATAAGGCCGAGCACAAGGCGGGCGGCACCCTGCACTGTTCGGGCACCCGGCTCCATGCGGAAGGCCTGGCGAGCCAGCAGGACGGCACGATCGGTGACCGCATGTATGCCGCCATCGACGAGATGATCACCAAGCTCGCCGACCAGCTGAAGAAGCACAAGGAAAAGCTCAAGGACCACCACAACAATGAGGTCCGCGAGGCCCGTGCCGCCAGCTAAAGCCCGCCAGCGGGCCTGTGGCACAATATAAGCAAGCCGGCACCCCCGTGTGCCGGCTTTCTTTTTGACAGGAACCCCCGCGTGGATCGGCTCACAGCCCGACAACTCTTCGACGGCGTCCATGAACGGATGGCCCTGCGCTGGATCGCGGGCATGCGGGGCGAAGCCCGTGTGCTGGAGCCCAACGCCAAGCTGAGCCGCCGCCCGTCCCTGGTGGGCTATCTCAACGTCATCTATCCCAACAAGATCCAGATCATCGGCACCGAGGAGCTCAACTACCTCGATGGCCTGGATTCGCGCCAGCGCTGGGAGGCCATCCACAAGATCGCCGCCTACCAGCCGGCCGCGCTCATTGTCACGAAGGACCAGGCCATCCCGCCCGACCTGCGTGAAGTGGCCGAGGAAACCGATACGCCCCTGTGGCAGAGCACCAAGCGCGGGCACGAACTGCTCACCTACCTGCAGTACCACCTGGCGCGCACGCTCGCGCCGCGGGTCACGTTGCATGGCGTGTTCCTCGAGGTGTTCTCCATCGGCGTGCTGATCACCGGCGACCCGGGCTCGGGCAAGAGCGAGCTGGCCCTGGAACTGATCAGCCGCGGCCACCGCCTGGTGGCCGATGACGCCACCGAGTTCACCCTGATCGCACCGGATGTGATCGACGGCGCCTGCCCCGAACTGCTGCAGGACCTGCTCGAAGTGCGCGGCCTGGGTGTGCTCAACATCCGCGAGATGTTCGGCCATACCGCCGTGAAGCCTTCGAAGTACCTGCGCCTGGTGATCCACCTCAAGCCGCTGAAGGATGGCGAGGAAACGGATGCCATGACCCGCCTGACCGGCGATGTCAGCCGCCGCAACGTGCTGGACGTGGACGTGCCCAAGATCACCATCCCGGTCGCCCCAGGTCGCAACCTTGCGGTGCTTGTGGAAGCGGCCGTGCGCAACCATGTATTGAAGAGCAAGGGCATTGATCCCGCCCAGACTTTCATCGACCGCCAGGCGCACCAGATGCGCCGGTTCTCCCCGTGGTGACCCGGTGAACGACGACCTTCTCATCAGCCCCATCATCGAACCCGACGCCATCCACCTGGTCGTGCTCACCGGCATGTCCGGTGGCGGCAAGACCGTGGCCCTGCGTGCGCTCGAGGACCTGGAGTTTTACTGCGTCGATAACATGCCGGCGGAGCTCATCCCGCAGCTGGTCGCCGCGGTGAGCCAGGGTGAGCACGGGCCACGCCGGCGCATTGCCGTGGGCGTGGACGTGCGTAACCGCCGCTCCGACCTGGAGCGCATGCCGCATGTGCTGTCGGAGCTTTCCAGCGCCGGGGTGCACGTGCACCTCATCTTCCTGGATAGCCGCGACGACGTCCTGATCAAGCGCTACTCGGAAACCCGGCGCCGCCACCCGCTGGCCGCCGAGCGCCTTTCCCTGGCCGACTCCATCGCAGAGGAGCGCCGCCTGCTCCGGCCGCTGGTGTCCATCGCCGAAAAGGTGATCGACAGCTCCGACCTCAACGTGCACCAGCTGCGCCGCCTGTTTGCCACCGGCTATGCCGCGGCCAGCGACGGCACGACCCTGCTGTTCGAGTCGTTCGCCTACCGCCGGGGCCTGCCCTCGGATGCGGATTTCGTCTTCGACGCCCGCTGCCTGCCGAACCCGCACTGGGACCCGCGGCTGCGCCCGTTCTCGGGCAAGGACCAGCCAGTGCGCGAATACCTCGACGCGCAGCCCATCGTCGGCGAATACTATGACGACGTGGCGCGTTGGCTGGATACCTGGCTGCCACGCTTCGAAGGCGAGGACCGCAGCTACGTCACGGTCTCCATCGGCTGTACCGGCGGCCGCCACCGCTCGGTGTACCTGGTGGAGCGCCTTGCCCGGCACTTTCGCAAGGAACGCGGCAACGTACTGACATTCCACCGTGAGCTCGAATGAGCAACCTGACCCGATCCACCCACCTGCGGAGCCTCCCATGAGCGTTGGCGTGCTCCTGATGACGCACGAGGCCGTTGGCCAGGCGCTGGTTTCGGCCGCGCGCCATGTCATGCCCAAGCTGCCGCTCACGGTGGATGCCGTGGAGGTCCCGCCCGGGGCCGATCCCGATGTGATGCGTTCGCTGACCGCGAAGCATGCACGCGAGCTCGACCAGGGCGAGGGTGTACTCGTGCTTGCCGACCTTTATGGCGCCACGCCGTGCAACATCGGCCTCTCGCTGGGCGCGCTGGGCGTGAAGCTCCGCTGCGTGTCCGGCCTGAACCTGCCCATGCTGCTGCGCGTTCTCAACTATTCGGAAAAATCGCTGCCCGAACTGGCGGAAATCGCCGCCACCGGGGGCCGCGGAGGGATCTTCATCGATCATGCTTGAACAGGAAATCACGGTTTCGAACCGTCTTGGGCTGCACGCCCGCGCGTCAGCCAAGCTGGTCCAGCTGGTGTCCACATTCAAGGCCACCGTGCACCTGGTGAGCAAGGGACGCGAAGTGAACGCGCAAAGCATCATGGGAGTGATGATGCTGGCCGCCGGCATGGGCACCAGCCTGGTGGTCCGCGCCGAGGGCGAGGATGAACAGGCCGCCGTGGCGGCTGTCATCGATCTCTTCAACCGCAAGTTCGACGAAGGGCAGTAACGCATGGGCGCCAGGGGGGCGAATCACGCATGAGGTACCAGCTGACCGGCACCGCCGCATCCCGGGGCATGGCCCTCGGGCGGGCGCGTCTGGTCCAGCCCAGCCTGTACACGGCTGATATGCGCATGCTCGAGGATGCCGAGATCGGCCCCGAGCTCGACCGCCTGCACAAAGCCCTGGACCATGCCCGTGCCGAGCTGCGCGAACTGCGCGGCAAACTGCATGGCGCGCTGGCCCGCGAAGTGGGCGACTTCATCGATGCGCACAGCCTGCTCCTCGATGACGAAGAATTGCTGCGCGGCCTCGACGAACTGATTTCCGTCGGCCACTACACGGCCAGCGCCGCGCTGAAAATGCAGCGCGACCGCCTGGCCGCCGTGTTCGATGCGATGAACGACCCGTACCTGAAGAGCCGTGGTGAGGATATCGACCAGGTCATCGGCCGGGTCATGTCCGCCCTCTTCCAGCATTCCAGCCGCGAGGAGCGCAAGCTCGCCGCGCGCGTGGGCGAGATCATCGTCAGCGATACCGTGGCCCCAGCCGACATGGCCAGCCTGGCCGGCCAGGGCATGCTTGGCGTGGTCGCCAGCGCCGGCAGCGTGTACTCGCACAGCGCCATCCTGGCCCGCAGCTTCAACCTGCCCATGCTCGTGGGCACGAAGGATGCGCTGGCCACCATCAACGATGACGACCTGGTCCTGATCGATGCCGAACACGGCGAGGTCATCGTCCACCCCACTGCGCAGGACCTGGCCCGCTACCGGCAGTGGCAGCGCCAGGCCGCCGCCGAAGGGCGCCGCCTGGCCGCGCTGGCCTCCGCCCCGACGCACACGCGCGATGGCTTCCACGTGCGCCTGTACGCCAACGCGGAGCTCGCCGGTGACGTGACACTGGCGCGGGCGCGCGGCGCCGACGGCGTTGGGCTGTACCGTTCCGAATTCCTGTTCCTGCGCCAGCGCGGCCTGCCCAGCGAAGACGAACAGTTCGCCGCATACCGCGATGTCGTCCTCGGCATGGGCGGCCTGCCGGTCACCATTCGCACGCTCGATCTCGGCGCCGACAAGGCCGATGCGGCCGGCCTCGCCATTCGTGGCGAAGATAACCCGGCGCTGGGCGTGCGCGGCATCCGCCTGTCGCTGCGCTACCCCGATATCTTCCTCGTGCAGCTGCGCGCCATCCTGCGCGCCGCCTGCTACGGCCCCGTGCGCGTGCTCGTACCGATGATCACGCACATGGGCGAGTTGACCGAAGTGCGCCGGCTGATCAAGAAGGCCCGCGAGCAGCTGTCGCTGGAAGGCCAGGAGCTGCCGGAGCGCCTCGACATCGGTGCGATGATCGAAGTCCCTGCCGCCGCCATCGGCGTCACCTCGATCCTGCAGAAAGCCGACTTCCTCGCCATCGGCACCAACGACCTCGCCCAGTACACCCTGGCCGCCGACCGCAACAACGATGCGCTCGAGGGGATCTACGACCCGCTGCAGCCGGCCTTCCTGCGCCTGATCGCGCACGTGATCGCCGCCGCCCGCCGCGCGAAGAAGCCGGTAAGCCTCTGCGGCGAAATCGCAGGCGACACACAGTTCACCGCGTTGCTGCTGGCCATGGGCCTCGAAGAGTTCTCGATGCACCCGGGCCAGCTGCTGCAGGTACGCGACCGCCTGACCCAGCTCGATTGCGCTGCCTTGCGCCGCGCCGCACCACATCTGTTCCGTGCGCATACGCGCGATCAGGTGGAAGAGCGGTTGATGGCTGTGGTCGCAAAACAGGACGGCTGCGCTGGCGCGGCCTGACGCTATCGCGCTGTGCGCGCCAATCCTTGTATTTTCCGTGAAAGTAAACCCCGTGCCCCGGAGAGATGACCAGTAGAGGGCGCGGATCCGCTTCACGCCTCACCCGCATTGCGGCGGGCGGCTCGCTCATGAGGGTGGGGTATTCACGCACCGCCTCGCGGCCGCCGTAAAGAAACTTCAGCCCTGTTGCCTCGCCGATTCTTTGTAAGAGGGGCCAGAGCACGTCGAGCATGTAATCGCTCAGATCTTCGGTTTCGGCAGTATCGGCATAAGCCATCAGCCGCGGATCGATGTCAATCGTGATGAGGTTATCTTTCTCATCGAGCCCCACCATCGCACCGAGTGGCCAAGGAAATTCTTCAAAGAACTGCCTCCCAACGATATTCTCGTCCAACTTACGCTGCATCTCCGAGAGGAGTGCATCCCGCTCTTCCGGGTTCATCATGGCGATCGTCTTCGGAGACGAAACGTCGTCCGGCGAGCCATGCGCCATTGCGATGCATGGGTTGCACGCGGCCACCAACAGTCCAAATTTCAACGCATATCGTTTCATTTCATCGCTTCCGCCAGACCGCATAGCGCGGCATAGGAATGATCCAAAACGAGGCGCCATGCCCTCAGTGGACGGAGCCCTCTTCGTCACGAAGGCAATCCTTGGCTAGCCGTGTCAGCATCACCTGACAGAGTCATTCGATTATCGCAGCACGAACTGCTGACGGGTCGCCCTTGCTCGCTTCGGAAATGGACCCCGCGCCCAAGCGCCACAACGGCTACCGGCCGGTCATCGGCGTTACGCTTCCTGCGCCCTGAAGTCGCGTGCGGTATTGCGTCGATCCCAGGCATCCCCGACCAGTATTCTTCTTCGTGACCTCCATACAGGAACCGGACGCCTGTGGACCCATCAATCCGCTCTAGAAACGGCCAAAGCCGATTGAAGATGTAGTCACCCATGTCCTCACTCTCGGACAGCGACGTGTAGTCAAGAATCCGCCGATCAAGATCAACGACGATGACGTTATCGGCCTCGCTCAGGCTGACCGTGGCGACAATCGGCCACGGATAGTCCTCGATGAAATGCTTTCCCGAAAGCGCCTCATCCAGCGCGATTTGCATCCCTGCAACCATCACCTGGCGTTCATCGGTCGTCATCAGCTCAATGGTCTTGGGCTTGACGTCCTCACAGCTTGCAACTTCGGTGAACGCAAGAAACGCGCCGAATACCGTTGTGAACAGGCTCCGCCTATGTTGACTTCGCTTCATCGATACACTCTTCAAGCGTCGCCGATCGCGACGAGGGAATGATTCGTTTCCGCAACACGTCTGCGAATTGGATGCAGCTCAGAAGCTCACGAAGGCGAATTCCATCACCATATGTAAGCGAAGTGCCACCCCTCCTAATCATCCTCACGCCCCCGAAAAGACATCGTAGGACCGCGGTTGCGTTCGTCATCTCAAGCAACGTGATTAGCTCGATATGTGCGTAATGACACACACTCGTGTCATCAGGCACGTCGAATTCTTCCAGGCGACTGTCGAATTCAAGAACCATCTCGTTCTTCTCTTCGTCGAGGGTCAATTCCGCAACGATGGGCCACGGGTAGCCGTCGACCTTATGTTCCGCCAGCATGGCATCCACTTGCAGCCGCATGGCATCTAACATGGCTTGGCGCGCCGCGGGTGCCATCATGACTAGCGTTCGGGGAGGCGATTCTTCGGCCTGCACACGCTTGACCACGACCAGGCATCCAGCGGCCACGATCAAAGACACCCACTTTCTAAACAGTGCACGCTTCACTCTGTCGCACCATCCAAGATCGATGGTGCCTTGCTAAATGGGCGCTCCCAGCACTCGCATAAAGGTGTAGTCGACCACTGAATATCAGCCACAACTCGTATCTCGTCCGCGCCCTCGAGCGGTGGAAAAATCTCGGAGAGCTCTCGAACGCCCCACGAGAATGGCCCGACCAGGGGCGCCCGGGCAAGATCATTGAGCGCAGCACGAGCTGCTGATGGGTCACCCTTGCTCTCTTCAAGGCACGTGAGCAAATACCTGATCTGTTCGATCTCGGTATCGAGGTGAAGCACGGGGTCCCACTGCGTAAACATCGCGTCCATCGACGATCCTTTTCGTAAGGGGTGCTTACGATAGGGCTTCGGCGGATCGCGAACGGTGGCGCCTACAGCGGTCGCGACGATCCCCTACAGAAGGATCGTCCAAGGAGAAGCGCGACAGTGCGCGCGCGATGAGCGCATGCACACTTCAGCGTGACGGCGTGCGTCATCTTTGCATCGTAGGCCTATCGCGCGCGAGCGCGCTCCTATAGGGGGTGTGGTTGGGCTAGCCACGCGGTGGCGCTGTCCAGCGCGGCGGCATCGTCTATCTGGTCGTCGGGGATCACCTGCTTGCCGAAGGCTACGCCGTTGCGATCGACGTCGATGAATGCCTTTACCACGAGGAGACTGCCGTCCTTGAGAACCATGGTTTCGTTGCTGTTCGCCTGGCCGGATGTCGGTGCACCGAACGAACGCGTCGCGGGGCGGCCGTGAAAGGCCACCGCGACGGCCTCGCCCGCACTGGACGTGTGCGGACCCATAAGAACTGCGACGGGCGACGCACTGAGATCCAGTGTATTGGGCTTTGCGCCCATCGAAAGGCCGACGCCCGCGTACCAGTGCGCATCGTCGGCGCCCGGCTTCCGGAATGCACCGATTTCGCCGTCGCCCAACAGCGAATGCACTGCAGCCAGCATAGGCCACATGGTACCGCCCGAATCCTGGCGCAGGTCGATTACCCACCCATGCCTTACCTCGGGTGCCAATCGGCTCATCGCCGATGCAATGGTGTCTATGTAACGCGTCTCTGCGTCCGCGGGGCCCGTGAAGCCTGGCAATGCTACGTAGCCGATGCCACCAGGAAGCAGGTGCACATCCGGGGCGAAGTGCGTGCCGTCGTTGAGAGCCTCGGCCCAGGCGGAATCAGCGTCGATAAAACGGCTGTGGCCATCGTCAAGCCTGTGCACGGCATCGCGAATGGCGGGATACGCGGCGCTGGCTGGCTGTCCTTGCGCCAGATGTGACTGCGCGTCGTGCAGGAAGGTGTCCCAATCGACGTTGCCAGCAGCGAGAGCGTTCTCGCGCAATTCTCCCACGGCCTGTTGAAGCAGCACGCCAGCACCGACATGCGTGGGTTCCTCCCGATAGACAAGATTGAGGTGGGTCACGCGGGCGGTACCACCACCCTTCAACGCGACGCCCACTACAACTGACATCGCGTCGGCCGGCACCGTGATACGGATGCGCCGCATGACTGGAGCACTGCCGGTAGCAACGGGATACGGCTCGGTCGTCTGGAACACATGCCCTGCGTGTGCAGGACCTTCGGCGGACATCCACAATGCGGCATTTGTCGCTGAACCGGTGGTCTCAATGAGGCCGGTCAGTTCGACGATCTTCCCGGCCGCCAGGTGGGTGTCTATACGGGATCCAGCGATACCCGTGGCGTCATCCGCGTCGTCCAGCCTGCTTAGCGTGACGCTCGCGCCACTGGCGAGGCATGCGTCGCCCGAACCTGTCACGGTGAACGCGCTGGTTGGCCTGGCCATGAACCAACGCAGTTCTTCGGCTACGGCATGGAAGGTTACCGGCATGAGGACGAGCATCGTCAATGTCGATCGCACTAACCATCGCGTGAGCTTGTGCATGTCGCTACCATCCGCTTGTTGCTGTCGTTTAAAGCAGTGCGAGCGCTATGTCACTGTCGTGAGAGATAGACACGCCACTGAACAGACTTCTTTCAATGCTTCACCGCCTCGATACGAGGTGAGAGCGGCCGTGTATCGTGCGCAAGCACGCTCCTACAAGGGCGGCTGCTGAGTCAGCCAGGCTGTTGCGTGGTCCAGCGCGGCGTCGCCTTCCACGCGTTCGTCGGGTTGCACTTCCTTGCTGAATTCCTGGCCGTTGCGGTCGAGTTCGGTGGCGGTTACCAGAGCGATGACGCTGCCGTCTTTCAGGCGGAAGATTGAGTTTGCGTTCGCGTGGCCGGAGGTTGGCAGGCCGAAGGAACGGGTGGCGGGGCGGCCGTGGAAAGCAATGGCGACCGCTTCACCGGCACTCGCGGTGTGTGGGCCGAGGAGGACCGCGACGCGGGCGTTCGCAAGATCGATGGGAGGTTTCACGCCTTCGGGCAGACCACGCCCTGCGTGCCACGGTGCATCGGGCGTGCCGGGACGGCGGAACGCGCCGAGTGAATCATCGCCAAGCAGGGAATGTACGGCGCCCAGCATCGGCCACATGTTGCCACCGCTGTTATTGCGCAGGTCCACGACCCAGCCGTGGGTTACCTCCGGTGCGATATGCGCCATCGCCGTGGCGACGGAGTCCACATAGTGAAGCTGTGCATCCTTCGGACCGCTGAAGCCGGGCAGCGCCACGTAACCCATACCACCCGGCAGCACGCGCACATCAAACGGCGCCTTCGTGCCATCGGTGACCGAAGCGGCCCATTCCGCGTCGGCATTGATGAAATGGCTATGCCCATCATTGAGCTTGCCGAGTGCCGTGCGGATGAACGGATACGCCAGATTCGCGGCTTCGCCGCTGCGCAGGCTGGCGTGGGCATCCGCCAGGAAGGCATTCCAGTCCACCGTGCCTGCCGCCAGCGCCTTGTCGCGAATCAGTGCGACCGCCTCGTCGAGCAGCGCAGGTGCATCGACGCTCGCGGCCGGCGTATCGGCCACTGCCAGGTGGAAGTGATCCACGCGGACTGCCCCGCCTCCCATCAAAGCCACCCCCAGACGGAGGCCCACCGCTTCGATCGGGACGCTGATCCGGATGCTCCGGGGTACGGGCGATTCGCCACTGTGCACAGGGAATGGCTCCGTGCTCTGGAAGGCCCGTGCGCCTGGGCCACTCCCATCCGTTCGCAGCCACATTGAGGCATTCGATGCCGTTCCCGTGGTGGACAGCTCGCCGGTGAGCGTTACTGTCTTACCCAGTACCCGATCCAGGTTGATGCCGGTGATGGCACCGCCGTTCTTGTCGGTGGCGCCTTCCACCCGGGTGACAATGATCGTCGCGCCCTTATCGGACCAGGGATCGCCTTTGGCCGACACCTTGAAGGCCGGGTTTTCGTTCACCGAGACCCATTGCAGATCCTTGCTGGATGCCGCGGCGATGGCTGGCACCAAACCCACCAGCAGCCACGACAGCGACGTCAGAAGCCAACGCGTCTTACCCATGTCCCCGCCCTCGAATCGCCACCCTCACGGCCCTCGCGGATGCTATGTCGGTTATTCGAGAAAGTCTGTAGGCGTTGGCCTACATAAGATTTTACGAATGCTGACGAGGAGACAGGTGGCGGCGACCTTGGATCGCGCGCAAGCGCACTCCTACAGGGGACATACGCTCGCGCTACGTTAGCAACCTGCCTTCTCGGCGCGTTGCCAATGCCATTGTGCGTGGGCCTGTCCGACCAGGTCAGTGCCCAAATGGGTGATCGCGGCAATCGCTTCCATGGATAACGCGACCTGCTTGCCATCCACCTCATCGGCTTCGTGGATCAGATCGGCCAGCAGGCTAGTTACGCCACGCGCGTACTGCAGCCATTGCGTCGCTTCGTTCAGTAGTTCATGCGCCGAAGGTTCACACCCGGCCTTATCACCGGCATGCCTGACCGGCCACGTATCGTTTACAGCATTCATCACTCGCTTCCTTGAAGGGTTACTTCCCGCGCATCGCTAACGTGGCACGACAGTCAGAACGACCTGCCATGCCACGGACCATACGATCGCGGATACACCGGTGGCCCGTGACCGGACCCCGGGTGACTTGATTGACGACATGGTGCGACGACGACCGCCCGTGAGGCATGCCAGGCGCGAACGCCTGCCTCATTCGATCAAGAATTGCCTCAAAAGAAAGCCTCGTCGCGGTCCTTCAACCGTGCCTGCAGCCTAGGCAGGCGGCCCGTGAGCCGGTGAGATGCCACCGGGGGGATCCGGCGGGCGAGCGTGTGCCGTATGATCGGGGGTACCCATGATCAACTCTCTAGTCAGTTGGTTGTGGATAGCGAGTCGGGTGTGTGCTACCACGCCCGGCTCGCGACTCTCACCGCACAAAGCGGTGGTTGCCTGCACGGTATGCATCAACGTGCGTGCGGGCAACGGAAACGACCGTATCAAATTGATCCGCCGATGTCTGTAAGAACAACGGACATCGTGTGTAGGAGTGCGCTTGCGCGCGATCAAGTTTGCGGTGGCGTGGTCGCGCGCGAGCGCGCTCCTACAAGAGCCGCGTTTCGGCGTGATGGCTTTTGCTACACGTAACGAGATGCATGGACTCGGGGGCGGGCAGGCCCTTGGGGCCGACATGAGCGGAGGGCCGCCTGACGCAACGATTCTCGCGATACGGGAGCTACGGCCCGGTCCGCAGGTCCGCGACTGGCGGCCCCAAGGGCCTGCCCGCCCCCGACCTCGACAGCTATCCAGCCTAAGGCGGCGCAAGCCGCTAAAAACATGCATTCGCGCTAGCGAATGAACCGATAGCGAAGCGCGACGCGGCAAATAAAAAAAGGCCGGCAAAAATGCCGGCCCTTTCATCGCTAAACCATCGAAGGCGATCAAGCCGCCCGCGACGCCTCCATCTTTTCGGCCTTCGCGGCGATGCCAGCCTTCAGCTCATCGCTGTCGAAATCATCCACCGAGATGAACTCGGCGACGGCATCGCGCACGCGCTGCAGCAGCTCACGCTCGGCCGACGTAATCGCGCCCAGCTTCTCAGCCTCCACCAGCTGCTCGTTATATGTGTGCGCATGCAGCTGGCCGCTCTTGAACGCCTTGAGGAACTTACGCTCCACCGGCTCCGCCGCGATCACATCCGGGAGCACCGCGTTCATGCGGCCCACGGTGTTATTCGCCGTGGGGGTCAGGTACGTCCACGTCGTCAGGCGATCGCGTGCCTCGCTCGGCGCCGTGATCAGCGCCGCCACGCGGCGACCCAGGCGATCCGACGGCGGCACTTCACGGCGGCCGAACGGGAACACCAGCGCGCGAAGCAGCCACGCCACCGGGCGTACCGGGAAGTTACGGATCACGCCATCCAGCGCCATCTGCATGCGCCACACGCACTCGTGGAACGCCCAGGCCAGCAGCGGACGATCCGCTTCCGGACGACCCGTATCCTCATAACGCTTCAGCATCGCGCTGGCGATATACAGGAACGACAGCGTATCGCCCAGGCGAGCCGAGAGCTTCTCCTTGAACTTCAGCTTGCCACCCAACACGCCCATCGAAACGTCGGCGCAAAGCGCCAGCGCCGCCGAGTAACGGTTGAGCTTGCGGTAGTAACGGCGGGTGTACGCATCGCCCGGCGCATCACCGATGCGCGCCGCGGTAATACCCAGCACGAAGCTGCGCACCGCGTTCGAGAAGCCAAAACCGATGTGACCGAACAGGGCCTTGTCGAAGGTCTTCAGGCGCTCACGGTAATCCGAGATGTTCAGCGCCTGCATTTCCTTCAGCACATAAGGATGGCAACGGATCGCACCCTGGCCAAAGATCATCAGGCTGCGCGTCATGATGTTCGCGCCTTCCACCGTGATCGCGATCGGCACGCTCTGCCAGCCGCGGCCCATGTAGTTCTTCGGGCCCAGGATCACGCCCTTGCCGCCGTGCACGTCCATCGCATCGGAAGCGATCTGGCGGCACCATTCGGTGGCGTGGTACTTCGCAATGGCCGACGGCACGGCCGGCTTCTCACCGCGATCCACCGCAGCAGCCGTGGAGCGGGACAACGCCTGCGTGGCGTAGGTCAGGCCGCCGATGCGGGCCAGTGCTTCCTCCACACCCTCGAAGCGACCGATGGCCAGGCCGAACTGCTTGCGCATGCGTGCATAAGCGCCGGTGGCGGCCACGGCCATGCGCGAGGCGCCGGTAGCGTTCGACGGCAGCGAAATAGCACGGCCCACCGACAGGCACTCGACCAGCATGCGCCAGCCCTGCCCTGCCATGTGCGGACCGCCGATCAGCACGGACAGCGGAACGAACATGTCCTTGGCGTGGATCGGGCCGTTCTGGAACGGCGTGTTCAGCGGGAAGTGGCGGCGGCCGATTTCCATCCCCGGCGTTTCGCGCGGCAGCAGCGCCAGCGTGATGCCCAGGTCTTCCTTGTCACCCAGCAGCTTGTCCGGATCGTACATGCGGAACGCGAGGCCGACGATCGTGGCGACCGGCGCGAGCGTGATGTAGCGCTTATCGAAGGTGAGGCGGATACCGACGGTTTCTTCGCCGTTCCACATACCCTTCGTGACGATGCCGAAGTCCGGGATCGAGGTGGCATCCGAACCGGCGTACGGGCCGGTCAGGGCGAAGCACGGCACCTCGCGGCCATCGGCCAGGCGCGGCAGGAAGTGGTTTTTCTGCTCATCGCTGCCGTAGTGCATCAGCAGCTCGCCCGGGCCGAGCGAGTTGGGCACGGCCACGGTGGAGGCCAGCGTCTGCGACATGCTGGAGAGCTTCTGCAGCACGGCCGAGTGGGCCAGCGCGGAGAAGCCCAGGCCACCATAGCTCTTCGGAATGATCATGCCGAAGAACTTGTTCTTCTTGATGAAGTCCCAGACCTCCGGCGGCAGGTCGGCCAGCTCGTGGGTGATCTTCCAGTCATCGATCATGCCGCACAGTTCTTCGACGGGGCCGTCGAGGAAGGCCTGCTCTTCCACCGAGAGCTCCGGCTTGGGCTGCTTCAGCAGCTCCGACCACTTCGGCATGCCCGAGAACAGCTCGCCTTCGAAACCGACCGTGCCGGCCTCAAGCGCGGTCTGTTCGGTTTCCGAGAGCTTGGGCGTGACCTTGGCGAACATGGAGAGCAGCGGCGCGCTGATCTTCTTGCGGCGGAAATCCACCATCAGAAGCGGCACGGCCACCAGGGCCAGGAGGATGAGGAGCACGACGGTGGTGACCGGCGCGCCCGCAAGGAAGCCCACGACGACCGTCGTGACGCCCGTGGCGATGGCCCACGTCTTCAGGGACGTGCGGTGGTAAGCACATGCACCAGAGGCAATCAGTGCCGCCAGTACAACCAGGATCGCAGACATGGGTATCACCTCGTAACGTCGTGTTGCTTTGAAGGGTGGGACTTAAAGGGTTTGCATGAACGCTGCGATTTCGCGTGTGAACGCGTCGTTCGCATCGCCGGCCACCATGTGCGTGGCATCGGCGAGCGATACGTGGCGCGCATGCGGGACCAGGCGGAGGAATTCTTCAACGGTATGGCTGGAGACGACATCGCTGCGCGCTCCGGAGAGGAGTAGCACAGGGACCTGCACGTTGGCGGCGGCGGCGAACAGGCGCGGCTGGTAACGCTCGCTTTCTTCCACCAGGCCATCGAGCAGGGCGGGATCCCAGTGCCAGCGCAGGCGGCCATCATCGCCCTGGCGCAGCAACGGCTTCAGCTGGCTTTCCGTTTTGCGCTCGCGGCGCTGCGGCAGGTACGCCTCGATCGCCGAGGCCGCCTCGTCATAGCTCGCAAAGCCATCGGGGTGGGCGCGCATGAAGCCGAGGATACGTTCGACACCGCGGGTTTCCCACCGCGGGGTGATATCCACCAGGATGAGTGCCGAGAACGGGCATTCGCCACCGGCTTCGCCCGCGGCGACCAGCGCCAGCAGGCCACCCATCGAGGCGCCGACCACCACCGGGCGCGGCCCGCCCGCCGGCGTGGCCGCCTCGGCCATGGCGGTCAGGTCGGCCACGAACTGCTCCATGTGGTACTCGCCACGCGGCACATGTTCGCTTTCGCCGTGGCCGCGGGCATCGAACGTGACCGCGGGGAAGCCCTGCGCGGCAAGCGCGCGGGCGCTCCCGGTCCAGGCCAGCCGGGTCTGGCCGAAGCCATGCGCGAACAGCAGCGCGGGCCGGTTTCCACCCTCCCAGCGTTCGCCGGCCAACAGCAGGCCATCCAGCGCGGTAAGCCGGAACGGCGTGGAAAGGGCAGTAGTGGGCTCAGCAACCATACGGGCGAGTATGTGTGCCCGAAAGGCCTGCGTCAATACGGCAGCGTACGGTCACGTAACAGCCGGAAAGTCAAGGTCTTACGCAACACGTACGGCAGCGGATGGATTGCAAACGGGCGTATTCCAGCTACCATGCGCCGATGAACGATGCCAAGAATGAACGAGTCCGCCTTTCTGCTGAAGATTGGGAGGACGGCGCGCTCGCGTTGATCGCCGAACAAGGCGTGGGTGCGCTGGCCGTCGAGGCCCTCGCCCGCCGCCTTGGCGTAACCAAGGGCAGCTTTTACTGGCATTTCCGCACCCGCGAGGCACTGCTCCAGGCCGCGCTGGAACGCTGGGAAGAATACGGCGAACGCGAAGTGCTGGCCGAGATCGAGCGCATCGCCGATCCGCGCAAGCGCCTGCCCGAGCTGTTCCGCCGCGTCGCCCACGAACTGCAGCCGCACCGCGTATACGCCGCGCTGCTGAAGGCGCTGGACCACCCGCAGGTGGTACCTGTCATGGCACGCGTTTCCCAGCGGCGCATGGATTTCCTGACCCGCATGTACCAGGAAGCCGGGCTCGAACCGATCGTGGCCCTGCATCGCGCGCGCCTTACTTATGCGGCCTACGTCGGTTTCCTCCAGCTCAACTTCACCCTGGGCTTGCCGCGCCTGTCGCACGACGAGTTCGATGCGTACGTCGAGCACGTGATCAGCACGCTGACCCCGGCCAAGCCCGAGGAATGACCTGAACGGCGCCTGCAAATTGCTGCGCCGTGCCTTGTAAATACCACGATCCGCAAACTACTGTCTCTACAGGCATTTACCTGGAGACCACACCGGATGGGTTCGCAAGGCAGTTCGTTGGAAGCACTGAATCGATGGGTTGACGATGTGGCACGCCTGACGGAGCCCGCCTCCGTCGTGTGGTGCGATGGCTCGGACGCGGAATACGCACGTCTCGTCGAAACCATGCTCGCCAGCGGTGATCTTCTCCCGCTCAACGAGAAGACCAACCCACGCAGCTACCTGCACCGTTCGCATCCCTCGGATGTGGCCCGCGTGGAGCACCTCACCTTCGTGTGCACGCCGGAGGAAGAGGATGCCGGCCCGAACAACCACTGGATGGCGCCGGCCGACGCCCACGCGAAGATCGACGCCTTGTTCGAAGGCGCCATGCGTGGGCGCACCATGTACGTCATCCCCTACTGCATGGGCCCGATCGATTCGCCGATCGCACGCTGCGGCGTGGAGATCACCGATAGCCCGTACGTCGTCGCCAACATGCGCATCATGACGCGGATGGGCGCGGCGGCGCTCAAGCGCATCGAGCGCGAAGGCGTGTTCGTGAAGGGCCTGCACTCCACGGGCGACCTGGACCCGGAACGCCGTTTCATCATGCATTTCCCCGACGAGCTGGCGATCAAGTCGATCGGCTCGGGCTACGGCGGCAACGCCCTCCTCGGCAAGAAGTGCCACGCGCTGCGCATCGCCAGCCACCAGGCGCGCCGCGAAGGCTGGCTCGCCGAGCACATGCTCATCGTTGGCATCGAGAACCCCAAGGGCGAGAAGCACTACATCGCCGCGGCGTTCCCTTCGGCCTGCGGCAAGACCAACCTGGCCATGCTCATCCCCACCGAGGGCTACCGCGAGGCCGGTTGGAAGGTCTGGACCGTAGGCGATGACATTTGCTGGATGACCCCGGGCGCCGATGGCCGCCTGTGGGCGATCAACCCTGAAGCGGGTTACTTCGGCGTGGCGCCGGGCACGGGTGCAAACACCAACCCGGCCGCGCTGGCGACCCTCGGCCACGATGCGATCTTCACCAACACCGCCGTCACCGCCGATGGCCAGCCGTGGTGGGAAGGCCTGGGCGAAGGCGAGCCCGTGACCGATTGGCAAGGCCGCGCGTTTGATCCTGCCAACGGCCCCGCAGCCCATCCGAACTCGCGCTTCACCGTCTCGGCCAGGCAGTGCCCCAGCTGGGCGCCTGAATCGGAGGACGCCGCCGGTGTGCCGATCTCAGCCATCGTCTTCGGTGGCCGCCGCCCGTCGCTCGTGCCGCTCGTGTTCGAAGCGAAGGATTGGGCGCACGGCGTGCTCGTCGGCGCAGCGATGGGTTCTGAGACGACCGCTGCCGCGACCGGGGCCGTGGGCGTGCTCCGCCGTGATTCCATGGCGATGAAGCCGTTCTGCGGCTACAACTTCGCCGACTACTTCGCCCACTGGCTGTCGTTCGACAAGCCCGGTGCGAGGCTGCCGCACATCTTCCACGTGAACTGGTTCCGCAAGGATGCCGATGGCCGCTTCATGTGGCCCGGCTACGGCGAAAACCTGCGCGTGCTCGACTGGATGATCCAGCGCGTGGAAGGCAAGGCCACTGGCCACGACACACCCATCGGCACCGTGCCCGCCGCAGGCGAGCTCAATACCGCGGGCTTGGATATCGCCCCGGCCACCGTCGATGAGCTGCTCCATGTGGATATCGATGGCTGGGTGGAAGAGCTCAACGCCATCGGCACGTACCTGGAAGGCTTCGGTGCCCGCATGCCCGAGCGGCTGAAAGCCGAACAGGCCCGCGTGAGCAAGGCACTGGAAGCCGCCGTGGAGCGCCGGGCCGAACGGGTGGCCTGACCACCCGTCACATGTAGGAGCCCACCCTGTGGGCGACATCTCTTCGCGACGGCGTTTCAGGACCTGTGCCGTGGTCGCGAAAAGCTGTCGCCCACAGGGTGGGCTCCTACGGGTTCGGGGTGTTAAACCGTTTGTCCCCAGCCGGCATCCAAGCTGGCAAGATGAACGCCCTATGCCTCGCCGCCACTTCCTTCATGCAGCCTGAGCTGCCCGCCGCCGTGTCGGATGACGACACCGTGCGCGCCGCCATGGCGGGCGACCGCAAGGCGTTCGAAGTGCTGTACCGCCGCCATGCCGATCGGGTGTATGGCGCCATCCTCCGCCTGGCCGGGTTCGACCACGCCCGGGCGGAAGATCTCACCCAGGAAGCCTTCATCCGCGCGTGGCAGAAGCTGGAAAGCTTCCGCTTCGAGAGCGCGTTCGGCACCTGGGTCTACCGCCTGGCGGTGAACGTGGCGCTGATGTCCATACGCGCCCGCAACGCCGATCCGGTCAGCATCGTCGATGACGAACACCTGCCGGAAATCACCGATACCGATAATCCGCTGCGCTCGATCGAGCGCGACGAACTGGAAAAGGCCATCTCGGGTTTGCCCCCGAGGGCCCGTGCCGTCCTCGTGCTGCACGACGTGGAAGGTTGGAAACACGAGGAGATCGCCGTCGAATTGCAGATGGCGGTGGGCTCCTCCAAAGCACAGTTGCACCGTGCGCGCGGCCTGCTCCGCCGCGTGCTGGGAGAAAGGTCATGAACGAACTCGATTACCTGCGCCAGATGCGCTCGCTCAACCGCCCCGTCGCGCCCCGGCGCGATCTGTGGGCCGGCATTGAAGCCCAGCTGGATGCCGCCCCGCTCGCCGCGGCGCCGCGCCACCGACGGGCCCAGCCCTGGCTGATGGCGGCTGCCATCGCCGCGGTGGCCGTACTCAGCGGCGGCATCGGCCTGCACCTGGCACCCGGTGGCAGCGATGCCGTGGCCGAGGCACACACGACCTGGAAGCCGACCGATCCGCGCCTCACCGGCGCCGCGGTGGAACTGGATGCCGCCCGCATGGAACTTACCCAGGCCATGCAGGATTCCCCGCAGTCCGAAGCGCTCCAGCGCCTGCTGCAGAAAACCGAACGCCAGCGTGACCGCCTGCGCAGCATCGATAAGCAGGCCGGCTAAAACCGCGACAACCGCCAGGATCCATCCCATGAAAACGCTCTACATCACTCCCCTGCTGCTGGCGCTGTCGATCGGTCAGGCGTACGCCTCGACACCGATCAACCTGTCGAAAGACATCCGGCCCACGGCAAAGATCACGATCGACAACACCAAGGGTGAAGTCACCGTTACCGCCTGGGACAAGAACCAGGTGCAGGTCACCGGCACCCTGGCCGATGGTGCCAAGCCGCTCGAACTCGAAGGCGATGCCAACAACGTGGATATCCATGTCGAGGCGAACGGCGGCAAGAACGGCTGGTTCGGCGGCTGGGGCAACGACACCCGCATGGGCAGCACGGTATTGAACGTGCGCGTGCCGAAGTCGGTGCAGCTTGAAGTCAACGTCGTCAGCGCCCCGGTCAGCATCGATGGCCTCGATGGCGGCAAGGTCGAGGTCGATTCGGTCAGCGGCCGCATTCGCGCCAGCGTGCGTTCGCCGGAGGTGAGCATGCAGACGGTCAGCGGCACGATCGACCTGGCCGGTAGTGCCGGCAACGCCGATCTGCAGACCGTGTCGGGCGATATCACGGCCCCGGCCATCGCCGACAAGATCGAGGCGCAGACGGTATCGGGCCGCATGACGATCGGTGGTGGCCCGTGGAAGGATGCGAACTTCAGCACGGTATCGGGTGATACCAAGATCCAGGGCGGGATTGCCGATGGCGGCAAGCTCACCGTGGATTCGATGAGCGGCGATGTGGAACTGGGTCTACCCGGCAATACGTCGGCGCGCCTGGAGGCCTCCACCTTCAGTGGCGACCTGCGCAGCGATTTCGGCAACCCGACCAAGGGTGATGATGGCCCGGGCAAGGAACTGAAGACCACGATCGGCTCGGGTGCCGGCCACATCCACCTGGAAGCCTTCAGCGGTGATGTGAAGATCCGCCGCGGCGGGAACTGACACGCTCACGGCGTAGGAGCCCACCCTGTGGGCGACATGTTTTCGCGAGACGTAACAGGCCCTGTAGCTCCTTCGCAAAACATGTCGCCCACAGGGTGGGCTCCTACGGAAACGGAAAAGGCCGCGATCATCGCGGCCTTTTTCTTACAGATCCTGGTGGTATTGCACGTACGGCGTACGTGACTGATCTGGCTCACGCAGGTTGGGCCCGCTGGGGGCCTCGCCCGAACCGGACGACCACACGTTCTGCGCACCCACGGAGAGTTCACCGCGCCACGGCAGGCGGAAGGTGACGCCCAGATCGATGGCGTTCCAGCGGCGGTCGCCATTGAGCGCGTTCACCGCGCCGGCTTCCGGCTGCATGGTGCGGCCGGTGATGGCACCGTAGAGCGGGCCACGGTCCACGCCCAGGCTCAACGATTTCTGATCGACCGCGCCCACACCGAGCAGGTTGCCCGGGGTAAGACGGACACGGCCCACGCTGGCACCCAGATCGATGCCACTGCGCCCGCCGAGTTCAAGGCGGCCGTGGGCGTTCAGTTCGGTGCTGGACGACAATGCGCTGAAGGGCAGGCCCGACGCGGTATTGAGGCCCGATACGACACGCGGCAGCGCGACGTTGGCCGAGCTGGGACGTGCCGAACCCAGGCCAATGCCCACGCTATAACCGGAACCGTTGAAGGTGGCGCCCACTTCGCTGCCGACGATACGCGGCGGCGCGCCCGGCGAACTGCAGCGGCCATCGCTACGTGCAGCGGCGGCAGGCGTGCCGCACGATTCGGCGGAATTGATCCAGCCCTGGCCGCTGACGTTGGCGTGCGCGGAAACGCGCGGGCCGAGGTCGTACTGCAGGCCACTGGAGAGGAACGGCCCCGACTGGACCGGGCTGACCGCCAGCGTGCTGGAAGGGTTGACGCGATCATCGGAGGTGGCGGAAAGCGCGCGGCCATCCTGGCTGCGCCACAGCGGCACGGCCGTCTGGCCGCCATCGCCCTCGATGGGCGCCGCCAGAAGGCGGGCCGGCGAGGTATCCGAACCCACCGGCACGACCTGCCCTGCCGCGACGAGCGGCACGAACAGAAGCGTGGTGAGCAAGGACTTACGCATGATGACCATTTCAGGCAAGTGGCTGGCTTTCCCCGTCCCCCCCGCACCAGCCTTGGCGGGGAGTTAGGAGCATACTCCATTTTACTTTTTACTAACACCCCGGGAGGGGCCACTTAAGAAAAAAGATTACCTGCCGTTTATGACTAAACACGGGGGTGTTCTATTGATAGCAGGCGCAAGGCGCGTGAGACTGGCGCCCCGTGGGCCCGTCGCGCCCCGGCCTGATCGCATATAGACTGAACCGACCACGACCGGAAACCATGCAGGCGATGACCATCGCTCCATCACAAAGCCCCTCGTTGCAGGCGCCCGGTTCTGGCGAGATCGAGCCCCTGCACGATGCCGTGGAGCGCCTGCTGCGGGCGGCCGACGCCGAGAGCGTTCGCAACGAATGCGAGGCTTTCGCGCGGTGCCTGTTGCCAGAGGCCCGGATCGCCTGGCGCGATGCCACGGCGGAGCCGGAGCATGGGCCGCATGTGGTCGAACTCGGCAGCGATCCGCAGACCGAGCGATATCTCGAATTGCACACCAGCGAGCAGGATGCGGCCCCGTGGGCTGACATGACCGGCTGGCTGGGGCGGCTTGCGTCGGCGCGGTTGCGCCAGCTTGCCGAGACCGCCAATCTTTACGAGGCCATCTCGCGCCTCGCGCTCGCCGAACGACTGCAGCGTGCGCTCTACGCCATTGCCGAACAGGCGGGCGCCGAGCACAACATGAACGACATGATGAGCGCGCTCCACGGCATCGTGGGCAGCCTCATGTACGCCGAGAACTTCTTCATCGTGTTGTACGACGCGCAGAACCGCACGGTGCGCTTCCCGTACTTCGTCGATTCGGTCGATCCGGATATCCCGGACCCGGAAGGTATCCGCCCCATCGAGGCGATCGAGAACACGCTCACGTGGCATGTGCTCAAGAGCGGCAAGTCGATGATGGGTGCCAGCACCGATCTGGAAAAGAACCTGCCCGGCCCGCGTGTACCCATTGGCCCACCCAGCGATGACTGGCTGGGCGTGCCGATGAAGCGCGGCGACGATGTGGTCGGCGCGCTGGTGGTGCAGAGCTACCGCCCGGATACCCGCTACACGCAGAACGACCGCGAACTGCTCACCTACGTGGCGCAGCACGTCCAGACGGCGCTGGAGCGCCGCCAGGCGCACGAAGAGCTGGAGCGCCGTGTCACGACGCGCACCGCCGCGCTGCGCGAAGCCAACCGGGTGCTGCGCCAGCAGGTGCTGCAGCGCCAGCGCGGCGAACGCCTGCAGGCGGCGCTGTTCCGCATTGCTGAGCTCGCGAACACCTCCGACAGCATCGAGAATTTCTACGCTGCCGTGCACCGGGTGATCGGTGGCCTGCTCTATGCGCGCAATTTCTATATCGCGCTGCTTTCCGAAGACCAGAACAAGCTGACGTTCCCGTACTCGGTGGATGAGCTGGACGGCGTACGCGAACCGCGCGAACTCGGCCGCGGCCTCACCGAATACGTCCTGCGTAACGGCAAGGCCCTGCTCGCCGATCGCGAGGAAATCGATCGCCTTAACCGCGACCAGGTGCTCTCCACCAGCGGCGCGCGCTCGCTGCACTGGCTGGGCGTACCGCTCATCTGGAACGAGAAATCGATGGGCGTGCTGGCAGTGCAAAGCTACACGCCGGAACATACGTACAGCGCACGCGACCAGGAGCTGCTCACCTTCGTGAGCTACCACATCGCCAACGCGCTGCAGCGCAAGTACACCACCGAGTCGCTGAAACAGGCTTACGCCAGCCTGGAACGGCGCGTCACCGAGCGTACCCGTGCGCTCGCCCTCGCCAACCGCGACCTGCGCGAGCAGATCGCCGAACGCGAGCGTGTCGAGCGCCGGCTGAAATACGAAACCCTGCACGATTCGCTCACCGGCCTGCCTAACCGCACGCTGTTGCTGCAGCGACTCGAGCAGGCGCTGAACCATTTCCGCGAGACACCCACGGATCTATTCGCCGTGCTGTTCATCGACCTTGACCGGTTCAAGGTGATCAACGATTCCGTGGGCCACCTGGTGGGCGACGATCTGCTCTTCCAGGTCGGTGGCCGCGTCCGCGCCTGCCTGAAGACGCGCGATGTCGTGGCCCGCCTCGGCGGCGATGAGTTCGCGGTGCTGGTGGAGGGCATCACCGACCCGCAGGCCGCCACGCATATCGCCGAGCGCATCATCGCGCAGCTGCAGACGCCGTTCCGTCTGGGAGCGAAGGAGATCTTCACCTCCGCCTCCATCGGTATCGCCCTGCCGACACAGGATTACACCCGGCCGGAGGAACTGCTCCGCGACGCGGATTCGGCCATGTATCGCGCGAAGGCCGAAGGCCGCCACCGCGCCGCCGTGTTCGATGACCGCCTGCGCCGCGAGGCCCTGCTGCTGCTCGAGCTGGAAGGCGACCTGCGCCGCGCCATCGCGCGCAATGAATTCGTACCGTTCTTCCAGCCCATCGTGGATCTGGAAGATACCCGCGTGGTCGGCTACGAAGCGCTGCTGCGCTGGCGCCACCCCGAGCGCGGCCTGCTCCCGCCGGCCGAGTTCCTTGCCGTGGCCGAGGATACCGGCTGTGCCGAGGCCATCGACTGGCAGATCTTCGAACAGGTGGCTCGCCAGGCCCGCGCGCTCACGCGCGATGAAGGCTTTATCAGCATCAACGTCTCGGGCAGCCACTTCCGCTCGCCGAACCTGGACCAGCGCCTGCTCGACCTGTTCGCCGAGCATGAAGTACCGGCCCGCTGCATCCGCGTGGAAGTGACCGAGCGCGCCCTGCTGGAAAATCCGGCGCAGGTGAAACGCATCCTGGAAAACCTGCGCCAGCATGGCGTCGGCGTGGCCCTGGATGATTTCGGCACCGGCTATTCGTCGCTGAGCTACCTGCACCAGTACCCGATCGAGACGCTGAAGATCGACCGCTCGTTCGTTATCGAGTTGCCCGCCGAGGAAAGCGAGGGCCACAGCACCGCCGTGGTCCGCGCGATCCAGGCACTGGCCAATTCGCTGCGCATGCAGGTCATCGCCGAAGGCATCGAAACCGAAGCGCAGATGCGTGCCCTGCGCCGCATCGGCTGCCGCTTTGGCCAGGGCTTCCTGTTTGCGCAGCCCGCGCCGGCCAGCAAGTGGCTGGGGTCGCCGTTGTCGCTCGACGCCTGACCGCCAGCACGTAAAAAACGTGTAGGAGCGCACCCTGTGCGCGACAGCTTTTCGCCATTAAGCCACAGGCCTGTTGCCGGGTCGCGAAAAGCTGTCGCGCACAGGGTGCGCTCCTACGGTTTATTGCAGGGTGTGGGGCGCCGGCGGGTTGTCGGTGCTGGATAGAACCTGCTCCGCATCCACCCGGTCGAACGTGTAGCGCGTAGCGCAAAACTCGCAGACCACTTCGATCTCGCCGCCGCGATCTTCCAGCGTAGCCTCCACCTCGTCGCGGCCCAACGCCCGCAGCATGCCTTCCACACGCTCACGCGAGCAGGTGCAGCCGAACGCCAGGGCGCGCGGATCGTACATACCTACCGATTCCTCGTGGTACAGCCGGTAAAGCAGCTGCTCCGGCGAGGTTTCCAGCATTTCCCTCGCACCCAGCGTGGCCGTGAGCTGGCCCACGCGGTTCCACGCATCGTCATCGGCTTCGGCCGCGCTATGGCCGCCTTCGCCCGGCACGGGCTGGAGCATCAGGCCCACGGCATGCGTCCCGTTGGCGGCCAGCAGGATGCGCGCGGGCAACTGCTCGGAGCGCTCGAAATAGCTCTCCAGCGCCTCGCTGATCGATGCATTCTCGTCCAGCGTCACGACGCCCTGGTAGCGGCCCTTTTCCGCATGGCCCACGGTGATGGCGAGCATCGGCTCGTCGAGTGCGCCCAGCTTCAGGGAAGCGCCTGCAGCGGTCTCGTCCAGCGTCTCGGCATTGAAGCGGGCAATGCCGCGGACCCGGCCCTGGTCGGTGCATTCAGCGAACAACAGGCGCACGGCACCCTGGCTCTTGAACTCGAGCGACAGCGAGCCTTCGAACTTGATGTTGCCGGTAAGCAACGCGCTGGCCGCCACGGCCTGGCCCAGCGTATCGCGCAGCCCTTGCGGATATTCCACACGCGAGGCGATTTCCTGCCAGCTGTGGCCCAGCCGCACGAGTACGCCGCGCACGCCCGCCTTCTCAAGCATGAAGCGGTGCAGCACGTCGTCAGAAACAAGGGTTTCGACAAGGGAATCGGTCACGATGGCCTCCTGGTGATCCGACGGAAGATGGGGGCAGTGGCCGCGGGCGACAAGCCCGGCGCCATTGGCCCTTATACTGCGCCATCCTTCGTCATCGCGCCGCCATGCCCCCGACGCCCCGCTCGCTGCTACGCCGCATCGTCCGCCTCGTCGCCTTGCTTGCCATCGCCTGGCTGGCGTTGTCGTGGCTGGTGGTGCTGGTACTGCGCTTCGTACCGCCCTGGACCAGCGCCTTCATGATGGAGCGCCGCGCCGAGGCCCTGTTTACCGGTGAGAAGGGCTTCACCCTGCACCACCGCTGGGTACCGTGGGACGAAATCTCGCCCCAGGTGGGCATCGCCATGGTGGCAGGTGAGGACCAGAAATTCCCCTACCACCACGGCTTTGACGTGGATGCGATCCAGGATGCGATCGATGCGGCCGATGAAGGCAAACGCCTGCGTGGCGCCAGCACGATCAGCCAGCAGACGGCGAAAAATCTTTTCCTGTGGAACGGGCGCAGCTTCGTCCGCAAGGGCCTGGAGGCGTACTTCACCGTGCTGATCGAAGCGACCTGGCCGAAGCGGCGGATCCTCGAGGTGTACATGAACACCGTAGAGCTCGGCGACGGCGTGTACGGCGTTGGCGCGGCCAGCGATGTGTTTTTCCACACGGCGCCCTCGCGCCTGGGCGTGGCCCAGGCCGCGCGCCTGGCCGCGGTGCTGCCCAACCCGCGCCGCTTGCGCGTGGATGCACCCAGCGCGTACGTGATGCGGCGTACCGCGTGGATCTCGCAGCAGATGGCCCAGCTGGGCGGCCCGTCGTACCTTACCCGCCCTGCTCCCGTCTCAGGCCGCGTCCGTTGAGCACCGCCATGCCACCCTCCCTTGCCGTTATCGTGCCGGCCTACAACGAAACGGAAGTGCTTGAGCGCTTCCACGCCCGCCTTGCCGCCGTGCTCGATGGCATGCAGGCGGTCGCTTCCGTGATCTACATCGATGACGGCAGCGCCGACGACACGTGGGCGATCATCGATCGCCTGTCGCAAGCGGACCCACGGGTCGTCGGGCTGCGGTTGTCGCGCAACTTCGGCAAGGAGGCGGCCATGACCGCCGGCCTCGATGCCGCGGATGCCGATGCCGTCGTGCTGATCGATGCCGACCTGCAGGATCCGCCGGAACTGATTCCCGACCTCGTCGCGCGCCTGCACGAGGGAAACGACGTGGTCTACGCCACCCGGGCGGACCGGGCAGGCGAAACACGCCTGAAGCGCTTCACCTCGGCCGCGTTCTACCGGGTGATGGAGCGGCTTTCCGATAACCCCATGCCGCGCGACACGGGCGATTTCCGCGTGCTTTCGCGGCGGGCCGTGGCGGCGTTGCGCGAACTGCGCGAGCGCCAGCGCTTCATGAAAGGGCTGTTCGCCTGGATCGGCTACCGCCAGGTGTCGTTCCGCTACCACCGCGATGCGCGCCTGGCCGGCGACACCAAATGGAACTACTGGCGCCTGACCAACCTCGCTATCGAGGGCATCACCTCGTTCTCGGTCGCACCCCTGCGCCTGGCGACGTGGCTGGGGATGTCCGCCGCGGGCGTCGCCTTCCTGTACGGCCTGTGGGTGATCCTGAAGGTGCTTGTCTGGGGCGACCCGGTGCGCGGTTACCCCACGTTGCTGGTCGTCATCCTGTTCATGGGCGGCGCCCAACTGATGGGGCTGGGCATCATCGGCGAGTACGTGGGCCGCACCTACGCCGAGACCAAGCGCCGGCCGCTGTATTACGTGGAGGACCGGCGCGGCACCCGCCACCCTTCACCCGGCCATGACCCCCACGGCCCCGGGCAGGCGTAAACTCAAGCCATCGCGGCGATGCGCGCCGCGCCCATCCGGGGAGTCGAGCATGCAGCAGGTCAAGCATCTCCTGGGAGCGAAAGGCAAGGAAGTCTTCGCGGTAGCGCCCGATGCATCGGTCTTCGAGGCCGTGCAGCAGATGGCCGAAAAAAATGTCGGTGCCCTGGTGGTGATCAAGGGCAGCGAGCTGGTCGGCATCATCTCCGAACGCGATTACGCCCGAAAGGTCATCCTGAAAGACCGTTCATCGCGAGACACGCCCGTGGCCGACATCATGACCGCCAGCGTGATTACCGTGGCGACCGATGCCACGGTGGAAGATTGCATGCGGTTATGCACCGATAACCGCCTGCGCCACCTGCCCGTCCTGGATGGCGGCCGCGTGGTCGGCGTCGTGTCCATCGGCGACCTGGTCAAGGCGACGATCGACGAGCAGAAAGAAACGATCAACCAGCTCGAGGCCTACATCACGAGCTAACGGTCGCGATCTTCCGGCAGCAGGTCGGGCGAGGTGGCGGCGCGCCGCGCGATTTCCGTGGCGATGGCGGCGATACCGGCACAGACCAGGCCGATGGTCGAGATACCCACGCCCGCCATGCGGGCGGCGGTGAGCGCGCTCGTGACCGCGAGGTCACCGAACCGCCACACGGCGGTTTCGATGAAATTCTTGCCCTTGTAGCGCGCCTCGCGCGGCATGCGGGTGTAGAGCGAATCCGAGGCCGGCTTGATCATGCCGTAGGTCATACCGCGGCTGCCGATCATCACCACGGCGATCAGCGGCACCGTGAAGCCCATCACGCCGATGTCCGCCGGGCCGAACACCACAAGCAGCGCAAGCAGCGCGAAATTCACCAGTGACGGCACCACCATCGCCCATACCGCACCCAGCCCGCGCAGGAGCAGTGGGGTCAGGGTCAGTTGCATGACGGCGCCCAGGCCGTTCACCCACAGATCGAGGCTGGCGTAAAACGCGGTGCGGTCGGCGTTGTCGATGAAGTGGGCCTTGGCGTAGTCCGCCACCAGCGCGTAGGCCATGGTGCCGATGCCGTCACTGAGCAGCATCAGGATCGCCATATAGCGCAGGAACGGCTGCGTGAATGCCGACTTCGCACCCTCGAGGATGGAGCCGCCTACCGCCTCGCCATGCCCCGCCGCGGCTTCGCCACGGCGTGAGGACAGCGCCATCAGCGCGCAAAGGGCGGCGAACAGCGTCACCGCCGAGATCAGCAACATGGACGGCACGCCAATACGCTCCACCAGCAGCCGCGTAATCAACGGACCCAGAAGCGCACCGCCCATGCCACCGAACGCGATGAATGGAAAAACCAGGCGCGCCTGGCGGCTGCGGAAGATATCCGCCATGAAGCTCCAGAACAGCGACACGACGAACAGGTTGAAGACGCTCACCCAGACAAAGAACACGACGCCCAGCGTCTTCGCGCCGATCGTGTCCTGCGCGACGAACGCCGGGATGAACACGACCATGCAGGCGATGAAGGCAAGGTAGCTCGTGGCCACGACCCGCCTGCCCGGGAAGCGCGCGACGAGCCAGCCAAACACCGGCGTCAGCGCCAGCATGGTGACCAGCACGACCGCGTAGAACCAGGGCAGCGAGGATGAGCCCACCGCGCCGACGAGCTGGTCGCGCAGGGGGCGCAGCACGTAGTACGAGGTCATCACGAAGAAGAAGGCGATGATCGCGAGCGCCAGGGTGGCGCCCTCGCCCAGCGGGGATCGGCGAACGTTCACGGTGGCCGGCGGTTCCGGTGGAGGCCGTGAAAGCCTAGCACGTGCCTTATGCGCCGCGTGCCTCGTCCACGAACTCCGGCGGGAGCGGGCACCCCAGGCTGGCGCAGATGGCGCGCAGGCATTCTGCCTCGGCCACCGTCACCACGCCGTCGGCGGCGATGGCCAGCCACAGGCCGCGGACCACCAGTTCTTTCGATGCGGGGTTGCAACGCGACAGCTCGATCACCGCGCCATCGAAGGCCATGCGCCAGTCGGCCACGGCTGGTATGGCGGCGCCCGGCTCGCCAAAGGCTTCACGCTGCGCCAGTTGCCACGCACGCTGCGCCGCCACTGGATCCGCGTTGCCAAACGTGGCCACCACGGCACACAGGCGGCTGTATGCGTCGCGCGCGTCCCGCAGCTTGCGCTCACCGGGGCGCGCGGCGGCGCGCGGATCGCCCATGCCCACCAGCCGCGCGCGCAACAGGCGTGACAGCGCGTACTCGAAGAGATCTACCTGACGGTCCGCCATGACGAATTCGCGAACGAGGGTCAGCAAGGCCTCGCGATCATTCGTGGCCAATGTGCGTAACGCAGGTGCGGCGATATCGACCAGGGGAAGGCGTACCGCGGGCGCGAGCACGGCCGTCAGCGGCTGGAGTTCAATGAGCCGCGCTACGTCGGCCTCGCCGAGCACGACGCGCAATGCGTTGACCTGTTGGCCGCGGACCTCCGCCTGGCTGGCCGGCGCCAATAGCATGGCCAGTACGAGGGCGCGTGCCCTCGCCGGATCGTGCGCCGCTTCCACAAGCGCAGGCGGAAGGGCTGCGCGCACCTGGCCTGCGTGTTCCAGATCGCGTGGCTCGGCCGTGCCGACGCGACTGGCGACCGCGGTGGCGTAGGCGACGCCGCCGGCACCGGCGAAGCCACGGGTGGCTGACTGCGCGTCATCGTCGGGCGCATCGGCATCGGTACGCGCCGCCGCGGCCACCACATCGGCGAGATCGGCTTCACGGAAAGCAGGATCGAGGGCCTTGATCCGCTCGATGATGGGTGGATGCGTAGCGAACCATGAGGTGACCGTCGACGCATCGCCGAACAGCATGTGCGCGACTTCGGCGCGCTTTGGCGAGGTGAGCGTCGATCCACCAGGCAGCCCGGCGATCTTCTTGAGGGCGCCCACGAGCCCCTGCGTCTGCCGCGTGAACTGCACGGCGGATGCATCCGCCAACGACTCGCGCGAGCGCGAGACGCCCGCCTGGATCAGCCGCGCGAAGAACAAGCCGATCGACCCGATCAGCCACAGGCCCAGGCCAAGCAACGCCACCATGCGCACCGAATTATCCCGTCCGCGCCCGGTGAAGCTCATGACCTCGCGCCCGATCACCGAGAGCACGAGTATCCCGAACAGCAACCCCATCAGCCGGATATTCAGCCGCATGTCGCCATTGAGGATGTGGCTGAACTCATGGCCGATGACACCCTGCAGCTCGTCACGGTTGAGCTGATCCAGGCACCCGCGCGTGACGCAGATAGCGGCATCGTCTGGCCCATAGCCCGCGGCGAACGCGTTGATGGATGCCTCGCCCTCCATGACGAACAGGCGCGGAACCGGCACACCGGCGGCGATCGCGGTCTCTTCGACGACGTTGCGCAGGCGCCGCAGCGCGGGATCGGCGGTCGCCGGATCCACCGGGACGCCACCGAGATCGCTGGCCACGACGGCGCCACCCGCCGAGAGGCTACCCATGCGCCATGCCATGGCGACACCGATCACGAGCAGCACCGCCGGCGTGGCCCAGGCGGCCCAGAACCACGGCGGCGTCTGCTTGCGGAAGAGCATGCCGGCGATGTACGCCACGGCGTCCACGGCGAGTACCGTGCCGAGCACCGCCAGGATGAACAGCACGACGAGCCAGCGCCCCATTCGGCGCGACTGCTCCTGGCGCTGGAAGAAATCCATCCGCGCGCGCCGCCCTTACGTGAACGACACCTTCGGTGCCTCGCGCATGGCGGGCTGTTCGATCTGCAGCGGTTCGGCGGCGGCAAAACCACCGGCCACAAGGGAGTTAGGGAACGTCTCGCGGCGGTTGTTATAGGTCATCACGGCGTCGTTGTAGGCCTGCCGGGCGAACGCGACGCGGTTCTCGGTCGATGCAAGTTCTTCCGAAAGCTGCATCATGGTCTGGTTGGCCTTCAGGTCCGGGTAGGCTTCCTGAAGCGCGAACAACCGCCCAAGGGTCTGGCCGAGGGCATTCTCACTTTCCGCCACTCGCTGCATCGCAGCAGCCTCGCCAGGATGCCCCTTGGCAGCCGCCAGGCCCGCCACGGCGGCGTTTCGCGCCTGCACCACGGCTTCCAGCGTGCCGCGCTCGTGGGCGAGGTAGCCCTTGGCGGTTTCCACCAGGTTGGGAATGAGGTCGTGGCGCCGTGTTAGCTGAACGTCAATCTGCGCAAAAGCATTCTTGTAGCCGTTACGCGCCGTCACCAGTCCGTTGTAGATGCCGATGAAGTACACGACAATGCCAATCACGATGATCAGCAACACGATCAGTGCCATGGTCCCCTTCCCTCCGCGGCGTGCCCCCACGCCTGATGTGCCGCGAGAATAGCATGCCGTTTCGTTCCGCCTCCCTGCTCGCCTGCGCGCTAGCCGCTGCCCTTGCCGTCCCCGCCGCCTTCGCGGCACCGCCGCCGAAACCACCCGTCGTCCATGTCGATCCGGAAGCGGCGAAGATTCCCGCCGACCGCGTCAAGCAGACCGTCGAAGACTACAAGCGCTGGCTCGATGCCGCCGAAGCGCGCGATGCCGCACCCGCCATCGTCACCGCCATCATCGTGGACGACAAGGTCGTCTACGAGCGCGCCATCGGCTACGCCAACGCCAAGACCAAGGAGCCGGCCACGCCGGAAACCGTCTTCCGCCTGGCATCGCTCTCCAAGGCCTTCGCGACCGGCGTCACCGCCGTGCTGGTACGCGATGGCTTCCTGAACTGGGATACCAAGCTCACCGATACCCTGCCGTACTTCAAACTGAAGGATGTGCAGGCGGCGCAGCAGGCCACCGTGCGCGACATCCTGGGCCAGCGCCTGGGCCTGCCGCGCAACACATACGATGCGATGCTCGAAGCGGATGCGCCGTATGAAGAGCTGGTGCGCAAGCTCGACGAGGTGGATCTCTCGTGCAAGGTCGGTGCGTGCTACGGCTACCAGAACGTCGCCTTCAGCATGATCGGCGATGTGATCTACGCCACCACGGGCGATTACTTCTTCCGCCAGGTGGAGCGCCGCATCTTCGCGCCGCTCGGCATGACCACCGCGAGCTACGGCCGCGATGCCCTGGAGGCCAGCAAGAGCTGGGCGCGCCCGCACCGCGGCGGCCCGCACAACTGGATTCCGTACGAGCCCAACGACGCGTATTACCGTGTGGCCCCCGCCGCCGGCGTGAACGCCAGCCTGCGCGACATGGAACAGTGGCTGATGGCGCAGATGGGCGGCCGCCCGGATGTGCTGCCCACGCCGTCGCTCGATGTGCTGCATGCACCGGGTGTCGCCACCCCGTCGGAAGAGCATTCGCAGCCCTGGCGCCGCGCCCGCGTGACCGATGCGCACTACGCCCTGGGCTGGCGCGTCTTCACGTATGCGAACGAAGAGCTCGTTTACCACGCGGGTGCCGTATCCGGTTACCGCACGATGATCGGCTTCTTCCCGAAGTACCACGCGGGTGTGGTCACGATGTGGAACGCGGCGGCGCCGATTCCCGCCGGCCTGATGCCCATGGTGTTCGACGACCTGCTGGGCCTGCCGCACGTGGATTGGGCGGGTGTCGAAGGTAATGTGCACACGGCGCCCGTTGCCAAGGCCCCGGCAAAGGCGGCCACGAAGACGAAGGCCGCGCCGGCCAAGAAGAAAGCCACCCCCAAGAAAAAGAAGTGATGCCCTTGTAGGAGCGCGCTCCTACAGGAAACGATGCCCGGTGAACGTGGGCGCAAAAAAAAGGCCCCCTGCGAAGGGGCCCCTTTTTTTGAATCGCTGTTTCGTTAGCGGCCCAGGTTGAACTGCAACCGGCGGCGCAGGGTCACGGTCATCGGCTCGCCATTACGCATGGCCGGCTTGAACTCCCAGCGGCTCACGGCATCGATCGCGGAGCGGTCGAAGATGTGCTTCGGTTGGGCATCCACGACGTTCACATTGCTCACGGTGCCATCCGTGCCGACGGTGAGCTCCACGTCTACCCAGCCTTCCTGGTTCGAGCGCATGGCGGCCGTCGGGTAACGCGGATTCACCTGGCGCACCAGCACGGCATCGGTGATGGCTTCCGCATCCGCTGTGCGCGTCGGTGCTGCCGGGCGGGCCACGGGCTGCTGCTGCGCCGCCTGCTGCTGCTGCGCCACGCGCGCCGCCTGGTCACGAGCGGCCTGCACACGCTGGGCTTCCGCAGCCGCGGCCGCCTGCTGCTCGGCCTGTGCCTTCGCGGTGGCGGCGGCGTTCTGCTGGGCGAGCTGCGCCTTCTGCGCGTCCTGGGCCTGCTGCTGCTCACGATCCAGGGTCTTGCGCTGCGCATCGAGCTTGGAGCGCAGGATGGTCAGCGTGTAGTTCGCCGGGTCGGCCTTGGCAAGCAGGTCGATCTCGCGCTGGGCCTCGTTGAAGTCGCGGGCGTTGATCGTCTGCTCGGTGGCGGCGGCGCCGTACGAGAACGTTTCACGCAGCGCATCGGCGGCCACGGCATTGCCGGGCTGCTTCTGCAGCACCTTCATATAGAACTCGAACGCGTTGTTACCTGCCGGGGCGACCAGGCGCTGGTCGTTCATGGCGGTACGTGCTTCGGCCAGGAGCTGGTCGACGCTCAGTGCATCGACGTTGGCCGGCGGCGCCTCGCGTGACGCGCCCGGCTTGGTCGCGTTTGCCGCGCCCTGCTGGGTGAGGTCCACGTTGGCATCGTGGTACGGCTTAATAATGAGGAAATACGCAGCGACGCCCAACACCACCACGATGATGAGGACGGCAAGCGTGACGGGATTGATGGCACCGCGCATGCGGTGGCGCACCGGTAGGCGACGACGGGTATCCATGGCGGCGGGACTGGACTCCGGAATGAACGCGCGCCCCCTGATGGCTTGACGCATGGGACCCCCCGTCCCACGCAGCGCGTGGCCTGAAAGGTAACCGTAATGGATGCGTGAATCCAGTCCGGAGGCCTAGGAGCTTTTCCGGGGGCAGGAAGATACGGCCTCGCCGGAAATGAATAACCCCGGCCAGGCCGGGGTCAATGTTCGAAGTGGCTCCCCGCGCTGGGCACCGCGGGGAGCTAATTCGCAAACAGCTTTCTTATTAGAAGGTGGTGCTTTGCTTAGGCAGCCTTCGGAGCCTTGGGGGCCTTCGGAGCCTTGGGGGCCTTGGCCGCCTTGGTCGCACGAGGGGCCTTGGCAGCGGCAACCTTCTTAGCAGCAGCCTTGCGCGGGGCAGCCTTGCGGGCAACCTTCTTCGCGGCGGCCTTACGGACGGTCTTCTTCGCTGCAGCCTTCTTCGGCGCAGCCTTGCGGACGGCCTTCTTGACGGCCTTCTTGGCAGCGACCTTACGGGTCGAAGCCTTCTTCACCGCCGACTTGCGGGCGGTCTTCTTGACCGCAGCCTTGCGGGCGGTCTTCTTCACCGCAGCCTTACGGGCCGCAGTCTTCTTCGCCGGTGCCTTGCGGGCAGCCGTGCGCTTGGTGGTGGACTTCTTGGTCGCCTTTTTGGCGGCCGACTTCTTGGCAGTGGCTTTCTTGGCAGTGGCCATGGTTCGTCTCAGCTCCTCATCAGTTGGCAGTGGTTGCCCAGTAAAAGCATGTAGGAACGCTTCAACCAGCAAATCGCTGTTCGTCGCGTGCCTTAAATTGTTGACCTGTCGGCGGGTGCGTTCATCAGAAAGCAGGCGGAGGATGTGCAGCGGAATCGATACTGTGATCTTGCGTACCGACCCTGCTTTTGAACCATGCTCCACATACGGACGGATGAAATTATCTGTTTCCATTTCCGGGTTCCCCGTCAATTGACGCAAAAGCTATTCCTGAACAAATCCGCTGTCAATAAATTTTGGCTCTAGATTGAAGACCTTGCGGGTTGATCACACGCCCCCGAAGGTCATCGGCAGATAACCGGCGGGCGGTTTGCCGACCTCGCTCAATCGATTTTCCGCATCGCCCTGAATCATTTTCAACGATTCGCGTGTTTACAAAAACGCCTTGAATAAAGGCATTTCGTGAACCGTTTTGTGAATCGCGTATGCGCGAACCCCGTGTCGTTGCACGGCTGCCCGGCATGCGGCCGAGCGACCTCGGAGGGTGGTTTGCGGGGATGAACGGAAGTCGACTGGCGGCCAAAAAAAATTTTCCCCAAAGGGGCGCCGCGGACAAAAAAATGCCGGTCGAGGACGACCGGCACCTGGTTGAAGCCTTCCGAGCGACCGTCAGTGATCTTCGTTTTCGATCAGTTCGGCATACGCGTCGGGCGTCAAAAGTTCGTCGACTTCGTTCCGGTCGCTGTACTTGATCTTGAAGATCCAGCCACCCTCGTACGGTTCCGAGTTGATGGTTTCGGGTGCATCGGACAGCGCCTCGTTCACGGCGACGACTTCGCCCGACATCGGCGAGTAGATATCCGACGCGGCCTTCACGGATTCGACCACCGCGACGCCCTTGCCCTCACCCGCTTCGACGGTGCTGCCCACTTCCGGCAACTCGACGTACACCAGATCGCCCAGCGCACCCTGCGCGTGGTCGGAAATGCCGACCGTGGCGGTGCCGTCATCGTTGATGCGCACCCACTCGTGGGACTTGAGGAAATGCAGGTCGCCTGGGATTTCGTTGCTCATGGGGTAGGCCTCGTAAGGGAGTGGGCGGTGGTGACCGGGTGATTGTACCGGTCCGCGCGCGGCACGTAAGCCTGTCTTCCGTGACAGACCGCGCCTTAGGACTATCGGCGACAAACCGATGCAAGTAGCGGCGCATGCCCACGGGCCGTGTAGGCGGCTAACGACAGCCCAGGTCAGCGTCGCTCCATACCCTTGTTCAGACCGGTGCCAGGGCTGGTGCCGGATTCCCCATCGATAAAGGATCCCCCATGAAGCGCTCCCACCTCGCCACTGCGGACAATACCCAGGCCGACCTGACCGCCGCCGAGAGCAGTGAAGACATCCTCAGCCGTGTGCAGCGCGTGCTCCGCGACTGGCTCGCCGAAGGTTCGCTGGCCGACGCGGCGCGCACCGCCACGGCAAACGGCCCCGCCCCACTCGTTGTCCTGCTGAGCGAGTTCGCCAGCGAGAACGCTCAGGACGACGCCACCCAGCTTGCCAGCCTCATCGCCGATGCCGAGCGCCGTATCGCCAGCGTCATGGGTATCGACGCCGCAGGCACCCCCATCCTTATTGTTAAGCGCGATGGCCAGGCGCATCAGGAACTGCGCATCGCCCTCGATGGCAGGGCGGTGATGCAGGCCGGCGTCGCCGTGATGAACGACGCACTGGCGAAAGCCGACCTGTATGGGACGAAGCCCACGCTCCGACGCCAGGCATTCAGCGCGGCGGCCTCGCGTGCCCCGCAGGAACTGAGCATGCTGCGCAAGATCCGGGTCGAGGACAACAAGGAAAACTGGTTCAAGGGGGATGCCGAGATTTTCGCGATCACCACCGGTTTCGGTGCCGACAACCAGCCGTTCGTGAAGACCCAGCTGATGCCGTTCCTGGCGAAGTCGAAGGTGGACTACACGCCGAACATGGATCTGGTGAACTGGGCCGAATGCTCCGCGCCGTATGTGAACCTGCAGCTGTTCGACAAGGATGGCGACGTCAATTTCCAGAACCTGGCCGTGAGCCTGGTGAAGGCCGTGGGCGAAGGCCTGAAACTCAACCCCGCCACCGCACCCTACGCGGCCGTATCCGAATTGGGCGCCGCGGTACTCAATGCCATGGATTCGACCTGGTTCAAGAACGATCCGGACTATGTGGATTCGTTCTACGTCCTTGAGCGCGGCAAGACATACACCCAGCACAAGGGGGCGGCGAACAACGCCACCATCACGATCGAGCCGTACACCGTGGGCTGATGAAACGACGAGGGCGGCCCGTGGCCGCCCTCGTTACCCATCTATATATAGGTGTGGGATCAGCCGGTGATGCCTTCCATCGGCTTGCCGTCGCGCACGAAGGGGAACTTCACCACGCGCACCGGCACTTCCTTGCCGCGGATATCGACACGGACGTCACCCGGCTCGCCGGCGGGAATGCGGGCGAAGGCAATGGACTTGCCAAGGGTCGGCGCGAAACCGCCAGAGAGGATCTCACCCTCGCCATTAGCAGTGAGAACTTTCTGGCCGTGGCGGAGCACGCCCTTGTCATCCATCACCAGGCCGACCATCACGCGCTTCACGCCATCGGCCTTGTGCTGTTCCAGCGCGGCACGGCCGATGAAGTCACGGCCCTCGTCCAGCGAGATGGTCCAGGCGAGCGCAGCTTCCCACGGCGACACGGATTCATCCATGTCCTGGCCGTAGAGGTTCATGCCGGCCTCGAGGCGGAGCGTATCGCGCGCACCCAGGCCGGCCGGGGCCACGCCTGCTTCGTGCAGGCGCTTCCACAGCTCGACCACACGGCTGTTCGGCACCACCACTTCGAAACCATCCTCACCGGTATAGCCGGTGCGCGCCAGGAACAGCGGCATGCCATCGGGGCCTTCGGTTTCCAGCGCGGCGAACTTGCCGAGCTTGCGCGCCTTCTCCTGCGCCTCCGCCGGCAGCAGGCCGATCAGCTTCTCGCGGGCGTTCGGACCCTGCACCGCGATCATGCCGAACTCCGGGCGCTCGCGGACGGCGACGCCGAAGGCGGCAGCCTGCTTTTCGATCCAGGCGAGATCCTTGGCGCGCGTGGCGGCATTCACCACCAGGCGGAAGAAATCTTCACGCAGGAAGTAGACGATCAGGTCGTCGATGACGCCGCCGGTCTCATCCAGCATGCAGGTGTAGAGCGCCTTGCCCGGCTTGGCCAGCTTGTCGACGTTGTTGGCGACCAGCTTGCGGAGGAAATCGCGGGTCTTCTCGCCCGTCAGGTCCACCACGGTCATGTGCGACACATCGAACATGCCGGCGTCCTTGCGGACGGCGTGGTGCTCTTCGATCTGCGAGCCGTAGGCGATGGGCATGTCCCAGCCGCCAAAGTCGACCATGCGGGCACCGAGCTCGCGGTGGGTGGCGTTGAGTTCGGTCTTGTCGGTCATCGTCTTACCTTCAGGGGAGTGGGCATGGGGCCAGCCAGGCATTATCCCGGCAGCGAGCGTCAAGTCCAAGCGCGCCGCAACATCTTCCTGCTAGCCTTCGGCTCCATGGATACCCCCACGCTGCCCGGCACGGTCACCCTTACCCGCGATAGTGGCGGTGAGCGTCTCGTGCTCCGTGGCGACTGGACCCTGCCGTTCTACGAGGCACTGCAAAAGCGGGCCAACGACCTGGCCGGGTCGATCGGCACCGGGGTGCAGGTGGATATCCACGATGTGCATGCCATGGATACCTCCGGGGCGTTCGTGATCGCCGAACTGCTGGGCAGTTCGCGCACCCAGGCACTTGCCCAGGACGAGGCCCTGCCCGCGGCGCGGCGCGCGCTGCTGAAAACCGTGGGCGATGCGATCGATACCTACTGCAAGGGCGTGCCGCGGAAGCGGGATGCCGGCTTCGTGGTGATGCTGGAGCGTATCGGCCGGGCCGTCGCCTCGTTCTGGAAACAGACGGCGAAGTTGCTGGGGTTCATCGGCATCACCTTGCAGGGATTCGCCACCACGGTATGGCGGCCCAGCCGCTGGCGGGTGACTTCGCTGGTGTCGCACCTGGAACAGACCGGCCTGGATGCCGTGCCGATCCTCGCCCTGCTCTCCTTCATGGTCGGCGCTGTCGTCGCCTTCCTTGGTTCGACGGCGCTTGCCGCTTACGGCGCCAGTGTCTTCACGGTCGACCTGGTGGGCTTTGCCTTCCTTCGCGAATTCGGCGTGCTGCTCACCGCCATTCTGCTGGCCGGCCGCACGGCCAGCGCCTTCACGGCGCAGATCGGCTCGATGAAGGCCCGTGAAGAAATCGACGCCATCCGCACGCTGGGCCTGGATCCGGTGGAGCTGCTGGTGCTGCCGCGCGTACTGGCATTGCTCATCGCCCTGCCCCTGCTCACCTTCGTCGCGATGATCGCCGGCATCGTGGGCGGCGGCGTGGTCTGCCTGGCCACGCTGAAGATGTCGCCCTCGATGTTCCTCACCATGTTCCAGGAGGATATGCAGCTGCGCCAGTTCCTGGTCGGTATCGCCAAGGCCCCTGTGTTCGCCTTCATGATCTCGGTCATCGGCTGCATGGAGGGCTTCAAGGTGTCAGGCAGCGCGCAGTCGGTCGGCGAACACACGACATCGGCGGTGGTCCAGTCCATCTTCGTGGTGATCCTGCTCGATGCGGTCGCCGCCCTCTTCTATATGGAGATGGGCTGGTGAGCGCTGAAACCGTCATCGAGGTGCGCGGCCTCACCAACCGCTTTGGCACGCAGACCGTCCACGAGAACCTGGACCTGGACGTGCGCCGGGGCGAGATCATCGGCATCGTGGGTGGTTCGGGTACGGGCAAATCGGTACTGCTGCGCACGATCATCGGCCTGGTGCGGCCGGTGGCGGGCGAGGTACGCGTGTTCGGCGAGAACCTGCTGTCGCTCCCCGAGGAGAAGCGCTCACTGGTCGAGCGCCGATTCGGGGTGCTGTTCCAGAGTGGCGCGCTGTTCTCGTCGCTGACCGTCGCCGAGAACGTGGCGCTGCCCATGGTGGAACACGCCAAGCTCGACCGCGCGGACGCCACCCGCCTGGCCGGCGTGAAGCTCGCGCTTTCCGGCCTGCCCGTGGACGCGGGGCGCAAATGGCCCGCCCAACTCTCCGGCGGCATGATCAAACGCGCGGCACTAGCCCGCGCCCTCGCGCTCGATCCGGAAATCGTGTTCCTCGACGAACCGACGGCGGGCCTCGATCCGATCAGCGCCGCCGCCTTTGATAGCCTGATCGTGACCCTGCGCGATGCGCTGGGGCTCACCGTGTTCCTGGTGACCCACGACCTGGACACTTTGTATTCCACCTGCGACCGCGTCGCGGTGCTGTCCCAGCGCCGCGTGCTCGCCGTAGGCCCGATCGATGAAGTGGCCCGCACCGATGATCCGTGGGTGCAGGCCTATTTCAACGGACCGCGCGGCCGCGCGGCCACCTTCGCCGCCCGCCAAGGCAAGGACTGAGTTATGGAAACCCGCGCGCACCACATATTGATCGGCGTCTTCACCCTCGTCATCGTCATCGGCGGCCTGCTGTTCGGTGTCTGGCTGGCCAAGGCGCACTCCGACCAGGAGTGGAACTACTACGACGTGGTGTTCAACGAAGCGGTGACCGGCCTGTCGCGAGGTTCCGCCGTGCAGTACAACGGCATTCGCCTGGGCGATGTGAACCAACTTCGCCTGGATCCGAACGATCCGCGCCGGGTGCTCGCACGTATCCGGGTGAGTGGCGACACGCCGCTGCGCAAGGATACGCACGCCAAGCTTGCGCTGACCGGTGTCACCGGCGTGGCGATCATCCAGCTCTCGGGTGGTTCGCCTGGCAGCCCGCTGCTGGTGGGGCACGATGGCGAGGTACCCATCATCAATGCGGATACCTCGCAGCTGGCCAAGCTGCTTTCCAACAGCGAAGACCTCATCACCAACATCAACCAGGCGGCAGCGCACGCCAGCGAATTGTTGTCGCCAGAAAACGTGCACCGGATCGAGCGCACGCTGGATCACCTGGACAAGACCACGGGCGTCATCGCCGATGAGCGCGAGGACATCCGCTCGCTGATCAAGCAGCTCGACGTGGCCACGAAACAGGCCAACGAAACTTTGGCCGAGAGCAAGGACCTGGTGCACAACGCCAACGGCCTGGTCCAGGGCCAGGGCAAGGCCACGCTGGAAAGTGCACAGCGCGCCATGGCGTCGCTCGAGCATTCCATGGCCTCGATCGACCGGCTGATCAACGACAACAGCGATGCACTGAACGGCGGTGCCGCCAGCCTGGGCGACCTGGCACCGGCGCTGCGCGAACTGCGCGACACCCTGTCCTCGCTGCGGTCGATTACACGGCGCCTGGATGAAAACCCCAGCGGCTACCTGTTCGGGCGCGAGAAAACCAAGGAGTTCACCCCATGAGCCGTATGCGGTTCACCCTTCCTGTTCTTATGCTGGCCGCGCTCGCTGGCTGCTCCATTTTGCCGAAGGCGGAGCAGCCGAGTGTTTATACGTTGCCGGCGGCGCCGGGCGCCCGGCCTACCGCCGCCGCTGCCGCACCCGTGGCCTGGGCATTGCGCGTGGCCACGCCAAACGCGCCGCGCTCGCTGGATAACTCGCGCATCGCCGTGGTGCCGTCAGATAACACGATCACCGTGTATGCCGGCGCGCGCTGGAACGACAGCGCGCCGCACCTGTTCCGCGACCGCCTGGCCGATGCGTTCCGGGATAGCGGACGGGTCACGGCGCTGAGCACGGATGACAGCAACCTGGCCGCCGACTACGAGCTGGGCGGGAACCTTTCTGATTTCCAGACGGACTACGCCGGCGGCAAGCCGGAGGTGGTCATCCGCTTTGACGCCATGCTGGCGAACTCGCACAAGCACCAGATCGTGGCGAGCCAGCGCTTTGAAGTGCGTGAGCCGGTGGATGGCAAGGAGGTGCCGCAGGTGGTGCAGGCGTTCGGTCGGGCGATGGACAAGCTCTCCCGCGATGTCGTGACCTGGACCTACCAGGCCGCCCCCACCAAATAACGGTAGGAGCCCACCCTTTGGGCGACATCTTTTCGCGATACCACCCATGAACTCCTGCGGCGCCGTCGCGAACGGCGTCGCCCACAGGGTGGGCTCCTACAATTAGCGGGGCTCGACGGGGTACGCCGGCTCGGCATCGAGCGACGAGGCACACACCGCCGCCAGTTCGAGCAGCCGCAGATCCGAACCGCGCGCACCCACCAGCTGCATGCCGATCGGCATGCCGTTCGGCAACGTGCCCATCGGGATGCTCACCGAAGGACAGCCCGCCAGGCTCGCGAAACTGCACAGGTCGGCCTGCGATGCGGGGGCTGGCTGATCCAGCGGGAAAGCACCCTGCGATGTGGTGGGCATGACCAGCACGTCGACCTGGGCAAACAGGCGGCGCATTTTCAGCGTGGCAGCATCGAGCACCAGATCCGCCGCGACATAGTCGGCAGCCGATTTCTTCGCCGCGAAATCCACCATCTGGCGGAAGCCGGGCGATACCGGGTAGGCCTCGTCCGCCAACTCCTCGGCGAACGTATGCAGCATTTCCGCTTCCATCAGGAGCAGGCCGGCACGGCGCGTGCGGGCGAAATCCCAGTCGGAAAAATCCACGGCGCGGCGTTCGCCCAACTCGCCCTTCAATTGGGAGAGTGCGTTGTCGAACACGTCGATGACGTCGCGCTCAACACCGACGGCCGCCAGATCCGGGAGGAAACCGGTACGCAGGTTGCCAGGCTCCCAATCCGGCGGCTGGAACGCCACGCGGCGGCGGCGCGAACGAGCGTCGTCGGCGTCGTAGCCCGCCAGGGTCTGCAGGAGCACGGTCAGGTCATCCACGCCGCGGGCGAGCAGGCCCACGGCATCCAGGCGCCTGGCCGCGGGCACGAGGCCGCGCGCGGAGATTTCACCGTGGGTGGGCTTCAGCGCGTAGACGCCGCAATAGCTGGCGGGGACGCGGATGGAGCCGAGCGTGTCGGAACCGATGGCGGCGACCGCCATGCCCGCCGCCACCGCGGCAGCGGCGCCGCCGGATGAACCGCCGGCCGTGTAGCCCAGGCGGTGCGGATTGTGCGTTGCGCCATAAAACGGATTATTCGTGGTGAGGCCCAGGGCGCCTTCATCCATATTGGTCTTGCCCAGCAGCACCGCGCCTGAGGCGCGCAACCGGGCGATCGCGTGCGCGTCCTGTTCCGGCACCACGGTGCGCCGCCGCATACCGGCGCGCGTGGGGACGCCGGCCACGTCGAAGTTATCCTTGATGGCGATCGGCAGGCCGTCCAGCCGGCCCATGACCCCATCGCGCCGGCGCCGGTCGGCGGCCAGCGCCTGCTCCTGGATAAGCGATACGCTCACGTCTGTGTAGGCGTTCAGGACCGGGTTCAGGCGCTCGATGGCGTCCTGGTAGGCGTCGGAAAGGGCCTGCGGCTGGGCCCGGCCAATGGCCAGCCAGTGCATGATTTGCAGCAGCGAGGCCCGGCGCATATCCGTGGCAGACACAGGCAACATCGTATTCATGGAATCTCCTTCATCTGGAGACGACTATAACCTCCGTTTGTGAAGACCATGCAACCCTGCCAGCCCGTTTCAAACGGCGATTTGCCCGGTTTGTGGGGAAACGGGACAATACCTGTTTGACCCTGCCAGCCAGATTCGAGAGCCAGCGATGAGCGAACGCGAAACCATGGAATACGACCTCGTCGTCGTCGGGGCAGGCCCCGCCGGCCTCGCGTTCGCGATTCGTACGAAACAGCTCAATCCGGAGGTCTCGGTCTGCGTGATCGAGAAGGCATCCACCATCGGTGCACAGATCCTCTCGGGCGCCGTGATCGAAACCGCCCCGCTCGACCGCCTGCTGCCGGAATGGCGCAAGGCGCCGCCGCCCATTTGCGTGCCGGTGACCAAGGACGAGTTCTGGTGGTTGAAGGACCATCAGTCGGGCATCAAGGCACCGATTGCCCCGCCGCAGATGAACAACCACGGCAACGTGATCGTCAGCCTGGGCGCGCTGTGCGCGTGGCTGGCCCCGCAGGCCGAGGCGCTAGGCGTGGATGTATTCCCGGGTTACGCCGCCGCCGAAGCCCTGTTCGATGAGAGCGGTGCCGTGAATGGCGTCCGCATTGGTGACATGGGCATTGCGCGCGATGGCACGCACAAGCCGGGTTACACCGAGGGCATCGATATCCGCGCCAAGGTGACCGTGCTTGCCGAGGGCTGCCGCGGCCACATCAGCAAGACGCTGATCAAGAGGTTCGACCTGGACGCCGACAGCGATCCGCAGACCTATGGCATCGGCATCAAGGAGCTGTGGCAGCTTGCGCCTGGACGCGGCGAGCCGGGCAAGGTGGTGCATACCACTGGCTGGCCGCTTGCCAACGATACGTACGGCGGCAGCTTCCTGTATCACCTCGACAACGACCGTGTCGCGGTCGGCTTCGTGGTCGGTCTGGATTACCCGGATCCGAACTTCTCGCCGTTCGAGGCCTTCCAGCAGTTCAAGCACCACCCGAACGTGAAGGGCCTGCTCGAGGGCGGCACGATCGTTTCGGCCGGTGCGCGCGCCATTATCGAAGGCGGCTTCCAGTCGCTGCCGAAGGTGGAGATGCCGGGGGCGATCCTCATTGGCGACTCCGCGGGCCTCGTGAACGTGCCGAAGATCAAGGGCACCCACCAGGCGATCGCCTCGGGCATGCTGGCTGCGGAGCACCTGGTGGCTTCGCAGTTGAATCCTGCCGGGTGGGATGCTGCGCTGCGCGGCTCGGCGGTCGTCGCTGAACTCAAGAAGGTGCGCAATATCCGCCCGGGCTTCAACAAGGGGCTGTGGCGTGGGCTTATCAACGCTGCTTGGGAAACGCTTACCGGCGGTACCTCGCCGTGGACGCTGAAGAACCACGCTGACTGGTCGTCGCTGGAGAAGCTGGGCCAGTACGAGGCGCCGAAGAAGGATTATGTGGATCGGACGCTGGCTCCGCGCGATCGGTTGGCGTCGGTGTATTTCGCCGCCACCGAGCACGACGAGGACCAGCCGGTTCATTTGAAGGTGGCTGATACGTCTATTTGTATCGAGCGGTGCACCACGGAATACGGCAATCCGTGCCAGCGGTTCTGCCCCGCGGGTGTCTATGAGATCGTGAACGACGAAGCGGGCAAGCGGTTGCAGATCAACTCGGCCAACTGCGTGCATTGCAAGACGTGCGATATCAAGGATCCGTACCAGATCATTACCTGGGTCACGCCTGAGGGCGGGTCTGGGCCGAATTATCAGAACTTGTAACGGACCCTATAGCCAGCTGTGTCGAATCAACTTTCCTGGCGCTACCGCCGCTTCCGCTCGCTGGTCCAGCGCATGCGCACCAGCGTTGCCCTGCGTGGTTGGCGCGGCACGTTTGCACGCATATCCCAGGGGTTGGTCCGTCGACCGGCAGAGGACGATAGCCTCGCGTTACTGCCCCTCGGTATCGTCACCGGGCCGCTTATCCTGCCGACTTCCGCAGCGCCAGTGGTATCCATTGTTATCCCCGTGTACGGCAAGCTCGAGTACACGTTGACTTGCCTGCAATCCATTGCCGCAAGGCCCCCCGGCATGGCGTTCGAGGTTATCGTCGTCGACGATGCATCCCCCGACGAAAGCGCGAATGTCCTACGCAACGTTGCTGGCCTACGGCTGTTGCAGAACGAAGCAAACCTCGGCTTCGTCGGTTCATGTAACGCGGGTGCCGCGGCCGCGCGTGGCAGCGTCCTCATTTTCCTGAACAACGATACGCAAGTAACGACAGGATGGGCCGAGGCCCTCGTGCAAACGTTTGAGCTTTTCCCAGGGACGGGCGTCGCCGGTAGCCAGCTCGTCTACCCCGACGGTCGCCTCCAGGAAGCAGGTGCCTGGGTGTTTTCGGATGCGTCTGCGTGGAACATCGGTCGCTTCGCCCAGCGCAACGACCCGGCGTACCGCTACGCACGAGAAGTGGACTATGTATCGGGTGCGTCGCTGGCCATCCCTGCGGACCTGTTCAACGACATCGGTGGGTTCGACCCGGCCTTCGCCCCGGGTTACTACGAAGATACCGACCTTGCATTCGCCGTGAGGTCGCGTGGCTACGCAGTTCGTTATGTACCGGGCAGTGTCGTTGTGCATGCGGAGGGCATCAGCTCGGCGGCGGCGCCCGAATCGGGCATGAAGCGGTTCCAGGCCATCAACCTGCACAAGCTCGCTGACAAATGGAGCGAGGTGCTCGTGCGCCAGCCGCTTCCAGGCACACCCTTGGCGACCATCGACCGTCAGCGACGACGGGGTACGGTGCTGGTCGTCGATATCAGCACGCCTGATGCGTCGCGCGACTCCGGTTCGGTGCGCCTGATCGCGATGATGCGCCTGCTGGTTGCCGAAGGATGGCATGTCGTTTTCGCACCGGATGATGGCCGCGCCTCAGAACGCGACATCACGGCATTAGGCAGTCTCGGCGTCGAGGTAGCTGCCCGGCCGTGGCATGCAAGCGTTCCGGCATGGATCGGCGCCCATGGCGATGACTTGCACGCGGTCGTCCTTTGCCGGCACCCCGTGGCGATGCAATACGCCAGCTTTGTCCGTAAGCAGGTTCCTGGCGCGAAAATTATCTTCGACACGGTCGATCTGCACTTCCTGCGTGAAGAGCGCGCTGCCGAACAAGCGGCGAGTGCAAGCCTGTCGCGCCACGCGCAGACGACGCGAAGGCAGGAACTCGATCTGATCGCGTCGTCCGATGCAACGTTCGTCGTGAGCGCGTTCGAGCGTGACTTGCTCACCAGCCTCGTGCCATCCGCCCACGTACTGCTGCTGTCCAATATCCACGAGGCGGTCGGCCGCACGAAGGGTTACGCGGGGCGACGCGACCTGCTATTTATCGGCGGCCACGGCCATCCGCCCAATGCGGATGCCATGCAGTGGATGGCCGGCGATATCCTGCCTGCATTGCGCAGGATCGATCCTTCGATCCGAATCTTTGTGGCCGGCGACGTTCCTGACGATGTGAAGGCCAGCCTCTCTTCCGCTGGACTGGACATGCTCGGCCGCATCGATGACCTGGAGCCGCTGATGGCACAGTGCCTCGCCTCCATCGCGCCGTTGCGATTTGGGGCCGGAGTCAAGGGCAAGGTGAACATGGCGATGAGCCATGGCTTGCCGGTGATTGGCAGTCCGGTCGCAACGGAAGGCATGCAACTGGCGAACGGCGTGGATGTCCTCGTTGCGCACGCACCGGATGACTACGCCATGGCGTACCGCCGGCTCGCCAGCGATGAAGCGCTGTGGCTGGCCCTGTCTGCACATGGGCTCGAGAACATACGGAACCACTTTTCGGCGAACGCCGCGCGCGACGCGCTTCGCCAGGCCATTACCTGACCATGTCCGCTCCCGCCTTACGCGCCCTTCTTTTCCGCGCACTCCGTGCCGGCTTTCGGCTGACGCCCATGCCAGTGGCGACACGTGACCGACTGCGCCAGCGCTTTCTGGCGCGGCACGCTGACCTCGTGCCTACGGGGCCTACAGGAAAAGCCGCCGCACCTTCGCCCCACCGCTCGCTCGACCACGCTGGCCATCGGCTGCTCGGGCATGTGGGCCTTACGCGGGCAGCGTTGCCATCACCCCTGCCCGCCACGATCGTCGCGTTTTACCTGCCCCAATTCCATCCCACGCCGGAAAACGATGCCTGGTGGGGCAAGGGCTTTACCGAATGGCGCAACGTCACGCGTGCACTTCCCCAATTCGAGGGGCACGCACAGCCGCGACTGCCGGGCGACCTTGGCTACTATGATCTCCGCGTGCCCGGCACCATGCGCGACCAGGTCGATATTGCGAAGGCTTACGGCGTAAGTGCGTTCGCCACGTATTTCTACTGGTTTGCGGGAAAGACACTGCTCGAGGAGCCGCTACGGCACTGGCTGGATGATCGCTCGATCGATTTCCCGCTCGCCCTTTGCTGGGCGAACGAGAACTGGTCGCGCCGGTGGGATGGCCGTGCGAACGATGTGTTGATCGGGCAGGCACACAGCCCGGATGACGACCTGGCCTTCATCGAATACGTCGCACCTTACCTGCGCGACCCGCGTTACCTCCGCGTTGATGGAAAACCGGTGCTCATGGTCTACCGGCCTGGCCTGCTGCCAGATGCACGGGCGACAGCCGCACGCTGGCGGACCTGGTGCCGCGATCACGGCATTGGCGACCTTCACCTCGTTTACGTCCAGAGCTTCGACAACGTCGATCCAGCAAGCATCGGATTCGATGCGGCCGCTGGCTTTCCGCCCAACAACACAAGCCTTTCGCCCATCACCGCGGCGCACCGGCTCATCAACCCGGCGTACGCGGGCGAGATCCTTGACTGGCGGGCGTTGGCACGCCAGGCCATGTCTGCCGACGCCCCCGGCTATACGCTCTACCCCGGCATCAATCCCGGCTGGGACAACGAGGCGCGGCGGAGTGGGCGCGGTCGCACCTACGTACATGCCACGCCACGCGCGTTCGAGGTTTGGGCCCGGCATGCCATCGGACAGGCGCAAAAGCGTTCGCCCAAGGCTCCCCTGGTCTTCGTCAACGCATGGAATGAATGGGCCGAGGGCGCGGTGCTCGAGCCCGACGCACGCTACGGGTATGCGTGGCTGGAAGCTATCCGGCGTGCTTTCGGGGCCCCGCGCACGTTGTCGGCGCGCCCGTGTGCCGTGATCCACGTGTGGTACCCGGAACTGCTCGAGGAACTGGTCGTGGCACTGCGTGCGACGGGAAAGGACTTCCGCGTCGTCCTGACCGTTCCTTCCGAAAAAGAAGCCGCGGTGCGCGCCGAGGTTGCCAGGCTCAGCCTCAAGGCCGATCTGTTCGTCACCCCCAACCGGGGCCGCGACATCCTACCCTTCCTTCGCGTGGCCAGGCAGCTGCTCGATGAGGGCGAAGACCTTGTCGTGAAACTGCACACCAAGCGCTCGGTGCATCGCGATGATGGGGCCGCATGGCGTGCGGAGCTTGTCGGCCGGCTCATCGCCCCCGAACGCACCGCGGCGGCCCTGGAGGCCTTCGCGTCACGACCCGAGCTGGGCACTGTGGCACCCGAAGGTCACGTCCAGCCGCTGGGCTTCTATTGGGGTGCCAACGAGGCGAACGTTGATTACCTCTGTTCGCTCATGGGCATAGCACAGCCCGACGTCCGCACTGACACATTCATAGCCGGCAGCATGTTCTGGTGCCGCCTGGCGGCCCTCGTACCACTCCTGGATGCCCCGCTCGCCGAGGCGGATTTCAGCCCCGAGGCTGGGCAAGTGGACGGGACGATGGCCCATGCCGTGGAACGCGTGGTGACGCTTGCCGCTGCGCATGGGGGGTTTCTCAACGTGACAGCGGCCTCGCTGGTTGGGCAGCCCGACGCGCCCCCTGCCCCCTACGCCTACGCGCAACGCGGGTAGGCGCCTACCCTGCCGCGATGCGGCAGGAGGCCAGGGGCAAGATTCGCTATGATGACGGGCCCATTTTTGACGTCCGTTCGCTGAACGGGCATTCACACAGGAACCGAGAATGAAGATTCTGGTCGGCTACAAGCGCGTCGTGGACTACAACGTCCGCATTCAGGTCAAGCCCGACGGTACCGGCGTCGTCACCGATGGCGTGAAGCTCTCCGCCAACCCGTTTGACGATATCGCCCTCGAGGAGGCCCTGCGCCTGCGTGAGAAGGGCGTGGCTGAGGAAGTGATCGTGGTCGGTATCGGCCCGGCGGACCTCACCGCCCACCTGCGCAACGGCCTGGCCATGGGTGCCAACCGCGCCATCCACGTGCAGACCGCCGATGCCGTCTCGCCCCTGACGGCCGCCCGCACGTTCCTGAAGCTGGTGGAAACGGAACAGCCGGGCCTGGTCATCCTGGGCAAGCAGGCCATCGACGACGATGCCAACCAGACCGGCCAGATGCTGGCCGCTCTGTGGGACCGCCCCCAGGCTACGTTCGCCAGCAAGGTCGAGATTGCCGATGGCAAGGCCACGGTGACCCGCGAGGTGGACGCCGGCCTGGAAACGATCGAAGCCGACCTGCCCGCAGTCATCACCACCGACCTGCGCCTGAACGAGCCGCGCTTCATCAAGCTGCCGGACATCATGAAGGCCAAGTCCAAGCCGATCGACGTGATCGAACTGGGCTCGCTCGGCGTGGATGCCGCTGACCACATCAAGACCACCCACTTCGCCGCCCCGCCCAAGCGCAGCAAGGGCGTGATGGTGAACGATGCCGCCGAGCTGGTCGCGGCCCTCAAGCAGAAGGGCCTGCTGTAAAGCAGCCGGACAGGAGCACATACCATGAGCAAGATCCTCGTTATTGCCGAGCACCTGGGTGGCAAGTTGAACGCCGCGACCGCGCGCGCCGCGAGCGCCGCTGCTGCGGTGAAGCCGGAAGCCATCGATGTCATCGTCCTCTCCGACGCCCCGGACGCCATCGCCGCTGAAGCGGCGAAGATCGACGGTGTCAGCAAGGTGCTGACCGTGGCCCGTGCCGAGAACGCCCACGCGCTCGCCGCCATCCTCGCGCCGCAGGTGGCCAAGGCCGCTGCTGGCTACACCCACGTCTTCGCCCCCTCCACCACCTTTGGCAAGGACCTCGCCCCGCGCGTGGCCGCCCTTCTGGGCGTCTCGCAGGTCAGCGACGTCATGACCGTGGAAGGCCCGCACAGCTTCAAGCGCCCGATCTACGCTGGCAACGCCATCGTTACCGTCGAAGTGGATGCCGCCTCCACCGTGGTCGCCACCATCCGTACGGCCTCCTGGCCGGCGGCGGCCAGCACCGGCAACGCGCCCGTCGAAGCACTGGCACTGGATGTCGCCCTGCCCTCGCACACCCGCTTCGTGAACCTGCAGCAGGGCAAGAGCGACCGCCCCGATCTGCAGGGCGCGGCCAAGGTCGTGTCTGGCGGCCGTGGCGTCGGCTCGAAGGAGAACTTCGAGGTGATCTACCGCTTCGCCGACAAGATCGGTGCAGGTGTCGGCGCCTCGCGCGCGGCCGTCGATGCCGGCTACGTCCCGAACGAAATGCAGGTCGGCCAGACCGGCAAGATCATCGCGCCGGAGCTGTATATCGCCGTGGGGATCTCGGGCGCTATCCAGCACCTGACGGGCATTAAGGATGCCGGCACCATCGTCGCCATTAACAAGGATGGGGAAGCGCCGATTTTTGAGATTGCCGATATCGGACTTGTGGGCGATCTGTTCAAGATCCTGCCTGAGCTGGAAGCGGCGCTGGGTTAATGGAAAGCCCGCCACCATTCCGGTGGCGGGTCGTAGAGAAGGGGAACATGGCGGTGAATCTAGAAAATGCAGCCGAGGCGGACGCACCGCTTTGCGTCGATCTCGACGGCACGCTAATCCGGTCCGACCTGCTGGTTGAATCGGCCCTGGCGCTGCTTGCCAGGCAACCGCTATCGATCTTTCCTATGCTCGCGTGGCTGCTGCGTGGTAAGGCGTATCTCAAGAAGCAGATCGCGCTACGCATCGATATCGATCCGGCTTCGCTCCCTTACAACCGGGATGTCCTGGATTGGCTGGACCAACAGCGCGCGCAACGCCAGATCTTCCTGTGCACGGCGTCGGACGTGAAACTGGCCGAACCTGTTGCTGCGCACGCAGCGCTGTTCGATGATGTTATAGCGAGCGATGGCGACGTAAACCTCTCAGGCTCTAACAAGGGCGCCGCCCTCGTCGAACGCTTCGGCGAGAAGGGCTTCGATTACATCGGCAATGCACCGGTCGACCTCGCTGTGTGGAAACACGCGCGCAACGCACTCGTAGTCGAACATGGCCACGCGCTTTCCACGGCGGCCGGCCGCGTCACCCACGTGAGCAAGCGTTTCGTCGTGACGCGCGGCGGCGCTCGGGCATGGGCCAAGGCTCTGCGCCTCCATCAGTGGATCAAGAATACCCTGGTCTTCCTGCCGCTGCTTGCGGCACATCGCGTACTGGATGTGGATGCCGTCGCGACCACGATCCTTGCCTTCCTGTGTTTCGGCCTGTGCGCTTCGAGCGTATACCTGACCAACGACCTGCTCGACCTCCCCTCGGACCGACAGCATCACCGCAAGCGGCATCGCCCGTTCGCAGCAGGCACGCTACCGTTGATTGCAGGACCGATCGTCGCCGCGCTCCTGCTCGTGGCCGGCTTTGGCCTGGCGTTCGTGGTATCGCATCAGTTCGTGGCGGTCCTTTTGGGCTATTTCGTACTGACGACCGCTTATTCATTCCAGCTCAAGCGCATCATGATGCTGGATGTCGTCGTACTCGCCACGCTCTATACCACTCGCATCCTGGCGGGAACAGCGGCGTTGCATACAAAGCCGTCGTTCTGGCTACTCGCGTTCTCAATGTTCATCTTCCTCAGCCTGGCCATGGTCAAGCGTTACGTGGAGCTCCTCACGCTCCAGTCGAGCGGGAAGGTGAAGGCTAGCGGGCGCGGTTATGATGTCGACGATATCCCGCTCATTCAGTCGCTTGGCGGCTCCAGCGGCTATCTCGCCGTGCTGGTGCTCGCGCTATATGTCGACAGCACCGCGAGCATGAAACTGTACGAACACCCCCATTACCTGTGGATGCTTTGCCCCTTACTGCTGTACTGGATCAGCCGGACGTGGGCCATCGCGCATCGCGGGGTCATGCATGACGACCCGGTGGTATTTGCGGTCATGGACCGGACCAGCCGCATCATTGGTGTTATCGCGGCCATCATCGTAGCGCTCGCCATCTGATGGCCCGGACAGGTCGCTCATGGGGGCGCTACCCGGTGACGCGGGAAGTAGTGATCCCGCTCTCCGACCGAGGGGCACCACTTCCGACTGGTGGCAAGCTCATGCTCCCGATCGGGAACGCACGCAGCTACGGGGACAGTTGCCTCAATGACGACGGGATCCTCCTGGCCGCGCGCGGGCTCGATCATTTCATCGCATTCGACCCCGTGACCGGCGTGCTCACCTGCGAGGCAGGCGTTCTCTTCTCGGAGATACTGGACCTCGCCGTACCGCAGGGCTGGTTCCTGCCGGTGACGCCGGGCACTCGATTCGTCACCGTGGGCGGGGCCATCGCCAACGACGTCCATGGGAAGAACCACCACCGCGCTGGAACATTCGGACATCATGTCCTCGCATTTGAACTGGTACGTACGGACGGCACGAGGATGCGCTGCGCGCCTGACGAGCATCCGGATTGGTTCCGTGCAACCATCGGGGGGCTCGGGCTGACCGGCGTCATCACCTGGGCTTCGATCCAGCTCCGGCGTGTACAAGGGCCATGGATGTCCGCGGAGTCTCACAAGTTCGGCAATCTGGATGGCTTCTTCGCGCTGTCCGCCGCGTCCGACCGTGACTATGAATACACGGTGGCCTGGATCGATTGCGTTGCCAGGGGAAAAGCGCTCGGCCGGGGATTATTTAGCAGGGCCAACCACGCGCCGGCGAGACCCGATCGCCGCCCTGGCGCACCCGCGCGGACCTTGTCCATGCCGGTCACGCCGCCGCTTTCCCTGATCAATAGCCTTTCGCTGCGCGCGTTCAATCAGCTCTACTTCCACAAGCAACGCAAGCCCGTGACGCATGCGACGTCTCATTACCAGCCATTTTTCTACCCCCTGGACGGCATTGCCCACTGGAACCGCATGTACGGGCCCAAAGGGTTCCTCCAGTACCAATGCGTGGTCCCGCCTATCGGCGCGGACGAGGCCGTGCGCGACCTTATCAAGGCTATCGCCGACTCAGGCACAGGCTCATTCCTGGCCGTTCTGAAACAATTCGGCGACCGCACTTCTCCCGGCATGCTCTCCTTCGCACGCCCCGGTGCAACGCTCGCCCTGGACTTTCCGTTCCAAGGCACCGCAACGCTTCGACTGCTTGATCGCCTCGATGAGATCACCGTGGCAGCGGGAGGTGCCGTCTATCCCGCGAAGGATGCGCGCATGTCCGGCGACAACTTCCGACGCTACTTTCCCGCCCATGAGGCGTTCGCCGCCTATATTGACCCTGGCCTCTCATCCAGCTTCTGGCGTCGCGTCCAGGCATGATTCCGCGACTGAGGGTTTCCTCCCGAACCATCCTGACGCTTGGCGTTGCCCTGTGCTTCATCGGCCTGCTGATCACTGGCATCGTTCGCGCATACAGCCCCGTGCCGTTCTGGGATGCTTGGGATGGTGAAGTCGCCTTCTTCCTGCGCGCACGCGATGGTGACGCAAGCGCCTGGTGGGAGTTCCATAATGAGCACCGGATCGTGCTCACCCGGCTGTTCTTTTATGCCGATATGGCGTGGGGACATGGCATTGGCATACTGCCCCTTGTTGCGAATGTCGTGCTTGCCGCGCTCGCCGCCGCGTGCGTCTGCTTCGCGGTACGCAGGCTGACCCCAGCGTGGTCGGCAGGCGAGCGAATTCCGTGGTACGCGCTCGTTATCGGCCTGCTTTCGTTCTGGTCCCAAGCACAAAACTTTACCTGGGCCTTCCAACCTCAGTTTTTCCTTGCCTGCCTCTTGCCTCTCACGGCATGTATCGGCACGGCGGCCACCGTTACGGCCACCCGCCCCGCCATGCCGTTCGCGCTGGCATGCGCCAGCGCGGTGCTCGCTGCCGGAAGCATGGCGAATGGTGTTCTCGCGGCACCCATGATTGCGGCACTGGCGATCTGCCTTCGCATGCGCTGGCGCTACACAGTCACCGCCCTGGCACTTGCCGGCGCGGCCCTCATCACGGCGAGGCTCGGCTATCACGGCGCGAGCGGCGGCTCGCTGGTCGCGGCACGTGCACATCCCGCCTTGGTCGGAGAGTTTCTTCTTCTCTATCTTGGAAGCCCCGTCGGCGCCATGCTGGAAGTCAGCCGAACATCGCTGGTGATCTCGATGCTCGTTGGTCTAGCCACGCTCGTGGCAGTGACCTTCGCCAGCGCGCGCGCCTGGCAGGTAAGACATGATGAGCCGCTTAGGCTCGCCCTGGCGATGTTCGCGCTATTTGTCTGTGCGTCGGCTCTCGCCGCCGCCGTCGGCCGTATCGATCTGGGCCCGGTCAGCGCCCTGTCTGGGCGCTACACGACGCCCGTCCTCACTGCCTGGGCGGGGACCATCGCCGCTCTCCTCCCCCGATTTGCGCCTCGCGGCGCACCTGCGTGGGTACCCATGGCCGTCCTAGTAGCGGGGCTACCCGCGCAGGTGACTGCCGTCCGCCCGCAATCCACGGTCTTGCACGAGCGAGAACTCGCTGCACTCGCCCTGGAGTTGCAGATCCACGATCCGGCCACGCTGGTCGCTATCTACCCCAGGCCGGTCGAGGTCCTCGGCACCGCGCTTGCGGCGCGCGACGCGGGGCTCGGTGTCTTTGGGTACGGGGCGCTTGCAGGCCTGCACTCCCTGATGGGTCAGGTCATCGAGCGCTCCCGGTGCTTCGCACCGGCAAGCATCGTGCCGGGCCAAGGGGCGAGCCCGGTGCTGCGCTTGGCGGTGATGCCCGCACTCAGCCCGATGCCCTCGCTCATATTGCTGGCCAATCGGCGCGGTACAATCATCGGCGCAGCCATCCGCGCCCGCGCGCCACAGACCGAGTCCGATTTGCCTGTCGATTACGATGGTTACGTCGTGAATAGCCCTGCCGGCGCCATGTCGGCGTGCAGCCCACCGAATCCCGTCAAGACCCGTCCGGAATAATCATGCAGCGAGTACTCATCATCGGCGCCACCTCGGCCATTGCAGAGGCCACGGCGCGAATTTACGCCGAACGAGGTTCACGCCTGCACCTTGTCGCGCGCACCCCGGCGCGCCTGGATACGGTCGTCGAGGACCTGCGCATACGAGGCGCGGCCGATGTCGGCCGGGATGCCCTCGATATGAACGACCTCGGCCGCCACGAGGCCGTGCTGGACTCGGCCTGGGCCGCGCTTGGCGACGTTGACGTTGTCCTTGTCGCGCACGGGACGCTCCCGGACCAGAAGGCCTGCGAAGCCTCGGTCGAGACGGCGATGGCCGAGTTCGCCACCAACGCTACATCCACCATCGCCTTGCTCACCTTGATCGCCAACCGCATGGAGAGGGCCGGTCGCGGTAGCATCGCGGTGATCTCGTCGGTCGCCGGCGATCGTGGCCGCGCGAGCAACTACCTTTACGGCTCGGCCAAGGCCGCCGTCAGCACCTTCATGAGCGGGCTGCGCCAGCGCCTCTCAAAGCGTGGCGTGGACGTCGTGACGATCAAGCCCGGCTTTGTCGATACGCCCATGACCCGCGATTTCAAGAAGGGTACGCTGTGGGCCAAGCCCGACGCGGTCGCCGCAGGCATCGTCAAGGCCGTGGATAAGGGCGCGCCAGTCGCCTACCTGCCATGGTTCTGGTTCGTCATTATGACGATCATCCGCGCCGTCCCCGAATTGATCTTCAAGCGAGTCAGTCTCTAAGCCATGCCTGCCAAGCACGAAAAAATCGTCCTGACCGGTGCGGCCGGACTCGTCGGCCAGAACCTCATCGTCGAACTGAAGTCGCAGGGCTTCACCAACCTGGTCGCCATCGACAAGCACACTTACAATATGGAGATCCTGCGCCAGCTGCATCCCGATGTCGTCGCCATCGAGGCCGATGTCGCCGAGCACGGTGAATGGGAGGGAGCGCTCGAGGGCGCTGCCTGCGTCGTTCAGCTGCACGCGCAGATCACTAGCAAGTTCACGGCCGAGTTCGTCCGCAACAACATCGATGCCACGAAGATCGTGCTGGAAGCCATCAAGCGCCACGCCGTTCCCTATCTGGTGCATATCAGCTCATCGGTCGTGGTGTCCGTCGCGAACGACGATTACACCAACACCAAGAAGGCGCAGGAAAAGCTCGTGGTGGAGTCCGGCATTCGCCACACCGTGCTTCGCCCGACGCTGATGTTCGGCTGGTTCGACCCGAAGCACTTTGGCTGGCTGTCGCGCTTCATGGCGAAGACGCCGGTATTCCCAATTCCGGGCGATGGCCGCTACATGCGCCAGCCGCTCTACGAGCGGGATTTCTGCCGTTGCATCGCGGACTGCATCGTCCGCGAGCGCAACGGTGAAGTCTACGACGTCGTAGGCGATACCCGCATCGACTACGTCGACATCATCCACACCATCAAGAAGGCCAAGGGGCTGCGCACGCTGATCGTGCATATACCTTATGGCTTCTTCGGATTCCTGCTCCGCGTGTACGCGTTGTTCAGCGGCAAGCCCCCGTTCACAGCCGACCAGTTGAAGGCACTCAGCGCGGGTGATGATTTCAAGGGCGTAGATACCGAGGCCGTCTTCGGTGTAAAGCAGACGCCTTTCGCTGATGCCGTCCGCGAGAGCTACTGCGATCCCAGCTACTCCCACATCGTACTCAAGCGATAACACGCTTTCATATTGAAGCGGGTACTGACGATTCAGGTCGGCCCAGCGAAACAAAGACACGCCAATGAATGACACGCCCATGATTAATTCGTCGAAGCAGCGCATCGCAGTCCTCGGCGCCGGCCCCATGGGCCTGGCTGTCGCTTACCAGCTGGCACGTGATGGCCACCAGCCGGTGATCTTCGAAGCCGACGATCGCGTCGGCGGCATGACCGCATGCTTCGATTTCAATGGGCTTAGCATCGAGCGCTACTACCACTTTCACTGCATCTCCGATGCCGGCTTCCTGACCATGCTCGATGAACTCGGCCTGGCCGATCGCATGCGCTGGACCGAAACGAAGATGGGGTACTGGTACAACAAGCGCCTGCAACCGTGGGGCAACCCCATGGCCCTGCTGAAGTTCAAGGGCCTGGGCATGGTCGCGAAGGTGCGCTACGGGCTCCACGCGTTCCTCTCCACCAAGCGCAAGCGTGAAGACTGGCGCCCGCTCGACCACATCGAAGCCACCGGCTGGATCCGGCGCTGGGTGGGCGAGGAAGCCTGGCGCGTGCTGTGGAAGCGCCTGTTCGATTACAAGTTCTACGACTACAGCGACAACCTCTCCGCCGCCTGGATCTGGAGCCGGATCCGCCGCATTGGCACCTCCCGCTACAGCATGTTCCGGGAGAAGCTGGGTTACCTCGAGGGTGGCTCGGATACCCTGCTGCATGGCATGAAGAGCTGGATCGAGGCAAATGGGGGCGAGATCCGCCTGTCGACGCCCGTGCGCAAGGTCGTCCTGGAAAACGGCGCGGTGAAGGGCGTCGAGACCACCAATGGCGTCGAGGGGTTCGACAAGGTCATCAGCACCATTCCCCTCCCCTTCGTACCCCGTCTGATTCCTGATCTTCCCGCCGATATAAACGCGAAGTTTGCCGCATTGAAGAACGTGGCCGTTGTCTGCGTCATCGCCAAGCTGAAGAAGCCGGTCACGGAGAACTTCTGGCTGAACACCAACGATGACGACATGGATATCCCGGGCCTCGTGGAGTACACGAATCTCCGGCCCATGGACCATCACGTGGTCTACGTTCCGTTCTATATGCCGGGCGAGCATCCCAAGTACGGCGACAGCGATGACGTGTTCACCGACAAGGTGCGCCGCTACCTCAAGATGATCAATCCGTCGCTCACCGATGCTGATTTCATCGACGTTCGCGCCAACCGGTACCGTTATGCGCAGCCGATCTGCCCGCCGGGTTACATGGAGAGCATTCCGCCGCGCAAGCTGCCTGTCGATGGGCTCTGGGTTGCTGACACGTCGCACTATTATCCGGAAGATCGTGGCATCTCGGAAAGCATCGATTTCGGGCGCATGATGGCCCGCGAGGCGGAATAGTCAATGGATCTTCAGACGTTGTACCGCGGTCGCTTTCCTGAAGCGGATCTAGCGAAAAAGAACGCCATCTGGCGAGTGATCTGTCGCACGTTCCTCTGTCGCTTCGTCAGTACCACCGACACTGTCGTGGATGTCGGCGCGGGCTATTGCGAGTTCATCAACAACATTGATGCAGCCAGTAAGATCGCAGTCGACCTGAACCCCGATGTACGCCGCTTTGCCAGCGCCGACGTCACTGTGATCAACGAGAGCTGCACGTCAATTGCTACGCTTCAGGCTGCATCAGTTGACGTAGTCTTCATGAGTAATTTTCTTGAGCACCTTCCGGACAAGCAGCTGGTACTGGACACGTTTATCGAGGCTCACCGCATTCTTCGCGCAGGTGGCCGCATTCTTATCCTCCAACCCAACATCCGTTTCGTGGGTGGCGAGTACTGGGATTTTTTTGATCATCACACCCCGCTGACCGATCGGAGTCTGGTCGAAGCACTACAGATGACCGGCTTCCGCGTCACGACGTGCATCCCGCAGTTCCTTCCTTACACGACACGAAGTGCTCTTCCGCAACATCCGCTGCTCGTCAAACTGTATCTTCATGTCCCTTTCATCTGGCGACTGCTTGGCAAGCAAGCCTTCGTAATAGGAACTGTCGAGACATCCGTATGAAAGCCCTGCCATCTCAACGCGCCGACATTGGACCACTGCTTCGATCGCAGTTCGCGCTTTTCGTTCTTGTGGGTGGCACGGCAGCTGTCGTCAACTTCGGCTCCCGCATCCTGTTCAGTATGTGGACGAGCTACTCCCTTGCGATCCTGCTCGCCTACTTGCTAGGCATGGCAACTGCCTTCTGCCTCAACCGACTGTTCGTATTTCGTGAGACGACGATCGCCCTCCACCACCAGATGGCATGGTTTGTGGTCGTGAACCTGTTCGCTGCCTTGCAAACCCTGGCCATCAGCTTGCTCCTGGTACGGTGGCTTCTTCCAATGGTCGGCTGGTCCTGGCAACCCGAGCTGTGCGCCCACGCCGTCGGCGTTATCGTTCCCGTTCTAACCAGCTATATCGGACACAAGAAATTTTCGTTCCGCTAATCACCGCACGCAGACGATGGCCGCGTCAGGGGAGGCGCACGTGAGAAGCTGGGCACTCGTAATACGTCATGCCATCCGTGGTTACCACAGCCAGACCGATCGGCCTGACGAGACCGCTAACGTCAAGTACGGCTTCAAAACCGGCGTCGGATAGCGACTTTTGCTTGAACACAGCAGCGACATCGGCCCTGGGCATATTGCGAACGCGAACGAGCTTGCGATTGCCGGCCGAATCGCTCAGCTCGACATACGTTGCGCGGCTAGTCTTACCCGATGGCGCGTCCAGCGCGGCCCACCCCGCAAGTAACAGGCGAGATGCCGCTTTTGTCGGCAATAGGCCGTCCTTGATGGGCAGACCGTTCGCGGTCTCGAGCGTGCAGCTGCCGCCAGGCACCATGAAGGCTGGCGCGGCTTCGACAGGGTCGAGCGTGTTTTGAGGCGCCGCGACGCCAGGGATGAAAATGCGTGACACGTTCACATCGTAGTGCGCAGCGAACCACATTCTGCCTTGCGTAGATGTGTCAATTCGCATTTCCACTGGCACGCGGGCCGCAGGGGAAGACGGAAACCCCTCTGTCCAAAGCTTGAGTAGGTCTTCGGTGGATCGGACCGTGGGAGAGATTAGGAAGCCGGTTTCCATCATCCCAGGAATGACGCGGTATCGCGCCACAGTGCCATCGGCATAACGCAAGGAGATCGAGATGGGGGGCAGTTTGTACGCGGCGCCACCTACCCGCCCGAGCAGAGATTTTTGCAGCTCGACGCGCGCCCACAGTGCCGTATCTCTGGGGAGCGACACAGGCTCACCCAACCTGGCGGTAGTGTGGACGACAACCGGTCCCTCCCGTAAGGCCTGTGGCGCAGCCAGGCGATCGAGCTGAAGGTAGTCACCGATATAGCCTGTCGGTCGATATCCTCCAAGTAGCCAGAGCCAGCTCTCGCCGTCCTCGAGTGAGGGATAGCGATTGTCAATCGTCTGCACACGCCAGAAAATTCGTTGTGGCCCCATCTGCCGAAGGTGGGCCGCATTTCGGTCCAGGAGCGTCGGCGTGAATGCCGCATAGCTCTGGAAGACAGGGCGAGGCGCCCATCGACCATCACTGACCACCACGGCACTTGCTTCACTTGTGTACAGGTCGACTGTTTTTCCAGCCGCATCGAGCGGAAGCGCTGACCGAATGCGGTCAGTGGCGCGCTCATACGCTTCGGTGTAGGACGATCGTCCGGTGATGGCTGCCGCCGATGTGGTGACCGCACCAGCCAACTCCTGGCTTACTCGTGACAGTACGCCCGCGGGGGAAAGATCGGCGTAACTCGAAAGGACAATGCATCCCAGTGCGGCAGCAACCACCGAAGCAGCCCTTGCAGCCCAGCCATAGCTGGCCGCCACGAAATAGACCGCCATCATCATCACGGATACGGCCGACAAGGCGACATGTCCATCGTGACGAACAACTCCGGCCTTGAAATCAACGAACAGTACGAGCGATGTTGCCAAAACCACCGGCCACGTCGGTCGAGCGCTGACGCGAAACGAGCAAAGGAACAGAAGTGCGCACGCCACTACAAGGGCGATGACATCGCCGGCCGGGCCGCTGACGCTCATGGCATCGCCATAACCAGCGATTACTTCGGCCTGCGTCGTAAAATACGCGGACAAGGCACTCATCGGCTGTCCACTGCCGATCCACCCTGCTAGCAGCGCAACACCGAACGTAGTCGGCACCGCGACGAGGTGGATCCGACGGCGCGACGCCAGCGCGATAGCTGCCAGAGCGATGCATGCAACGGCTGCGAGCGTGAAGCTTCCCTTGATCAGCGGCAAGAGCGCGCAAGTCGCTACGAGACTATATATGCCGGCCAGCTGCACCGCCCGGCGGTGGTGGCCGCTGTGCAGCACCACGAGTACGAGAAGGAAAGGCAAGTTGAGGAAGACGGCGTCGCGCATGCCCGGCAACGTGAGAACGACGGGCACCAGGAGCAGCCACGGCCATCGCCTACGAGGCGTCAAGATGGTCAGGGCCGCGATGACGACGAGACCAACCCATGCCGCGCCCGCCCACATCACCCACATCGTCGCAGGCAAAAGCTGGCGCGTGTAGATTGAAAGCAGGGGACCGCCCGTGAACACGATGTCCCGGCCAAAGACGAAGTGCTGAGCGGCTGCCGTATTCATGGCAAGAGGCCAGGAAGCATCCTGGTCTATCCGTGGCAAATCTGGGTGCAACGGAATGATGATCAGCAAGGCACATATGAGCGATAACGCCACCGTGATGGTGCCAATCCAATGAGGTAGCCGCCGCGAGCCCTGATCCACGCCATTCTCCTTAAGTAGTGCCCACGTTGCGACCTCGACGCCCGTCAATCCGCATCCGTCGAAGGGGCTCCCAAAGCGGGCAACGCAGGCCACCGATGTTACCCTATGGCGACTACGCCTATGCCTTGGCCGGCAATCCGGACTGGCCGGGTTGAGCGCTTCGCCTTCTATCGAACGGTGCCCTGTGAACCTTATCGAACACCGCACAAGAGTCTTCCCGGCCTTTCTTCTGGCCTTCCTTGTGCTCGCATTCAAGTCGAACGACGCCTTGACTCTGCCGCAGTTCTTTGCTGAGGATGTTTCGATCTTCTTCAAAGGGCAGCTGGGACATTCACTCCCACAGCTTTGGGTGCCGTACGCGGGCTATTTGCACGTCATGCCACGATTGATCGCCTGGATCGGTACGTGGTTCGGTATAGCCAAAGCGCCTCTCGTCTACAACCTCGCCGCGACTCTTCTGGACGCTGCCGCGGTCGCATATACCTGCCACAGGCTACGGTCAGTAGTCCCCTTTCCGCTCGCCATGCTCACGTTCATGGCCGTCCCGGTCAGCGGCGAAATCCTCGGGACGATCACCAATGCCCAATGGTTCCTCCAATTCGCTTTGGCTGCAGCGTGCTTCACAGAAGCCGAGAACTCGCCAGGTTGGCCGCTGTGGGTGCGAGATCTCGCACTATTCCTCCTCGCAGTCACAGGGCCGTTTTCAATCTTTGTGATGCTTGTTGTAGGCGGACTCGCGGCGGCGTCATGGCTCGATCGGCGCCTGCGAATGGGCCTGTTTGAGGGCTACCTTGCGACCTTTTCGCGAAGGTTCGAACCACGGGTCATCGCCTCAATCGGGGCGGGTGCCGTCATTCAGGTCATGGTGCTCCTCACGCATGCACCCGAAAGCAGTGGCGAACACCAGAGCATGTTCCATCTGTTGCGTATCGCATTTACCGAACTCGCCCCTATACACGTCTTCGGTGCCGATTTCCTTACCGGCAATGGCTGGCTCGTCGTCTATGCGCTACTCTTCTGGGGATTGATCGCAGGCAAGCACGTTGACGGTGGGAAGCGCCTCGTCGTGCTTGCCATGCTCGTATTCGCCAGCGCCGAGATGTTCGCGCCGATAAGCATGCGCGATGTTACCCCCGTCTACCAGTTCATGCTTGCTGACCGATACTTCTACGTTTTCAAGGTGGTGTTCTGGTGGGCCGTCTTCACCGCCGTAGTAGCGAAGGGCTCGCTGTCACGTCATGAAGCGGCACTCACGGTCGCCACATTCATCGGTCTGGTCGCCGTGACAAACCCCGACCACCTCCGTCGACGCCCTTTCGTCGACTATCACTGGAAGCAGACGGCGAGGGAACTGCAGGAACCGGGCCCTCACACCGTCTATTCCAACCCACCGGGCTGGGGCGTCGTCATCGAGACCCCAGCACGGGAAACACCTTAACGTGTAGAGGCCTCGTCGACGAGCCGCTGGAGGGCCGCGTATCGATCAGCGACCCCTGAGCTGAACAACCCGGCGACATCGCGTTTGTGAGCGGCAGCCGAGACGCGCCGACGCAATGCCGAGTCGGTTATAAGTGCATCGAGGGTATTCAGCCAGCTAGCCGTGTCGTCAGCCACGAGGAAGCCATCGGTTCCATGAGCCACCATGTCGTGATAAGGCTCAAGATCGGAGACAACTGGGACGATGCCTAGTGCGGAGTAATCGAGCACTTTGATTTCGCTCTTGCATTGGTTGAACGACGTCGCACGCAGGGGCGAAATGCCGATATCGAAGCGTTGCTCCACCAGCCACGCAACGAACGCAGGGTACGATGCACCGACGGTCGCCGGCGGAGACAACGAACGAAGGTGCCCATCTTCGCCATCGGCGTCGCGAACCCCAACCACGATTATCTCGACCCTTGCACCGTGACGACGTTTCAGCTCCTTGAGCGCTCCGTCCACCATGGCGAGATCATCTCCATGAGTACGGGTGCCCATATAGACAATGCGAACAGGGTCCGCCGCAGAATACTCGACGAAATCGTGCACCAACGCTCGCCTCCACAGCGCCGGATCGAGCTGATTACGGTGAACCATGACCCGGCGCCCACCCACATCGCGCAAACGGGCGGCTAGCGTCGGCGTAGATGCCCACAGCTCGTCAGCTCGCTCGACGAATGTATGCACCACATCGAGCAACGCGTGATATTTCCCGCCCTCCGCCAATGGATCGAGATCGTAGAGGTTGTCGTCAAGATCATAGATAAGCGGAACACGTCTCGCAGCAGCCGCGTCGCATAGCGCACGGGCCTCGTCCGCCGTCGCCACCGGAACACGGTGGGTGATGATCACATCCGCATCGTAAAGATCTACTTCCTGCGGAGCGATGTACCGCACCGAAATAATCCCTTGTGCGTGCATGGCGTCAAAGAACGGGACGAGGCGAATGTGCGCGCAAGGGCTTGGGACATCACCGTGATTCTCAAGAACGGCGAGTACGTTGAGCCGGGCGGGGGGCGTCATGCGGGCGATCGCACGCGCCGGTCCAGCGTAGCCTTCATCCGGCCCCAGGCTCGCCACCGATCCAGGAGCACTACTGGCTCGCGCTGGCGCCGGGGCACCTTCGACGAAATGGTCAGCACGTATTGCGGCGAGGTGCTCTGCCATGGCGTTGCCAGATATCGCGGCGGGAAATATAAACGACCACGGGCGGCCGTCGATACGCTCGCCAAATGCACCCATATCCGGAACCATTACGGGAAGCTGCGCATCGAACGCTGCACTCAGCGTGTAACTGTAGGTCTCCGGAGACCGCGACGCGAACAGCACGAGGTCAGGCCGCTCCTGTGCCAGGATTCCCTGCAGCTCGGCCTCTTTGTAGCGTCCCGTCGTTCGGATCGCTGCCAGTGATGATGGCGGCAGTTCGCCAAAAGGGTCACCGATCACGACAAACTCTAGTGGCAGCCCCTTGGAACGGGCATGCATCGCCGCTTCGATAACAAGGTCGCGACCCTTGTTCGGCGCGAGCACACCAATAATGGCGATACGCAGTGCCTCATCGGATGCTAGACGACGCCGCTCAGGGACCTCACCCCATTTAGCAGGGGCGGCTTCGTGCCGGATAGCAACCGTATGCGCTTCCGGTGCATACCGCGCGATGCGCATGGATGCATCAACGCTCGGTGTAATCACACGTTGAGCATCGCGGAGGACCCACTCGTGCCCGTGCCGCCATGAACGAATATCCCTGGCGCCCATTTTCGGGGAGGCCAGAATGCATGCGTTACATCCATCCTCACCCGGCTCACCACAGTAGTCGACACCATTTGTCGTAAACCCAACCTGCGGACATACAGTGAAGAAGTCGTGGGCGGTAAAATCAAATGGAATACGCGAACGCCGGATGGCTGCGCCCAGCTCCGGACCGAATCCGAAAAGGTGGTGCACGTGAATCCGGCTAATGGGAAATGCACTGAAGAGCTTTAGCAGGCCGACCTCGTCAGTGGCGTCGAGATTGACAGAGAATGCGTCATAGTCATCCACAGACTGCAGGGCAACTCCTGCACTCGCAAACGTCCCCGACGGACGAAGAACGAGCACCCTTGCGTCCCTCGCGTAACGCGCAGCGAGTTCTTTCACGTGGCGTTCGGTCCCGCCGCCCAGACTGTGCGTCACCAAAAGAATGACCGGGCGCTCACCAGCGCGCCATAGCTGCGCGGTAATCGCCGCCCGATAGGCGCGACCAGGATCCTCGGAGATATGCGCCGCCACGTCCAGCAGGTACCGCGGGTGCTTCGCAAGGAGCGCTTCTGTACCGCGCGACTTGCCAGCGGAGCTATCCGCCGCGAAGCTCACTTCACCCGCGTGATAAACGAACGTATCAAGGGTGAGGATATTCTCCCATCGTTGCTTTGCCGCACGCATACAGAAATCGTTCTCTTCCCCGTAGCCCTTCCCGAAGGCCTCGGCGTCAAACAGACCCAGTTCGTTTAGCGCTGCGCGGCGAATCAGCATGCAGAAGCCGACGCCCGTTGGAACTCCGACATAGCGACCACGATTCGCTGTCGCACAGACGGCGTCCATTTCGTGCAGCGATACGCCCGGCGAAAGCGTCCGCCGCCCTTGAAAATCAGGGTAACTGCAGATCGTCGCGTTATTGGACAACGGCGTCACCGTAGCGATGCGATCTCTGGCATAAGCTTGGGCAACCATGCGGTCGAGCCAATCATTCGCGACTTCGGTATCGCTGTTCAACAGCAACACGTCATTCGAGTCCGAAAGCGCCATCGCACGATTCACCGTACCCACGAAGCCGAGGTTCTCTTCGTTGACGAGAAGCGTGAACCCATGCCGGATGGCGGCATCTTCCAGATAGCCGTGCATCGCAGGCTCGGGCGAACAGTCGTTGATAACGATAAGCCGGAACGGAACGGTATATCGCGCGCTATATACACTCTCAATGCACCGGGAGGTCTCCTCGATGCCCCGGTAGACCGGGATGATCACATCGATGACCGGAACATCGCTGGGTGCAACCAAATGTAGTGTGGACGGCAATAGCTCTCCGACGCGGTGGCGGCTCACCGGTTGTGCGCGCTGCTCAGCAGCACCTGCTCGCAGGAAGTGTTCGAGCGGGTCGATGTTTGCGCTAGCGATGTCAGGATGTTCTGCCAAATAGCGTTCGCTATCGAACGCCGGCCCTGGCTTGTATCCCTTCCGCCAGCCTTCTGATGCGTAGTGTTCGAGAGGATTCCTTCCCTGCGCTGCGACCTCCGGGTACCGCGACAGGTACCAGGCGCTACTGAAATATGGGTTCGGATCACGCCCTTCGTACGCACCGGATTCAAGGTAATGCACGAGGGGATTAAGGCCCGCCGTCGCAACATCTTGATACTCCGTAAGATAGAAAAGGCTTGAAAAGAGCGCGCACGGATCGCGGCGCTCAGCCATACCTTGCTGGAGGAAGTGTGCGAGCGGCACGATACCGCTGGCGGATACGTCAGGGTACACACCGACATACCAGAGCGAATCGAACAGGGCGCTCGGGCGCCTGCCCTCACGCCAACCGAACCGTATGTAATGCGCAAGGGCATTCGTGCCAAGCGCCGCGACATCCGTCGCGTGCTTCAAATACCAGGGCGTGTCGAAGAGCGCGTTCGGCCAGTACCCAAGCCGATGACCATGCTTCATGAAGTGAGACAGCGGATCCATGCCAACAGGCACGACCTCACCGTAGCGCGCCATGTAGAACACGCTATCGAAGCAACCGCTAACCCGGACCATTCTAGTGTCACGCGCAGTGGAGCGCAGAAGACCGATGACAAGGTGACTCATCGCGATTACCCGCCAACGCAGGCGTCGCAAGGCAAAATAGATCGTTCGTGCTGTCGGTGAGCGCGACGCGCGCCGCCGAACCCTCATCAACAGCAGAGCTGTTTGGCGCTCCAGTCCGGCTTTATCCCAAATCATATCTTCTCTGCCCGATCCACACGATCTTCACCCCATCTCCCCCTTACCTTTGCCAGAACCGTCGTCGCAATCGCTCAAGAATCTCGGCTATCTCACTTTTCATTTCGCGCAGTGACACATCATCCGCGGCTACAGAAGCACCCATCTGCTGCAGTTCCGCCTGGATGCCGTCCACGGACTGTCGCATTCCCGAGAGATCCACGGCTGTCAAATGCTGCTCGATGTGCGCCAGGCGATCGCGCAGGTCAGCAAAGCCGAATACAGACTCATGCTTTCCATCACTGAGGTGGAAGCGAACTTCGAATACCGCCGACTGCTCTTCCCCAACGGCGCCTGCAAACAGGTCGTCCACTGACAGCTCCACGAAGGGATCGTTGCCGCTCGCCAGCACCTTCACGGGGACCCTGCCCGGCTCGGAGAACAAGCGATCCCCACACGCCAGGACCCTGATACCCATGTCATAGAGTGGGTTCAGCGGATAATGTGACGTAAGTGATTCATTTGCGGAAATCGAACCCCATCCCGAGGCCGTGAAGACGTAAGTCCCTTCCGTCGACGCAGGGTCGAAGCGCAGTGCGACAGGGCGTACCCCTACGGGAAGTCGAAACCGGGCTACCCGGGAGTCCCCATCGCGGACGGGCATGCATGCAACCACCCGTTCTTCGGAGAAGTGTTCGCCTTCACTACGGAAGTAGAGCTTGGAAACACCAACCGGCTCCGCTCCGGTGTGCCGATAGCGATCGAGCAAGACACCCACGGAGTCTGTGCTAGTGACGAACGTGCGGATAGCCTCGCTCCCCAACTCATTCAAAACCTTCCCTGCATAGCCCGTTACGTGACGCGCTAGGATATCTTGCTCAGATGGCCCGGAGATGCGGAAACGAATGTAATCAGCGGTAAATACCTCATCAAACGGCACGAGGTAGCCGAAGAGGTAGAAGGCCATTCGGCGCAGACGCTCACGCTCGTCGGTGGCAGCAGCGATGAACGCGTACGAGCTGTCGCCCAGCACTTCCACCGGCACACCATACAGAAGTGCCTCAAGGCCAACGCTTGAGTTGATCGTCATGACTCGGCCGCATCGCTGCACAAACGCCGCGCTGTTTGGCGAGTTATCGACGAGGACGGTAGGATCAGCAAGGGCGAACCGGCTTCCAGGATGTGTCCTGACAAGGATGTCCCCACGCCCGGAACCTACAATGGCCCGAGTGAGTAACGCCGTATTGTCGAATCCATTGCTATAACTGAGCAGGTTCGAATCGTCTTCTACCTGCAGGACCACGCCGACGCTCCCATGGTGTCGATCAGGATCTGCGGGCACGTCGTCCTGAGAGAAGCTGCGACGCAAGGTCTCGAGCGCTAGATTTTCTGGCAGGCAACCGGCCTCCATTGCCTCATACCGAGAATGGGCCTCGGTATGGCCGTTGACGCCGCGGAAGTCGAAATAGGCAGTGCTGCGATAGAGCGGCCCGCGCAAGGGACCCAATTCAAGATAGGCGACGCGCGTTCCACAGGCGTGGGCAGCCGCGGCAAGCGAGGGACAATTCGACCAAGAAAGAATTACCTCCGGGACCTCCGGCAAGCTCCGCAGATGTGATTCCAGCTCCGCACGCAGCTCAGGAATCTCATCCTCCAGAAAGGCGCGGAAAAATGCCAGAGGATTGCCTTGATAGCGGGGGAGCAGGGCATGCATCAAGCCGCTGTCCATCAGGCGATATTGATGGCGCTCCAGTGACGAAGCGTCTGGAGTGACATAACCAAGTGCACGCTGCCGGGACAGATCGAGTTCGGGCCGCCCCTGCGCCTCCAGGCTTGCGCTCGTCGCGAGGTAATCCGACGAGAGCAGAAACGCCATTGGTTCACCGATTGAATGCAGCAACCGATAGAACACCCATAGATAGGGTGCGGGCAAACCGCGAAACGAATATGGGGGCAGGAACGCCGCGATCATGCAGCGCCCTCAGAAACGGTCACCGGCGCGAATACCACGCCAACCTGCTCGCGCGCTGACCAGAATTTCAACGACTGGATCGGGCGACGCTGGTCAAGCTCCTCTCGCGAGCCATTTTGGATGCACGACAGCCCGCAATGCACAAGATAATCGCCCGCGCTAATCGGAAGCTTTGCCGTGTACTCGAACACCTGGCGGCCCGGCCGCAACGTGATCGGCAAACCGGCACGAATATTGTTGTCGCCCCAGACGTCGCCGCCTTGTGTACGCGAGATCGAAATGCCTAGCGCGACGTCGTCGATGACCTCCGCCGACGCGATTGTGAATCGGAAGCGAACCTCTTCACCCGAGCGCAATACGGGCCGCTCCTCCAGCGTGGTGCCATCGGGCCGAAGGACCTGCATCGATTCGATAATGGCCCGCGCCGATCCAAAGCGCTTTTCGGACATATCGACGTTTGTCGTACTAGCCTGGATAGCGAGCAACTGCTGGACGTCGACCGTTTCGCCAAGCTCGATTGCCGCGACTTCTGGTGGCTTCGGGCGTGAAGCCATCATGCCCTTTTCATACATAAGGACAGCCGCAAGCACGTCATTCGTATCGGTGGTGATGCGGCCGCCGTCAAGAATGATGCACCGATCGGCATAGTCGAGGATATTGCCGGTGGAGTGGGTGACCATCAGGATGGTGACACCGCGGCGTCGCAACTCCTCCATTCGCTTGAAGCACTTGTACTGGAAGCCAATGTCACCGACCGAAAGGGCCTCATCGACAATCAGGATTTCAGGGTCCACGCAGGCCTGCACGGCGAATGCGAGGCGCACGTACATGCCGCTTGAGTACGTCTTGACTGGCTGATCGATAAATTCGCCGATACCTGCAAACTCTTCGATCTCAGCGAATCGCTTCTTCATCTCCTCACGCGACAGACCGAGCAGTTCACCGTTGAGAAACACGTTCTCGCGTCCAGTGAAGTCCGCATTGAAACCGGCGCCGAGTTCAAGCAATGCCGCAACCCGTCCGCTGACTTCGATAGATCCATGCGATGCCGCTAGGGTTCCACAGATGATCTGCAACAACGTCGACTTGCCAGCGCCGTTACGACCAATGATGCCGACGGTCTCACCCTTCGAGAGCGTGAACGACACACCGCCCAGAGCGTGGAACTCACGGTAGTAGCGGCGAGGAACACCACCGAAGAGCTTCTGCAGCCTCGGAAGGAAGAATTGCTTCAGCCGATCGCGTGGCGATTCATAGATTTCAAAGGTCTTGGTGACACCTTCGACGCGAATAGCGATCTCAGAGGACATCGGCAAATCCTTTCCTGGTCTTCTGGAACCACGAGTAGCCAAGCCATGCCACGAGCATGGAACCAGCCAGTTGGATCAGGTAGCTATGCCACGCCGGAACGATGCCCGCGATCAACACGCTGCGCACCTGCTCAATTACATGCGTCATTGGATTGAGGCTCATGATCGCCTGATAGCGTTCCGGCAACGCCGAGGCCGGATAGAAGATCGGCGAAAGGAACATGAGCGCGGTGACCAGGAGGCCTACGAACTGAGAGACGTCGCGCAGGTACACCCCCAACGACGCGAGAAACCATCCAAGCCCCAGTAGCAGGAACATCAAGGGGAGGAGGATGAACGGAAACAGCCATGCAGTTACTGGTGGCAGGCCGAAAAACGTCACGTAGAACACGAACCACACCACGAAGCTCACCATTCCGTGGAACACTGCAGCTCCCTGCGAGACGACAGGAAGGATCTCAAGTGGAAAAACCACCTTCTTGACGTAGTTGAAGTTCATCAAGATCAGCGTTGGCGCTCGGGTGAGGCACTCGGAGAACACGTTGAACACGAGCAAGCCGGAGAACAGCACCATTGCGAATTCGGTCTTGGAGCCGCTACCACCCTTCCACCGCGCCTGGAAGACGACGCTGAATACAAAGGTATAGATCAGGAGCATCAGTAGCGGGTTGAAGAACGACCACAGGGTGCCGAGCACGGAACCACGATAGCGTCCGATGACCTCGCGCCGGATTAGCGACATGGCAAGCGACCGGTGCTGCACCAGGGATCGCACCATCGATATGGGAGATATGCTGAAGTCTTTCATTTTCACTCGCAGATCAGGCGCACCCGGCGGACCGGCAGGATGCGCGAATGCATCAGGCCGTCAGGGCAACGTCAAGCTCTCGGCGCAGATCGACGATGTCTTCAACGCCCACTGACAACCGTATAAGTCCATCACTGATGCCCAACGCGGCCCGGGTACTGGCCGGGATGGAGGCGTGGGTCATGATTGCGGGATGTTCGATAAGACTTTCGACGCCCCCCAGCGACTCCGCGAGGGCGAAGAGGGAACAGCGCTCGAGCATCCGGGTCGCCGGTGCGAGGCCACCACGGACAACCGCACTGATGATGCCGCCAAAGCCAGCCATCTGGCGAGCCGCAAGCTCGTGCTGCGGATGCGATTGCAGGCCCGGGTAGATAACGCGCTCGATGGCCGGATGCGCTTCAAGCCATCTCGCGAGTTCGAGTGCGCCTTCGCAATGGGCACGCATGCGCAGGTGCAGGGTTTTGAGACCTCGCATGGCGAGGAAACTATCAAACGGCCCCGCGATTGCGCCGACCGAATTCTGCAGGAAGGCCATCTGGTCCGCGACCTCCTGCGTCGCCGCGACCACGATGCCGCCGACAATGTCCGAATGCCCGTTTAGGTACTTCGTGGCCGAGTGCAGCACCAGGTCCGCGCCGTGGCTGATAGGACGCTGCAGGATCGGCGAACAGAAGGTGTTGTCCACGACCAGGAGAATGTCGCGCTCGCGCGCGAAGCGACCCAAACGCTCCAGATCCACCAGCTTGAGCATGGGGTTGGTGGGGGTCTCCGCCCAGATCATCCGGGTTTTGGGGGTGACCGCCGCGCTAAGCGCCGCTTCGTCGTTCAGATCCAGGAAGCTGAAATCGAGGCCAGCGGAGCGACGACGTACCTTGTCGAACAGCCGGTAGGTGCCACCGTACAAATCGTCCATCGCGATGACGTGGCTACCTGAATCGAGCATTTCGAGGACAGTGGCCGCTGCAGCAAGGCCGGAGGCGAACGCAAACCCGGCTATACCCCCTTCGAGATCGGCCACGCATCCCTCGTACGCCATGCGAGTGGGATTCTGGGTACGCGAATACTCGAAGCCCTGATGCACGCCTGGACTCGACTGGACGTACGTCGAAGTCGCATAGATCGGCGTCATGATCGCACCGGTCGACGGGTCGGGATGCTGACCGGCGTGGATCGCTCGGGTCCCCAACCCAAGCTCGCCCACATTATCCTTTGAAATCATAACGTTATTAGCTCCACACACATTTACGGGGACCCCGGCGCACGCGGGACAGGCGACCGCACATAATACACGCTCGACTGAATCTGGCCCCGATACCCGGCCTGCGCAGTCCGGCGTCCTTGTTCAGGTTCGATGGGGCTCAAATCCCGCCCCTCGGGGCCGCTGACATGACACAATCTACGTTTCGACGAAGGAACTCCCGTCAACATGCAGACCTTGTTAGTAACCGGCGGTGCCGGGTTCATTGGCGCAAATTTCGTGCTCCGGACCATCGGACGCGGGGCGACGGTCGTCAACCTCGACAAGCTGACGTACGCCGGGAACCTCCAGACGCTCGCATCCCTGGACGGGAACCCCCGCCACCACTTTGTACAGGGCGACATCGGTGATCGGGCGCTGGTGGCCTCCCTTCTTGCAGCGCACAGGCCGGACGCCGTAGTGAATTTCGCGGCCGAATCCCACGTCGATCGTTCGATCGACGGCCCGGCGGCGTTTATCGAGACTAACGTCGTGGGTACGCTTGGCCTGCTCGAGGCGACCCGCGATCACTGGCGCTCGCTGGAACCGGATGCGGCCTCGACTTTCCGCTTCCTCCATGTTTCTACCGACGAGGTCTACGGCTCCCTCGGTGAGACCGGCCTCTTCACAGAGACCACGCCCTACGCCCCCAATTCGCCATACTCCGCCTCCAAGGCGGCGTCCGACCACCTTGTCCGTGCCTTTCATCACACCTACGGCCTCCCCGTACTTACGACGAACTGTTCGAACAACTATGGCCCCTACCAGTTTCCCGAAAAGCTGATTCCCCTCGTCATTCAGAAGGCCCTCGCAGGGGAGCCCCTTCCTATCTACGGCGATGGCATGAACGTGCGCGACTGGCTCTTCGTGGAAGACCACTGCAGTGCCATCAGCCGCGTACTCGACGCTGGCCGCCTGGGCGAAACCTATAACGTGGGCGGCAATTCCGAGCGCGCGAATATCGTGGTGGTCAAGACGATTTGCGCCATCCTCGACGATGTCGCGCCTCGGGCGGACGGAATGAAATACGAATCGCTCATCACCTTCGTCCGCGACCGTCCTGGTCATGACCGTCGCTATGCGATCGATGCCAGCAAACTTAAAGATGAGTTGGGCTGGACCCCTGGCCACACATTCGAGACCGGCATCCGTGCCACGGTGCAGTGGTACCTCGATAACTCCGCCTGGGTGCGCGGCATCCTCGATGGCAGCTACAAACTGGAGCGACTCGGCGCATGACCACGAAGGGCATCATCCTCGCCGGCGGCTCCGGCACACGGCTGTATCCCATCACGCAGGCCGTGAGCAAGCAGCTCCTGCCGGTGTACGACAAGCCCATGATCTACTACCCGCTTGCGACGTTGATGCTAGCGGGCATTCGCGATGTGCTCGTCATCAACACGCCGCACGAACAGGCGCTGTTCCAGCGCTTGCTCGGCGATGGCAGCCAGTGGGGCGTGAACATCACATATGCCGCTCAACCCTCACCCGATGGATTGGCGCAAGCCTTTCTCATCGGCGAGGATTTCATTGGCAATGACCCTAGCTGCCTGGTTCTGGGCGACAATATCTTCTACGGTGTCGGTCTCACTGAGCGGATGAAGCGGGCAGCGTCGCGCGAGCGCGGCGCCACGGTCTTTGGTTATTGGGTGCGAGATCCCGAGCGCTATGGCGTTGCCGAGTTCGATGCGAGCGGCAAGGTCGTGGGCCTCGAGGAGAAGCCCACCGCACCGAAGTCGAATTATGCGGTGACGGGCCTCTACTTCTATGATAACCGCGCCGTTGATTTCGCTAAGGCACTCAAGCCATCACCGCGTGGTGAGCTTGAGATCACCGATCTTAATCGCTGCTACCTGGATGATAATTCGCTGCACCTTGAGCAGCTGGGCCGTGGCTACGCCTGGCTCGATACTGGCACGCATGAATCACTCATGGAGGCAGGCGAGTACATCCAGACGATTGAGAACCGCCAGGGCCTGAAGGTCTGCTGCCCAGAAGAAATCGCCTATGTGAACAAGTGGATTGACGCCGAGCAATTGCTTCGCCTTGCGCAGCCACTTGCAAAGACTGGCTACGGTCAGTACCTGCAAAACCTGATCAAGCAAGGCTACGTCGGATGAAGTTCATCAGCACGACCCTACCCGGCTGCATCGTTATCGAACCGCAGGTATTCGGTGATTCTCGTGGCTTTTTCTACGAAAGCTACAACGAAGCGAAGTACAAGGCTGCAGGTATCGATCGCACGTTCGTCCAATCAAACGTATCGCGCTCAGCGCGAGGCGTGCTCCGGGGCCTGCATTTCCAATGGCCCAATCCTCAGGGCAAGCTGGTGAGCGTCGTCGAGGGCGAAGTGTACGATGTCGCAGTCGATATCCGCCGCGGTTCGCCGACCTTTGGCGAGTGGACGGGTGTCATGCTCACTGCCGAGAACCATCGCCACTTCTGGATTCCCGAAGGATTCGCCCACGGGTTCTGCGTGGTCTCCGAACACGCAACGTTCTCGTATCAGTGCACCGCTCTTTACGACGCCAAAGCGGACGGTTCCGTGCGCTGGGATGATCCAGCCATAGGCATCGACTGGCCGCTGTCGTCGCCGCTACTCTCCGAAAAGGACACCAAGGCGCCACTCCTGGCCGATATGCCGGATGAGCGGCTTCCGGAGTTCGAAGCGTGAAGATCCTCCTGCTTGGCGCGAATGGCCAGCTCGGTCGGAAATTCATCGCTGAAGGTAGTCTCGCTCGCCTGGGTGAACTGGTCGCCGCGTCGCGCGACGGCTCGGTACCCCAAGGCATTCGTGGCGTCGTTGGTGACCTCGCGGACAGTCCGGCACTCGAAGCGCTGCTCGACGCGGAACGTCCCGACATTATCGTGAACGCTGCAGCCTACACGGCTGTCGATAAGGCAGAGGCTGAGGAAGACGCGGCCAATGTCGTAAATGGTGAGGCGCCAGGCCTACTAGGTCGCTGGGCGGCTCGCCATGAGGCGCTGGTCGTACACTTCTCCACGGACTACGTGTTCCCCGGCGACGCATCAGCGCCCTACGGCACCGATGCAGCCGTCGACCCACAAGGCGCGTATGGGCGTAGCAAGCTCGCAGGTGAAGTGAACCTTCGCGCGAGTGGTGCGCGGCACTTCATTTTGCGCACCGCCTGGGTATATTCCGATGTGGGCCACAACTTCCTGAAAACCATGCTTCGCCTGGGCGCGGAGCGTGACGAATTGCGCGTGGTCGCCGACCAGCGCGGGACTCCGACGACCGCCGCGCTCATCGTGGCGGGCACAATGGCCGTCCTAGAACATTACACGAAGGATTCGGCCCTTCCGCTCTCGGGCACATGGCATCTCACAGCGGGTGGCGAGACGACATGGCATGGCTTCGCCGAAGCTATTTTTGATGAAGCCGTTGCTACCGGGTTGCTCTCACGGCGGCCACGCGTACATGCAATTGCCACGGCCGAGTTCCCCACACCGGCACGCCGCCCAGCCTATTCCGTCCTCGATAACCGCTCGTTCTCGGCCACTTTCTCCTGCTCGCTACCTGATTGGCGAGTAGGTCTCCGCGAAACGATTCACGCTCTCTCCGCGCATTGAGGTAGTTATGCTGATTCCACTGATCCTCAGCGGCGGCAGCGGCACACGCCTTTGGCCAATCTCTCGCAGGAACCTGCCCAAGCAGTTCCTCTCGCTTGCAGGCGACGAGACGCTGTTCCAGCAGACGGCGCGCCGGGGGCTCTCGCTACCGGATGCCGCAGCACCCATCGTTGTCGCTGCGGATGATCACAGGTTCCTCGCGGCGGAGCAGCTGCAGGAAATTGGGATCACGGGTGCCGACATCCTCCTCGAGCCGGTGGCGCGCAACACCGCACCAGCCATCGCTGTAGGTGCGTTGCAAGCCCAGCGGCGCGACGCCGATGCCCTGCTCCTCGTACTTCCTGCCGACCACCTTATCGGCGACGCCGCAAGTTTTACAGATGCGGTGGCGCGCGCTCGCGAAGCCGCTAATGCAGGCTCCCTGGTTACTTTTGGCATTCACCCCGATCGCGCGGAGACCGGCTTCGGCTACATACGTCGCGGTGACGCCCTGGATGAGTCAGCATTTCGCGTCGGAGAATTCGTCGAGAAGCCACTGCTCGACGTAGCCAGGCGCTATGTCGATAGTGGGCTGTACGACTGGAACTCCGGCATGTTCCTTTTTCGCGCCGATCGGTACTTGGAAGAGTTGGGGCAGCACTCGCCCGCCATGCTCGCTGCGGCGCGCGCCGCCTTCGAGAACGCCAACGTCGATCTCGATTTTATTCGCCTGGACGCGGAGGCCTTCGCCGCCGCCCCAAGCGATTCGATCGATTACGCGGTTATGGAGAAAACCGCTCACGCCGCCGTAGTACCCGTCACGTGCGACTGGTCGGACATTGGGTCTTGGGACGCCCTGTGGCTTGCAGCGGACAAGGATGGCGACGGCAACCACCTCGAAGGCGATGTCATCGCACTGGATACCCATGACTCCCTTGTTCGCTCACACGACCGACACCTGATCGCAACGATCGGGCTGAAGGATGTGGTGGTAGTCACGACGCCCGATGCGACCCTCGTGACTCATCGCGACCGATCGCAAGACGTCAAAGCGATCGTCGACAGGCTCAAGGCCGCCGGGCGAACGGAACACGACCTACACCGAGTGGTACGTCGCCCGTGGGGCCTCTATGATTCGCTGGAATCCGGGGACCGCTTTCAGGTGAAGCGTATCGTCGTTAAACCCGGCGCCGCACTAAGCTTGCAGATGCACCACCACCGCGCCGAACACTGGATCGTCGTAAAAGGCGTCGCCGAAGTGACTTGCGACGATAAGATTTTCCTGTTGTCAGAAAACCAGAGTACCTATCTCCCTTTGGGGAGCCGTCACCGTCTGCGCAACCCTGGCAAGGTCCCCGTCGAACTTATCGAAGTGCAATCAGGCAGTTATCTTGGGGAAGACGATATCGTTCGCTTCGATGACGCGTACGGGAGAGCCTGACGCGAGGTGACCACGTCGCCATTCCGGTGCCCGAGACGCTCCCCATAACGGCGTTTATCGGCCGGCCGTGGGGTCCGGTATCTCGAGATCAGTGTTGGTCAGCAGACGCTTGCAGTCGGCAATGATTGCGTCTTCGCGAGCGCTGCGTCCGCAGAGCTCCGCAAGAACGCGACCGCGCTCGAGAACTAGCGCAGTCCAGGCCCACCCGTTCAGGTCACGGCGGGCCGTGACTGCGACAGATCGCAGCCGCCCGGGCGAACCCGGCCAATCAAATGCAATATGAGTTTCCAAGCGCTGCCCTCGCCACCCTTCACCCTTATGCCGAATATGCGGGGATTTCGCAAGATCCTTGAGGTGAAGACGCTGGAATTAGCCGGCGCCGTGATCAGGCTACACGCTTCAGCGGCGGGACTTTTCGAGCCACGTGAATGAGAGCCAGCGCCGTACAGAAAACCACCAGCCACACAACAGGGATCTTCAACCAGGTTGAGTGAATGGAATCGCCGAGATGCAGGCGGTCCTGGTAGAACGATAAAAGAATTGGGTGAAGGCAATAGATTCCCAGCGATGAGTCCGCAATGACTCGGACGGCCGCACCAGGAAACCGCGGCAGGCTACGTATGCTGGTAAGCCACACGAAACCAGCGATCGAGGCAACCGCGACCAACGGCGTCTGATACACAAAGAACGACTGATCGGGCCGGCCCATCCGCAGCGAATACGCGATCGTCGCGAGCGCGACCCCAGTGGTCGAAAGCGCAAATACCCACAGGCTTGGCCAGCCGCCAATCCACGACAAAACCGACTCACGCTGGAGATACGCACCCAGCACGAAGAATCCAAGATAGCCCGAGAACAGCTGGCCACCAAAAAGCGTCGGCACGTCCGACGACATCACCGAAAGCAACCTGACCTGGTTGAGAACACACGACACAGAGAACCAGAGGCCGAGAAACACAAGAATTTCTCGATCCGAAGATGCTCGTAGGATCATCCCGAGGTAAGGCGCCGAAAGGTACAAGCCGAGGGCAGCATAGAAATACCAGAGATGCCCATACGGCGTGACCAGATAGTGCACGAAGTGATCGAACAACGAGATTGAATGGTCACCGAACGCGAATACATAGACCGCCGTCCAAAACGTCAGGGGAAGCAGGACCCGAACCACACGCCTTCGGTAGAACGAAAAAATCGGCTCGTGCTTCCGGAGGAGCAACGCGCCGGAGAGCATAAAGAACATAGGGACCGCGCCCCTGCCCAATGCGTCAAATACAACCGCGGGCACCCAGAGCGGCCCGAATGCATAGAAATAGCTTGCGCCGCTATGCAGGAGCACCACTAGCGCGCATGCCGTGGCGCGAGCGACATCCATTCCCAGCGATCGCTCTCCTACGCGGTCCGGGCTCATTGACGTCACGATGTATATTGCCGCAGCTCTTCGGCAACCGGACCGCGTCGAGTCTTCCTGCGCAGGCACCTTGCCTCCACTCCGTACCATGACGCCGCCCCAGCCAGCCAGACGACGGGAATGGATGCACCCATCAGCGAGTACGGCCCGAGGCCAGGAAACAGAGCACCAAGCACTTGTTGTAATGGGAATCCGTACAGATAGATGCCATACGAGTAGTCATTCACCCAGTTAGGGAGCCGCAATGGCGGCAGGAACGCAGCGTAAATCGTTGCATACGCCGTAGCCACAAGGAACAAGGCAATGCCTACAGGCTGATCACGGCAAACCCACCAGGCGATGAGCAGCCCTCCGGCTATGCCCCCATGCATGGGCAACCAGGCGCGTGTCGCATACATCACCGATCCCAAAGCGAACGCCCATGCCAGACGATACCCGTCTTCATTGGGCACGATCCAGCTCATATCGAAGCACGCGGCTAGTAAAATCAAGGCAAGAACTGGCACCAGCGCCGGCGCTCGAGTCACCCGTACGACGACTCCCGCCACCAATGCCAGGACGTAGAGTCTCACTTCTAGTGGAATGGTCCAGAGGCTCCCATTCACCCCGCGGCCATGTGCAGTGGCCGTGAAGACCACGCCGGGCAGCTCAAAAGGGGCATGCCTGAAGTACAGGACTATCTTCCCGAGATACTCATAAACGCCGCTGCTCGCGAGGTAATCCCGAAGGGACAAGCTCGTGAAGGCGGGCCCCAAAACGAAGGCCGTAAGCAGGGCGCAGATCATAAGTGCAGGCGCGACGCGTAACAGACGGGAGCGAAGGTACGAAGCAACATCGTGTTTGAGCGCGCTCCGCAAGATCAGGAATCCACTGATCGTGAAGAACACAAGGACACCGAGGCCATTGATGGGCACCGGGCCACCGGCGGCCTTCAAAGGCTCCTTGCAGGTTTCGCAGTGAAGAGGTGCTAACGCGTATGCATGCCCAACGAGAACTGACGTCGCGGCCAACAGGCGGATAAGGAGGAAATTATTCTCTCCATCCCGATCCCGCCCTTCCATACGCTGCGCGAGCGACGCCACCACAGGCAACTTCATACGGTGAGGATGCGTGCAATTTCACGCGTACGCGCCTCAAGAAGCGCCGGATCACCACGCGACTCCACATTTAGCCTGAGCAAAGGCTCCGTGTTAGACGAACGTACGTTGAAGCGCCATGCCCCGAAATCCGCGCTGACCCCATCAATATGGTCAAGAATGGGGTTCTGATTTGCATAGAACGCCAGAACGCGCTCAATGGCTGCCTTAGCATCGTCCACGACAAAGTTGATTTCGCCACTGCATGGGTAAGCCTTGACGCGCTCAGCCAGCATGCTCGCAAGCGAGGCGTTTGATTTGGACACACGCTCGGCGATCAATAGCCATGGAATCATCCCGGAATCGCAGTAGGCGAATTCACGGAAGTAATGGTGGGCACTCATCTCGCCACCGTAGACGGCATCTTCCGCGCGCATGCGCTCCTTGATGAAGGCGTGGCCCGTCTTGCTTTCAATGGGCACGCCGCCGGCTTGCTTCACCATGTCAATGGTGTTCCAGGTAAGCCTTGGATCGTGAATGACCCTGGCGCCAGGGTTTCTCTCCAGCAGCTGCGCGGCCAACAACCCCACAATGTAATAGCCTTCGATGAATTCGCCATCGGCATCAAAGAGGAAGCAACGGTCAAAGTCACCATCCCAGGCGATGCCGAAGTCCGCACCGTGCTCGCGCACCGCATTCGCCGTCGCCGCCCGGTTGCCCGGGAGCAACGGATTGGGGATGCCATTGGGGAACGAGCCATCGGGCTCGTGATTGACGCGAATGAATTCCAGCGGCAGATGCGGAGCCAGAAGATCGACGATGGCGCCAGCACCACCGTTACCGGCATTAACCACAACTTTTAAGGGCGCGAACCGGCTGGGATCGACGTAGCCGAGCAGGTGCTCGACATACGCGGACTTATCGTGGTCTCGCTCGACGCGCCCACGCACCGGCGCGGGCGCACCGAACGCATCCGATTCGACCAGCCGTTCGATATCGCGCAGGCCCGTATCGCCACTGATGGGGCGCGCGCCTTCGCGAACGAGCTTCATGCCGTTGTAATCAATAGGGTTGTGGCTGGCAGTAACCATGATGCCCCCCGCAACCTGGCGGTGAAATACCTGAAAATAGACCTCCTCGGTTCCACACAACCCAATGTCGATCGCGTCACGGCCTTCATCGCCCAGACCGCGCACGATCGCTGCGGCAAAGGCAGGACTGTCCTTACGAATGTCGTACCCCACGACGACTTTTCCAGGCCCAACCCAACGGGCAAAAGCCCTGCCCAGGCGGTAGGCGACTTCTTCGTTCAACTCATCCGGGACGCGGCCACGAATGTCGTAGGCCTTGAAGCACTTCATGAGGCATCCCTTCGATGGAAAGGACACTATTCTCGTCGCTGCGGGGACTGGACTCAACTTGGCCAAGCCCCCTACCGGCCCTCCCCCCGTCCACCCGCGGATCGCCCGAGCCTCGCCAGCATGCCGCTAACGTGGGCGAAAAACCCAGAACTTCGCGCCTGCGAAGTTCACCAGCATGCCGGCGGCCGACCCGGCGGCGACCGCCAGCAGGGGCTTCACGCCAGCGGGCGGCATGAAGACGACAACAGCGCTGTAAGCGAGGTAGTTCACCACGCCGCCCAGGCTCATGGCGGCGAGATAGTGCCACCACTCCCTCCAGGCAGAGCGTTGCCTGCTGTCGGCGAAAGCGAACCGCCGGTTCACCTGCCACGTGGCGAATACGGCCAACAGGAAGGAAACAACCCGGCCGGCGAAGTAACCGAGGCCCATCCATAACGCGATGTAAAGCACAGTGGCATCGACGACGAAGCCGACCACGCCCGCCACGGAGAAAAGGATGGCCTGGCGTCTCATCCAACGCATCCCATTGCCGACAGACGTCCCCAGAGGAGCGGCCGGTGTCCCCGCATCATGCACCCAGCCGGCGCATGTCAGCGTCTACCATCATGGAGATGAGCTGCTCCATGGATGTCCTGGGCTCCCACCCGAGCGCGGCTTTTGCCTTGGCAGGGTTACCCAACAGCACATCGACCTCTGCCGGGCGGATGAACTTCGGATCGATCAACACGTAATCTTCGTAGTTCAGACCGACATGGCCGAAGGCCAGCTTGCACATATCGCGCACGCTCACGGTTATACCGGTTGCGACCACGAAGTCATCGGCCACCGCCTGCTGGGTCATGAGCCACATGGCTTCGACATAATCGCCAGCGAAGCCCCAGTCGCGCTTGCTGTCGATGTTACCCAAGCGAAGCTCTTTCTGCAGGCCAAGCTTGATCGACGCCACGGCATTGGTCACCTTGCGCGTCACGAACTCAATGCCGCGCAGTGGCGACTCGTGGTTGAACAGAATACCGCTCGACGCATGCATGCCGTAGCTTTCGCGGTAATTCACGGTAGCCCAGTGGGCCATCATCTTTGCGACGCCGTAGGGGCTGCGCGGATGAAACGGCGTATTCTCGTCCTGACGTTCCGCCTTGATCAGGCCGAACATTTCACTGGTCGACGCTTGGTAGAAGTGCGCCTCGCGATTGACGATGCGCGTAGCCTCGAGCATGCGCATGGCGCCTGTGCCATCAATATCGGCCGTCAAGAGGGGCTGCTGCCACGAGGTACCCACGAAGCTCTGCGCGCCAAGGTTGTACACCTCATCGGCACGCGACTGCTCCATCGCGCGGATCAGTGACGATAGATCCGCCAGATCGCCATCGATCATGTGAACATCGTCCAGGATGCCGAGCTCGCGCAGGCGCCATGACGTATCGGTGCTACGACGCGGAGCGAGTCCGTGGACGCGATAGCCCTTGCCGAGCAACAGCTGCGCCAAGTAGGCACCGTCCTGCCCCGTAATGCCGGTGATCAGGGCCGATCGTTGGCCATTGCTCATGCTCTGCCTCTTGCGTCGTTCAATACTGCATTCAAAGTGTCGCGGATCGGAATCAAGGGTTCCCATCCCGTGTGTTCTTTCAGCAAGGCGGCGTTGGCCACCATGCGGCGCTGCTCCGCCGGTCGCATCCGTGCCGGATCCTGCTCGAGGGTTACCTCGACACCGGCCAGTTCGCACATCATCTCAATCAGCGTGCGCATGCGGTACTCGCGCCCACTGCCGATGATATAGCGCTGCCCGGGACGCCCGGCGCGCAACAGGGCATTGTAAGCGGCAACGACGTCCCGGACATCGGTGAAGTCACGGGTCGTATCGATGTCACCGGTGCGCATGACCCGTTCCGCCCCTCGCTCGATAGCCACGATCTGCGACGCGAACGAGGGTACGGCGAACTGGGCGCCCTGCCCCGGCCCGATATGGTTGAACGGACGGGCGATCACCGCATCCAGGCCGAAGGTCCGATGCCACATCAGCACCAGCTCCTCTGCAGCAACCTTCGAAACGGCGTACGGATTACGCGGCTGCGCGAGACGGTGCTCATCCACGGGGAGGTCCGCGTCGGGTACCAGGCCGTACACATCACCGGAACTGACGTAGACAAAACGCCCCGTGAAGCCCGCGGCGGACAAGGCCTGCAAGAGGTGGAGCGTCCCACCCACATTGATATCAAAGGTCTCGCCGGGCGCCTCGAAGGACCGTGGCACAAAGCCCTGGGCAGCCAGATGAAGCACGCCATCCGGCTGCACCCCCTCGACCCACGCGCGCACGGCATCGCCGTTGCGTAGATCCAGGTCCGCTGGTGCTGCCTCGAGGTCCCAGTCGCCGAAGCGGCCGGCAGCCGCTTCGGCACGGATGGTGGAGCCGACAAAGCCGCCGGCTCCCGTGAGAAGGAGCCGCCTCATTCCACCGTCACGGACTTCGCCAGATTACGCGGCTGGTCGACGTCGGTGCCGCGGAGAACCGCCACATGGTAGGCCAGCAACTGCATCGGCACCGTAAACACCGCCGGCGCGATCAGATCGCCACCGCCATCGACCAACACCGTCGCCAGGCGCTCGGTATCGGTATCCATTTCCACCCGCTCATCCGCAAAGACGATGAGCTCGCCGCCACGCGCCCGCACTTCCTGCAGGTTCGACTTCAGCTTATCGAGCAGCGGGCCATTAGGCGCCACGGCCACGATCGGCATGTTCTCGTCCACCAGCGCCAGCGGGCCGTGCTTTAGCTCACCGGCCGGGTAAGCCTCGGCGTGGATGTAGGAGATTTCCTTGAGCTTGAGCGAGCCTTCCAGCGCGACCGGGTACTGCGCACCACGGCCGAGGAAAAGGGCGTGCTGCTTGTTGATGAAGTGGTCGGCGATCCGGATGATCTCCTCCTCACTCTTCAACGCGTTCTCGATATAACGCGGCAGCGACTGCAGTTCCTGGCAATGATCCAGGTAGGTCTGGTGGTTCAGACCGCGGCGGCGGCCCAGGTCCAGCGCCAGCAGCGCGAACGCCGCCAGCTGCGTGGTAAATGCCTTGGTCGAGGCCACGCCGATTTCCGGGCCCGCGCGGGTCATCAGGCGCAGGTCGGATTCGCGCACCACCGAGGATTCGGGCACGTTGCAGATGGCGAACGTGGCCAGGTAGCCGCGGCGGCGCGATTCGCGCATGGCCGCCAGGGTATCGGCGGTTTCGCCGGACTGCGAGACGGCGACGAATAGCGTGTCCTGCGGCACCACCACGTCGCGGTAGCGATACTCGCTCGCCACTTCCACGACGACCGGAATACGGGCGAGCTCTTCGATCCAGTACTTCGCCACCATGCCGGCGTGGTAGCTGGTGCCACAGGCCACGATGTGGACAGCACGGGTCTTGTCCAGGATCGGATCCGCATCGATGCCGAAGATGTTGGGCAGCACGCCGTGCGGACCAATGCGGCCTTCCAGCGTATCGGCCACCGCCCGCGGCTGCTCGAAGATTTCCTTCTGCATGTAGTGGCGGTACTCGCCACGCTCCACGGCATCGGCGCTGATTTCGCTTTCGTGCGCGGCGCGATCGACGGGATTGCCCTGGATATCGAACACCTCGACGCCACTGCGGGTGATCTCGACGATGTCGTCCTCTTCCAGGTACATCATCCGGTTCGTGACCTTGATGAGCGCCTGCGCATCGGAACCGAGGAAGTGCTCGCCAATACCGATGCCGACCAGCAGCGGGCAGCCACGGCGGGCGCCCACAATGCGGCCCGGCTCATCCAGGCTCATGACGGCAATGGCGTAGGCGCCTTCGAGCTCACGCACGGCGGCGGTGACGGCATCGCGCAGGGATTTACCCGCCTGCACATGCTCGTCGATAACCGCACCCATGACTTCGGTGTCCGTCTGCGAATGGAAGGTACGGCCCTTACCCTGCAGGCTTTCACGCAGGCTGGCGTAGTTCTCGATGATGCCGTTGTGCACGATGGCGATACGGCCCTGCACATGCGGGTGGGCATTCACTTCGCTGGGCACACCGTGGGTAGCCCAGCGGGTATGTGCGATACCCGTACCACCCGGGATCGGATCGGCGTCGTACAGCGCCTCCATCTCGCGCACCTTGCCCTTGGCTCGGACGCGGCGAATTTCGCCCTCGTCGGCGATAGCCATGCCCGCGGAATCGTACCCGCGGTATTCCAGGGCCTTCAGGCCCGCGATAAGGATAGGCGCAATATCACGCTGAGCGACGGCAGCAACAATTCCACACATGGTCTTTCCCCTTAGTCCTTAATTGACCTTGCGACGCAGGTAGTTAAGCAGGTCGATACGCGTGATCAACCCAAGGAACTGCTCCCCGTCGACCACGATGGCCACGTGGCCTTTCTCGAATACCGACATCAGCGATTCGATCGACGAGGTCACCTGGATCATTTCAGGCGACGCGATCATCGCGGTGGATACCGGATCACGGAATTTCGTTTCATCGGCATGCACGTGCAGCAGCACGTCGGATTCATCGAGGATGCCGACGATGCGGTCGCCCTCCATCACCGGCAGCTGCGACACGTCGTAGAGTTTCATGCGGTTATAGGCGGTAACCAGCATGTCTTCCGGCTTGACCACGACCGTATCGCGCCGCGCATACGGGCGCAGGATCAGGTCACGCAGATCGCCGTAATGCTCGCGCTCGATAAAGCCGTTATCGAGCATCCAGTAATCGTTGTACATCTTCGACAGGTACTTGTTGCCCGTATCGCAGACCAGCGTGACAACGCGCTTGGGTTCGGTCTGTTCGCGGCAGTATTTCAGCGCGGCGGACAGCAAGGTACCGGTCGACGAGCCGCCGAGGACACCTTCCTTCGCCAGCAATTCGCGAGCGGCCACGAAGCTTTCCTTATCGGTAATGGCAAAGGCCTTCTCCACCATCGAGAAATCGCTGATGGACGGCAGGAAATCCTCGCCGATGCCCTCGACCATCCACGAACCGGATTTCTCCGACAGGGTGCCTTCGTTGATGTACTGGGCCAGGATGGAACCGACCGGATCAGCAAGGATGATTTTCGTATGGGGCGAGTGCTCACGCAGGTAGGCAGTGAGACCGCTCATGGTGCCCGAGGAACCGCAGCCCACCACGATCGCATCGACCTTGCCATCAAGCTGGTCGAGGATTTCCGGACCGGTGGTCTGCACGTGAGCCAACGGGTTATCCGGGTTGCCGAACTGGTTGATGAAGTACGCCCCCGGCGTTTCGCGCGCAATGCGCTCAGCCATGTCCTGGTAGTACTCCGGGTGGCCCTTGGCCACGTCCGAACGGGTCAGCACCACTTCGGCGCCCATGGCCTTCAGGTTGAAGATCTTCTCGCGGCTCATCTTGTCGGGCACGACCAGGATCAGGCGGTAGCCCTTCTGCTGCGCGACCAGCGCCAGCCCCAGGCCGGTGTTGCCTGCGGTGCCCTCGACCAGCGTATCGCCCGGCTTGATCTTCCCGGCGCGCTCGGCGCCTTCGATCATGGACATGCCGATGCGGTCCTTCACCGAGCCACCCGGGTTGGCGCTTTCCAGCTTCAGAAACAGCTCACAGCGACCGGTGTCGAGGTGCTGGGCGCGCACCATGGGGGTGCGGCCGATCAGATCGAGGACGCTGTCATGAACCTTCATTGGAACTCCGTGATGGTGTGCTGGCGGGGCCCCTTCGACCCTGCCCGATGGGCGCCCATTCTAGTGGCTGACGCGGCTGTTCGATCCCCCGCTGTTCAGGCTACGGCGAAACGATGTATGCGAGACCGCTCATTCGGCATCCGGTTGCTTTTATGCGGCGCAACAAAAAGGGCGCGACATGCGCGCCCTTTCATGTACCGGTTGTCAGCCTCAGTGTGGTCCGGAGGCCTGCCAGGATTCCCACATTCGTTCGAGCTTCTCTTTGGCGTGCAGCTTATCCCGCTTCATCTGGGTGAGGTCCCGGTCGCTTAGCGGTAGACAACCGCGGCCGGCTTCCTCGAGCTTCTTGTTCAGTTCCTGATGTTGGGAATAGAGACGACGGGTCTCGGCATTGGCATGGATGAACTTCTCGACGTCGTCACGCTGCTGGTTTTCGAACATTGCAGATCTCCTCGCGGTGGGGCCGACCCGTGGCACGGGGCGGTCGTGAGGGGAGCCATGCGGGCACAGTGCTGCATCGGGTAACGGATGTTCGCGATGGCGTGCCTGGTGAACTTCAACGCATGCTCCGGCAGGAACCCGCCTCGTGTTTTTCACGTGACGGGAAGTTCAACCTACTCCCCTGTTCCGGGGGCTGCAAGAGCGAAAATTCGCAAAAAGGCGCGCAAAAACGGTTGCATGAGCAACGGTTTACGCGGCAGGGAAATAGCCCTCCGCGAGCGCCTGAAGGGCGGCGGCCGTTGGCCGCCATTGCGTGCGAGCACGCTTCTACGGAATCGCCGCCACCCTGCAGGAGCGCGCTTGCGCGCGATCACCTACAGGGTGGCGAGGCGTCGGCCTTAGTTACCGCCCGACGACTTCTTCTTCGACGAACCGGTCGCCGGCGTATTGGCCGGCGCACCACCGTCGGACGAGTTCATGTCGCGCATGGCGCGCGCAGCGGCCTCGGCCAGGGCAGCCTGCTTCTTGGCAGCGTTGGCCACCTTGGCCTGGGCGGCGGCGACCTGCCGGGCCTTGTCGCCCTCGGCCTTGGCCTGTTCCAGCGCCTGGGAATACTCCACGCCCTGCTGCTGCAGGCGGGCGGCCTCTTCCTGAATCATCTGGTTCTGCTGGCGCTGCTGCTCCAGCTGGCGGCGGGCCATCTCGGTATCGAGGCGGCTGGCTTCCAGCAGGATGGCGTCGTGCTCGCGATCGAGCTGCGCGCCCTTGGCCTGCGCATCCTGGAACTGGGCCATGGCCTTGGCGATATCCACCCGGCGCTCGGCCACGTACAGGTAGTGTGCGTGCTCCTTGTCCTTGGGCTTGAACTGGGCCATCTGGCTGATGGCCTCGCGGGCACGCGCCTGCTCGGCCTGGGCGTAGTTGCCGATGACCGGATCGGCCGAGAGCTGGTCCAGGCTGGCGTTCAGGCGGCGAACGTCCAGATCGTCCGTGGCGGCCACGGCGGTGCCCGCCGAGACGGCCAGGGCCAGGGCGGAGAGGAGGATCGTGTAGCGCTTCATCACTGGCCTCCCTGGTTGTTCGGCTGCTGCTGGTCGTTTTGCGGCTGGATATAACCGTTGCCGTTGTCGTTCAGCGGCTGGGTCTGGCCGCCCACGGGCGGCGGAGTGGTATCCGTGGCTTCGGGCAGGACGGATTCGGTCTCCTGCACGTTGTTCGGGATGGGCACCGTATCGTTCTGGTGGTTATCGATCATCTCGACGCGCATCTGCGCGTTTTCCTTGCTCTTGGCCGAGTTCTGGGCGCGGGCGGCGCCGAGGCGCGATTTGGCGCGGGCCAGTTCGCTATCCGCACGCGACTCGTCGGCGAGCACCGAGGCCTCGTCGTACTTCTTCGAAGCCATGGCCGCCTGCGCCTGGCGGAACTTGCTTTGGGCATAATCAAGGTCCACCGGCGCGTAATCGGCAGCGCCGGCATCGCGAGCGGCCTGTAGCTGGGCCAGGGCCTGGTTCATGGAGCCATCCGGCGGGGGGGTGCTTGCGCAGCCCGCCAGGGTGGCGAAAGCCAGGGCCAGAGCGGCCTGGGCAAGGAGCCGGCGGCCCTTGAACAGGGCGTTCGACGGCAAGTTGTGCACCATCACTCGTTCCTCTTACAGCTTTGCGAGATATTGTCGATATAGAAGGTCGGGAGACCGTCGTCTCGATTGTAATGCGAACCAACGGGGGTTTAGGTGGATATCGGTTATTTCCTGAAACTGATGGTGGACAAGGGCGCGTCGGACATGTTCCTGACGACCGGTGCCCCCGTGAACATCAAGGTGGAAGGCAAGCTTTACCCGCTTGGTAACACGGGCCTGCCCAGCGGCATGGTCAAGAAGATCGCCTATTCCCTCATGGACGAAGGCCAGGTGCCGCAGTTCGAGCGCGACCTTGAGCTGAATATGGCCCTGGCCGTGAAGGAAGCCGGCCGCTTCCGTATTAACGTTTTCAAGCAGCGCGGCGAGATCGGCATGGTCATCCGTGCGATCAAGAGCGAGATCCCCTCGCTGGAAGAGCTGCAGCTGCCGGGCATTTTCCGCGAGCTGATCATGGAGCCGCGCGGCCTCATCCTGGTCGTCGGCGCCACCGGCTCGGGCAAGTCCACCACCCTGGCGGCCATGCTCGACCACCGCAACACCAATAGCTCGGGCCATATCCTCACCATCGAGGACCCGATCGAATACCTGCACCGGCACAAACGTTCCATCGTGAACCAGCGTGAGGTGGGCCTGGACACCCACAGCTATCACGAGGCGCTGAAGAACGCGATGCGCGAGGCGCCGGATGTGATCATGATCGGCGAAATTCGCGACACGGAGACCATGGAAGCGGCCATTTCCTTCTCGGAAACCGGCCACCTCTGCCTGGCCACCCTGCACTCGAACAATGCCGACCAGACCCTTGAGCGCATCCTGAACTTCTTCCCGGAATCGGCACACAAGAACGTGCTGATGAACCTGGCCCTGAACCTGCGCTCGGTGATCAGCCAGCGTCTGGTGCTGGGCAAGGATGGCCGCCGCATGCCGGCCACCGAAGTACTGCTCAACACCCCGCTGATCCGCGACATGATCCGCCGCGGCCAGATCCACGAGGTGAAGGACGCCATGGACCGCAGCCTGCAGGAAGGCATGCAGACCTTCGACCAGTCGCTCTATCGCCTGTACAAGGAAGGCAAGATCACGCTCGAGGAGTGCCTTAACAAGGCCGATTCGCGTGATGGCCTGGCGCTGAAGATCCGCCTGTCGGAAGGCGCGACGGGCAATGAGTTTGCCTCGAGCGATCCGTACGGCATCGGCGTCTAACCCCTAACGCCCGTACAAACATGTAGGAGCCCACCCTGTGGGCGACGCTGTTCGCGAAAGAGCCGCAGGAAGGGCGGCCTTGTCGCGAAAGCTGTCGCCCACAGGGTGGGCTCCTACATTTCACATCGGCGCGTCTGGCTGTACCTCGGGGGCCGCGGCCTGGAAGGCCTCGAGCGCCTGGCAGTTCGCCACCACGTGGCGAATGATCGGGTACGGACCCAGGTCCAGCTCCCAGCGCACCGCGTTGTAGAACTGCGGCACCAGGCAAACATCGGCGATGGTCGGCTTGTCGCCCCAGCAAAAGCCACCGCGCTGGCCCTGCGCCAATAGCGCCTCGATACCGTCGAAGCCCTGTCCTATCCACCGACGGCACCAGGCCGCCTTGGCCGCCTGGTCGGCGCCGAAGCGCCCTTCGATTTCCTTCAGCACCCGCAGGTTACCCAGCGGGTGGATATCGGTGCTTACCGCCAGCGCCAGCTCACGGACACGTGCCCGGTGGCGCGGATCGGCGGGCAGCAACGCCGGCGTCGGCCGGGTCTCTTCCAGGTATTCGAGGATCGCCATGGACTGGCGGACCACGAAGTCCCCATCCACGAGGGTCGGCAACTGGCCCTGCGGCGATAGCTCGCGGTATCCCGCTTTCAGGTGCTCGCCGCCGTCATGAATCAGGCTCACGGGGCGCGTCTCGTAGGCCAAACCCTTCAGATTCAGGGCGATACGAACACGATAGGCGGCGCTGGAGCGCCAGTAGCTATAGAGGGCGAGGGCCATGCGAGTTCCTTCGTTGGTCCGCCGATTCTAGCCGGGACGTTACAATTGCGGTTTCCCCGCCATCACAGCTGGAGCCCCACCGTGTCCGTCATCCGCATGCAAGACCTCGACCTGCGCGGCAAGCGCGTCCTGATCCGCGAAGACCTGAACGTGCCGGTCGAGAACGGCAAGATCACGTCCACCCAGCGCCTGGATGCCTCCCTGCCCACCATCGTCGCCGCCCGCGACGCCGGCGCGAAGGTCATGGTCATCTCGCACCTGGGCCGCCCGAAGGAAGGCGAGTTCGATGAAGCCTCCTCGCTGAAGCCCGTTGCGAAATGGCTGGGCCAGAAGCTCGGCAAGGACGTCCGCCTCGTGCGCGATTACCTCGATGGCGTCGATGTCGCCGATGGCGAGGTCGTGGTGCTGGAGAACTGCCGCATGAACGTCGGCGAGGGCAAGGATGACGAGGCCCTGTCGAAGAAGTACGCGGCCCTGTGCGATGTGTTCGTCATGGATGCGTTCGGCACGGCCCACCGCGCGCAGGCTTCGACCCATGGCGTGATTCGCTTCGCCCCCGTCGCGGCCGCCGGCCCGCTGCTTGCCAAGGAACTCGATGCGCTGGGCAAGGCACTGGAGAACCCGACCAAGCCGCTGCTCGCGATCGTCGCCGGCTCCAAGGTCTCCACCAAGCTCGAGCTACTGCAGAACCTGGTTGGCCGCGTCGATCAGCTGATTGTCGGCGGCGGCATCGCCAACACCTTCATCCTGGCCGAAGGCCACAAGGTCGGTAAGTCGCTGGTCGAAGCCGACCTGCTCGATACCGCGAAGAAAATCATGGCCGACGCGAAGGCCCGCGGCGCGGAAGTGCCGGTGCCGACCGACGTGGTCGTCGCCAGCGAGTTCTCGGCGAGCGCGAAGGCCACCGTCAAGGCGGTGGACCAGGTGGGCGACGACGACATGATCCTCGACATCGGCCCGGATACGGCCAAGCGCTATGCCGAGCTGATCGCCAAGGCCGGTACCGTGGTGTGGAACGGCCCGGTCGGCGTCTTCGAGTTCGATGCATTCGGCAAGGGTACGGAGACGTTGGCCCGCGCTATCGCGGCATCGAAGGGCTTCTCGATCGCCGGTGGCGGCGACACCCTGGCCGCCGTCGACAAGTACGGTATCGAAGATGGCGTGTCGTACATCTCCACCGGTGGCGGCGCGTTCCTCGAATTCCTCGAAGGCAAGGAACTGCCGGCCGTAGCGGCACTCAAGGCACGGGCGGACACGAAGTAATGCTTTTCCTCTTCGACCTTGATGGCACGATCATTGACTCCGAGGTCGGCATCTTCGCCGGCATCCGCCACTCCATGGCGGCTGTCGGCGCGGAAGCGCCCGACCATGCCACGATGCGCTCGTGGATCGGCCCGCCGCTGCGCGTGAGCTTTGGCGAAGTGCTCAACGGCGATGTCGAGCGTGTCGAGGCTGCCGTTGCCGCCTACACCGAACGCTTCCACGAGATCGGCTGGTCCGAGCACCAGGTGTACGAGGGCATCCCGGAAGCCATCGCCGCCCTCGCCGCCCGTGGTGATCGGCTAGCCGTAGTCACCAGCAAGACCCGCTCCCACGCCGAGCGCATCATTGAGCACCTGCCCTTCGGCAAGGCGTTCGATCGCGTCTATGCGCCCGGCCCGGAAAGCGCCCACAGCGAAAAGGCGGCGATGGTCGCCGCTGCCCTGGCTGACTTCGCTCACCCCGAGGGCGACACCTTCATGATCGGCGACCGCCGCTATGACATGGAAGGCGCCGTCGCCAACCAGGTGCGTGGCGTAGGCGTGCTGTGGGGCTTCGGCGATCGCGCCGAGCTCGAGCAGGCCGGTGCGTGGACCATCGTGGAAAAGCCGGGCGACCTTCTCGGCTTGGCCTGACGCAACAACCAGGGCGTATCCACACGGAATGTGGATACGCCCTGCATAAGGGTGTGGATAAGTCACAACCGTCCTTATGACGCAGCTACTTATCTCTCGCTGGTTATTCCCTGCCCATTCGGTGCGACGGCCTTGCGCACGGCTTCCGTAAACGGCGCCAGCAGCAACCGATTGCCGGCGGCACTGACATGGTCGCCATCGAAAAACAGAGGCTTACCATCCATGTAGCCATCGCATGTGGCGCCTTGCGGGCAGAGGATGGGGAATGGATCAAAGACGCTGGCGGTGGGGATACCCACTTCTGCCGACTTGATCGTCGCGAGTACGGGCTCCCGCAGACGCTCCAACTGCTCGCGATCGACCGCTGCGCCTGCACGGCATATGGGATTCGTGCGCGTCCACGGATCGGCGCAACGATAAAGCGGAGCATTCAGCAGCAGATTGGGTGCCTCGATCACCACCGATGCACCATTTGCCGTCATCCGCGTGAGCAGAGCACGAGCCTGCGCCGAATCGTGCTGACGAAACGCGGTGGCGTCGGCAGAAAACCACGCCTTCTCAACCTCGTCCCGGGGGTAGCGCGCCCACTGGTCGACAAGGCGCGGCATACGCAACGACGGCAGAAATACGACGTCACCCGCCTTCAGTCGGGGCACCATGTCCGCCAGCACCACGGCGATACTCGCCTCGCAGCGTGGTGTCGATTCAGCACCTTCACGGAAGCTAAGGAACGCACAGCCCGCGTTGTTGTAAAGGGTCACCGGCGCGCCCGTGTCGCGTACGTAATCCGCAAACAACGAGCCAAACGCCATGGCATGCGAATCACCCACCGCGTAGACGTGCGGCGCGGTCACCGGCCGATCACATGCCGCTCGCACGTATTCGATACGAACACCCTCCCCTACGGCACTAACCGCAGGCGCGCCCACCCCACACGGTGGCGGCGCACTGCGAGCAGGCAGCTTTGACGGGTACCAGTCATCGGCATGCCGCGCCACCGTGCTCAGGGACCACTCCGGTTGCTTACGGTCGATGGCTCGAAAGGCGTGCAGCCCGGCATACAGCGCAAGCAACCCGCAGGCAACCACGGCAATGCGCGGGAGGTTACGCAAGCGCGTGGAGCCGCGAATCGGGTTTTCGACGAAGCGCCACGACAAGGCAGCCAGGGCCAGCGAGATCGCCACGGCCAGCGCCTGGTGCAGCGGCTGGTCAAGGCCGATCGTCCAGCGGAACAGCACCACCACGGGCCAGTGCCAAAGATAAAGTGAGTACGACACGGCACCGATCGCCCTGACCGGCCGCCATGTAAGCACCCGGACGAGCGGCGATGCGACGGGCTGCTGATGAAGGGCAGCGAGCACCAGCAACGTGCCGGCTACAGCGGCAAAGGCATCGGGAATGGGAAACCGCGGGACGGTAGCCGTGACAAGGCTGTAGGCGATGAGCGCCACGCCTACGAAAGCGAGCCCTGTCCGTCGCCAGTCGTGGTGCTGGGTGTCCTGGTAATCGAAACGGCTGCCGGCATACGCCATGCCCTGGTAAAGAAGCACGCCTGCGCCCAACTCCCACAATCGAGCTGGCAAGAGGTAGAACGCGGCAAGCGGGTCAACAGCCTGGGCACGGAAGGCATACGCAAGCGACACCACGGCCGCCAGCGCGATGAGGCCCGTGGATACGCGGCGCCATCGGCCACCGAGCGTCCACGCCCAGAACAGCAGCGGGAACAGCAGGTAGAACTGTTCCTCCACGCCAAGCGACCACGTGTGCGTGTAGGGGTTGTACTCAGCCGTGGGTGAGAAATAGCTGTTCGCGTTCCTCGCCAAGATCAGGTTACTGAAGCCAAAGAACGCATAGCGCGCCGTCTGCTGGCTGTTCTCGCTCAGCCACGCATCAGGGATAAACAGCGTAGCCGCCAGGCAGGTCACGAGCAGGCAAACCAGTAAGGCCGGCGCAATGCGCTGGAAACGCCGTGACAGGAAGTACAGATAGAACTGATGCAGCGGGCCGCCCTTGCGACGCCCCACCGATGCGCTGACCACGAATCCCGAAATGACGAAGAACACGTCGACGCCTGCGAAGCCGCCAGGCAGAAGCGCACCGTTGAGGTGATAGGCCAGCACGGAAAGGACGGCGATGGCCCGCAACCCATCGATGTACGGGAAGTAGGCGTGCTTTTCGCGCTGCGGGGCTGTCATCGAACCGGGGCCATCCTTGAAAAACGCAAGGGTAGCAGAGGGGTAACGGGCCCCTACGGCGTTTATCCACACCCCATGTGGATACGCGCTGCATAAGGGTGTGGACAACTCCGAAGCACCCTTTCAGGGCAATCACTTAGCTTGCGCTGGTTACATTCTGCGCAGGCAACCACACAGATTTAGGATTTCCCCTACGCCAGGCAAGTGGCATGCCTGACGCCACGCGGCGACCGGCCCCTCTAAGCCCTTTCCCTCGCGATCATTAGGCTTCTCGCACACCAATCCCGGTGCCAAGGAAGACACCCCCACGATGAACTTACGCAAGAAGTCGGCCCCCCGATCTGGTCCACCCCCACGCGCGGCCGCCACCGCGTCTTCGGCCTCACCGCCTGGGGCACCGCCGTCGTGATCAACGCGCGCAAATGGAAGCCGCGCGACAAGCGCGCCGAACCGATCGTGGAACAGATGCTCACCCGGCGGGCAAAGCTCGACTGGCAGTCGCCTGCTGCGGACAGCCCGGCGATACGCCGCCGCCAGGCGCAGGCAAGGGAGAAAGCTTCGCGCATTGGGATGAAACGCGCACCTCGCCCCGCCGAAGATCGTTCTGCCTCGGCTCGCTGAGAAAACTCAGCCGCCGCCGCAGATCGTTTCAATTCAACACATCCCTAAAGCAGAAGGCCCCAAGGCAAAACCTTGGGGCCTTCTGCTTTAACACGTGAGCTGAGCGTTACTTCACAACCGCCTTAACCGCATCAATCACCGCATGGCTGGTGATGCCAAAGTGCTCGTAGAGCACCTTGATCGGCGCCGACGCACCGAAGGTGGTCATGCCGATGATCTTGCCGTCGATGCCGACGTACTTGTACCAGAAGTCCACGGCAGCGGCTTCGACCGCCACGCGGGCGCGGCACCACGACGGCAGCACGCCTTCGCGGTATTCCGGCGACTGAGCATCGAACTCTTCCGTGCAGGGCATGGAGACCACGCGGGTCGGGGTGCCCTGGTCGCCCAGCGCCTTGGCCGCTTCCACTGCGAGGCCCACTTCCGAACCGGTGGCAATGATGATCGCCTTGAACTTCTCGGCCGGCTCGAACAGGACGTAGCCGCCCTTCTCGATGTTGGCGAGCTGCTCGTCGGTACGCGGGTTATGTTCGAGGTTCTGGCGCGAGAAGATCAGCACCGACGGGTTGCCCGCGCGCTCGATCGCCTTCTTCCACGACACGGCGGATTCCACGGCATCGGCCGGGCGCCACACGCGGTTGTTCGGGATAAGACGCAGCGAGGCCAGGTGCTCGACCGGCTGATGCGTCGGGCCATCTTCGCCCAGGCCGATCGAATCGTGCGTGTACACGTGGATCGCATGGGCCGGAATCAGGCACGACATGCGCACCGCGTTGCGGGCGTAATCGGAGAACACCAGGAACGTCGCGTCGTACGGGATGAAGCCACCGTGCAGCGCAATGCCGTTCGAGATGGCCGACATGCCGAACTCGCGCACGCCGTAGTGGATGTAGTTGCCTTCGGCACCGCCAGTGGCGATGTTCTTGGAACCCTTCCAGATGGTGAGGTTCGACGGCGCAAGGTCAGCCGAGCCACCGATCAGTTCCGGCAGCAGCGGGCCGAACGCATCGAGCGACATCTGCGAGGCCTTACGCGAAGCGACGACCGGGCCGTCGGCCTGCAGCTTCTTGATGAAGGCGGCGGCGCCGTCCTTCCAGTTAGCCGGCAGTTCGCCCGAGAGGCGGCGCTTCAGTTCGGCGGCGAGTTCCGGGAACTCCTTCGCGTACGCATCGAACTTGTCGTTCCAGGCCTTCTCGGCCTTGGTGCCGGCATCCTTCGCGTTCCACGAGCTGTAGATCTCTTCCGGGATCACGAAAGCCGGGTAGTTCCAGCCCAGACGCTCACGGGTGAGCTTGATCTCTTCCACGCCCAGAGCGGCGCCGTGGGACTCTTCTTTGCCTTCCTTGTTCGGCGAGCCGAAGCCAATGATGGTCTTGCAGATCACCAGGCTCGGCTTCTCGCTCTGCGACGTGGCCGAGGCGATGGCTGTCTTGATCGCTTCCGGGTCGTGGCCGTCGACGGGCTTGCCGTCGGTGCCGACCACCACGTTCCAGCCGTAGGCGCGGAAGCGCTCGGCGGTGTCGTCAGTGAACCAGTCGTGCACTTCACCGTCGATCGAGATGCCGTTGTCATCGTAAATGGCGACAAGCTTGCCGAGCTTCAGCGTGCCGGCGAGCGACGACACTTCGTGCGAGATGCCTTCCATGAGGCAGCCATCGCCCACGAACACGTAGGTGTGGTGGTTGACGATGTCGTGGCCGGGGCGGTTGAAGCGTGCGGCGAGCACTTCTTCAGCGATGGCGAAGCCCACGGCATTGGCCAGGCCCTGGCCTAGCGGGCCGGTGGTGGTCTCGACGCCCGGGGTGTGGCCGAATTCCGGATGGCCCGCGGTGTGGTGGTCGAGCTGGCGGAAATTCTTGATGTCTTCGATCGGCAGGTTGTAACCGGTCAGGTGCAGCAGTGCGTACTGCAGCATCGAGCCGTGGCCGTTGGAGAGGATGAAACGATCGCGGTTCGGCCAATGCGGGTTGGCCGGATTGTGGTGGAGGAAATCACCCCACAGCACCTCAGCGATATCGGCCATGCCCATGGGCATGCCCGGGTGGCCCGAGTTCGCAGCTTGCACGGCATCCATGGCCAGGGCGCGGATCGCATTGGCGCGTTCGCGGCGTGTCGTCATCGGCGTTCTCCAATTCAGAGGGCAGTGAAAGCGCCCATTGTCGCTGATCGCGTATCACGTTGTCGTGGACATTCATGCCGCGTCCGGGAAGTTAACCCCGGCTTAATCTTTTGACCCCGATTTTTGAATCTCTTCAGGTTGAGGTCGCTCTAATCGACCACGGCCACCGACCTTCCCCCACCCCCACCGGTCGGTGGCCGCCCCGAAAATAAGAGGAACACTCCCATGAAAAAGGCAGCTCTTGCCCTTGCAGTTTCTTGCGCCTCGTTTATGGCCATTCCGGCCTTCGCACAGGACAACACCGCGGTCTCCGGCAACTACCAGCCGAGCCAGTCGGTGGGCAGCGGTAACTGGTTCATTGGCGCCAACGTGGGCCGTACCAACGGCAGCGACACCGGCGGCTTCGGCAGCGATACCAGCGGTTTCAACTTCCTGCACGGCGAAAAGGGCCGTCGCACCGGTTATGGCGTACTCGGCGGCTACCGCTGGAAAGTAGGTCCCGACCTGGGCCTGGGCCTTGAAGCCGGCTACACCGACCTCGGCAACTACCGGGTCAAGAACGTTTTCGAATCGGGCCAGGATGTGGACCAGAAGAGCGAGCGTGATGCGCTGCGCGGCTGGATGCTTGGCGCGAACATGAAGCTCAACCTCGTGCCGCAGTGGTACATCACCATGCACGGCGGTTACTTCCGCTCCAACGACAACAGCCACAACTACAACAACTCGCTGGGCCAGGACCTTGGCCTGTCGAGCGGCGGCCGCCCGAACCGTGGCAGCTGGTACGCCGGCATCGGCACCGGCTGGGATATCAACGAGCACTTTGGTGTCGGCGTGAGCTACGACTACTTCCACGCCAACGCCGGCAAGCTGGTCGACAACACCACCGGCGCGACGCAGCCGGACCTGAAGCGCTCCACCGGCCTGCTGTCGCTGGCGGGTGAGTACCGCTTCTAAGCAAGCGCCCCCGTAGGAGCCCACCCTGTGGGCGACATCTTCTCGCCCCGACGCAACAGGCCCTGCCTCCGCGAGGCAAAGAGCATCGCCCACAGGGTGGGCTCCTACACAAAGCCCCTCCTTCAACGGCTAAGTCTCGGCACCCCAGGTGCCGAGACTTAACTCGGGCTTAATACTGAACTAAGCGGTATTGAATCTATCCCGAGGGGCCCTATCTAAGTCCGTGAGCACGACATCCCCGCCGTGCGGAGCTCAAGGCCGATCCCCCCATGCGGCCTGGGCCACAAAAATAAAAAGCAGGAGAGTTCCACCATGAAGAAGACCCTTATCGCCCTTGCCCTGGTTGCCGCTGGCGTCGTTGCCGCCCCGGCCTTTGCGCAGGACGTGAACCCGGCCGCAGGCTGGTTCGTGAATGGCAACGTTGGCCGTACTTCGGTCGACAAGGGCAAGTACGACGGTCATGACACCGGCTACGCGCTCAACGGTGGTTACCGCTGGGGCGTGACCCCGTGGGCCGCGCTGGGTGTTGAGGTCGGCTACAACGACCTGGGTAACATCCACGCCAAGAATTTCTTCAACAACGACCGCGTGGTGGATCGCCGCAAGTCCGAGCTTCATGGTTGGACCGCTGGCGTGAACGGCAAGTTCAACATCGATCCGCAGTGGTACATCAGCGCACGCGGTGGCCTGTACGCATGGAAGGGCCACGGCACCAGCAACGATGACATCACCCGCACCAGCCTGGACAAGACCAGCTGGTACGCCGGTGTGGGCGTGGGCTACGACTTCACGAACAACTGGAGCCTCGGCCTGAACTACGACCACTACGATGCGAAGAAGGATCAGCTGGACCTGTCGACCAACATGACCTCGGTCTCGGTTGAATACCGGTTCTAATCAGGGCAATGTAGGAGCGTGCTTGCACGCGATAAGCCTACAAGGCGGTGATGCCTATTCCGCCCGTAAAATGTAGCAACGAAAAAGCCGGGCGCCGTGAGGCGTCCGGCTTTTTACTGGTTAGTTGGGCTGGAACTCCCAACGCTGGTGATCGTTCCCAAGGCATTGCCAAAGCTGGGTACGCGCGCCATTCGATGTCCCACCCGCGGGGTCATCCAGACAGAGATTGCTGCCAACGCCACGTACCTCGCCGCGCAAACGCCATTTCTGATGGGCACCACCATTACAGGCCCACATGCGCACCTGCGTACCGTTGCCCTGCCCGCCATTCGCCGCTTCAAGGCAGTTGCCGCCATAGCCGATGAATGTGCCGCCAGCGGACAGTTTGAATGTCTGATTTGCGGCGCCGGTGCAATCCCATATCTGAACCGGTGTGCCGTTGACAGCACTGAAGTTCTGCACGTCCAGGCATCGGCCTGCCGAATTAGTGATTCGCCCAGAACGCGGATCAAAGGTCCATCGCTGGTTCACGGACCTGCTATCGTCCCACAGCTGAATGAGTGTGCCGTTGCCCGTTCCGAAACCCACGCCATCAAGCACACGGCCGCCATTGGCCACGACCGCAGTATTCGTAAACAGCCAAGCCTGGTTGGTTGCACCTGAAGCCGAATAAAGCTGCAGCGGCGTGCCGTTGGCTGTCCCATATCCGACGGCATCCAGCGCTAGTGACGTATCCTTGTTCTGTAGCGCAGCGGTTGGCGAGTTTTCGCCCCACTGCTGCTGACGCAGGCCGTTGCAAGCCCACATCTGGATCGGCGTGCCGTTCGACACCCCACCGTCGGCCGCATCCACGCAGCGTCCCAGACCGTTGGCGAGTATGAGCTGGCCAGGCTGTGCACCGTTCGGAAGCGCAGTCGATGCCCTGAAAGCCGATGCCAGGAACATGGTTTCACGAAACGTACGTGCAACATCGGCGTCGTTCGCTACGCCGCAAGGCAGGCTTTTGCAAATGGAGACGCCCGGCGAAGAGTAGACCAGCTCATCTTCCTGGCCCGCCAAGCCGTACGCCATGATGTCGTAAAAGGCCGCGCTATCGTTCCGATATCCGTAGGAGTAGGTGTAGAGGCCACCCGTCGGGCTTTGCTGTTTGTTGTGCTGTGCACCCAGGTTATGACCCATCTCGTGGGCCATCGACGTGTCGGGGCAATACGAATACGAGCCGTTGCCCAGGTCATACATACCATCACCCACAACCGACCAGGTCTGGTTCGGGCCGGTGGATGCGTAGGGCTGCTGCGGGATGTAGGCAAGCCCGCACCCATTCTGACCGGGCACGTAGCGGCGGATGAACGAGACAAGGTCCGCGCCGTACGTGCCGCGCGCATTGCGGACGGCGGCGAACGCCGCACCGCTTGCCAGATCGGTCAGCGCCGTACCGTTGTCTGAGTTATCCGCATAGTCGACCTGCATGGTCCCGACCAGACGGAACGAGATATTCGTGATGTTCGTATTTGTCAGCGCCCGGTTTGCCACGGCGACAAGGTTCGTGATTGCCGTAGTCGCTGCGGAAGCACTGCCTCTGTACGTCGCATAGCCGCTGCTGAAGGCAGCCAGCACGTCCACAGTGGCGCCGGTAGCTGCCGCTGCGGAAGCTGTGATCGTGCCTTCCGGCGTGTACGCCGTAACCGAGCCGTCGGCCGAGCGAACCACGGTATCGCCGCCCGCGCGAATCCCACGCTGCAATTGGCTGAGTGCTGCCGATGCCATGTAAGTCCGGCCACCGATCGTCGTGATCTGCAACAACTGCCCGTTTACCGAGGGCAACGTACCTGCCACGGCGTCGGGACCGAAGGTAATCACTGCGTCCTGGCCAACATCGCCGCCCTGTTTGCGGCCCAGCCATGTCCAATTGCCATCACCCTGATTGATATGGCGATCGTAGGCCAGCGCAATGCGCGTCCCGTCGGGTGCCGTCAGCGTGAGATGACCTGAAAGGGCCGATGCCAGGGCATCGTCGACACTTATATCGATGGGATAGTAGGTGTATGCCCCTTCCCGGCGCGGTGCCTCCGTCGAGGAGTAGCTGAAGAGCTCGCCATCAGTGGTGGGCGCCCCCGCCGTCGCGGCAACGGCGGGAACACCGTAGCGCGCTACATGAGCGGGCAACGGCGTCGATGTCACCGCCGTTTCGGGTAGGGCCGCGCCCGCTCGTGAGGCGTCGCGCGAGACGTGCACCGTACCGGGGCTGACACCGTGGTCCCGAGCTACACCCCAGGCTAGTGCCGCCATGGCCACGCAGCCGCCCACTAATAAAACCTTGCGGTACTTCATGATCTGCCCTCGCGTGGCCCCCAACGGCACGCACCCGCCATGAGACCTCGCGATCGAGTCCCCGTGCAAGCCTCAGTAAATGAAAATCCGGCATGCGGCACATCTTTGTGTGCCGGAAACGCACCGGGCCCCTAGGAAGGGGCCCGGTGGGTGGCTCTTTGAGCTTATTTCGGTGACCGGCGTCTGGCGCTTCCCCACTTTGCAGGCAATCGCGCGCAAGCGCGCTCCTACAGCGCGCTCCCGCGGTGCGGGAAGCGCGCGGCGTGGATTAGCGCTTCTTCCAGGTGCCCTTGGCGGCTTCGCTGTTTTCCTTGGCGCGCTCGACGACCGTCTTCTGGGCGGCGTCGTAGTTGGCCTTCTGGTCCTTGGCCCAGGTTTCGAGGGCGGCGGACACCAGGGCGCGGCCGTACGAGAAGCTGATCGGCCACGGGTGCGGGCCGAGCTTGTTGATCTCGTTGAGGTTCTCGGTAGCCTGCTGGTCACCCTGGCCACCGGAGAGGAACACGATACCGGCGACAGCGGCGGGCACGGCGTACTGGAACACCGAGACCGTGGCGTTGGCGATGTCTTCCGCGTCGGCCTGGTCTTCCTTCGGGGCGAACTTGCCCGGGATGACCATGCTGACCTTCAGGATGAGGGCCTTGAGTTCGACGTTGTTGAGCTCGAGCTGGCCGAACAGGCTCTGCAGCACTTCCTTATGGACCGCGAAGCTGGTGTCCAGATCCTGCACGCTCGACGGATCGTCCATCAGGATTTCCGGCTCGACCATCGGGACGAGGCCCGCTTCCTGGCAGAGCGCGGCGTAGCGGGCCAGCGCATGCGTGTTGGCTTCCACCGCCGCAGAGGTCGGCGTGTCGTCGGTGATCTTGATCACCGCGCGCCACTTGGCGAACTTCGCGCCGAGCTTGGCGTATTCCTGCAGGCGCTCGCGCAGGCCGTCGAGGCCTTCGGTCACGACTTCATCGGGAAAACCGGCCAGCGGGTGCGTACCCTTGTCCACCTTGATGCCCGGGATGATGCCGGCGGCGTTCATGGCCTCGACCATGCTGCGGCCATCGTCGGTCTTCTGGCGGATGGTTTCGTCGAACAGGATGGCGCCGGAGATGTACTGGCCCAGGCCCGGTGCCGTCAGCAGCAGCTGGCGGTACTTGCGGCGGTTTTCCTCGTTGTTCTCCAGGCCCACGGCCTCGATGCGCTTCTTGATGGTCGTGGCCGATTCGTCGACGGCGATGATGCCCTTACCCGGGGCGACCATCGCCTGCGCGATCTGTTCGAGGTCTTCGATGCTCATGGGAACTCCAATGGAAGTAGTGGTATTGCCCCGCTACGTGGGCGGGGCTAGTGCGAAAACCGGCGGAGTATAGGGGTATAGCCCGCGAAAGCCGTTGTGCGGCGCGGTCAGCCGATCAAGTGGTCTGGTAGCCCGGCAGTGCGCACTGCTTGTAGATCGCGGCCTTTTTAGCGGGATCTTCCGGCATATTGAAGCCGACGACGTAGTACGTCAGCACCGGCTCGGCGGCGCGGTTGACGCCCGACGGGGCGTATTTGAAGTCCTTCACGATGCTCACGCCGACCTGGGCGAGATCGCCGGCCGGAATGGTTTTGGCCGCCACGACGTTCTGCGGCAGGCCGTTGGAGCCGATCATGTAGGTCACCGCGACGCAGCCGGGCTGGTCGAGGTTCTTGCCCGTGTTCGGCACGTCGGCGTTGACCTGGGTATTGGTCAGGGTCCAGTACGCCGGCAGGCGCTCAGGGGCGACCTTGCGGGTGTTCTGGGCCGCGGCGGGGCCGGCGGCGAGGAGGAGGACGGCGGCGGCGATAGCGCCGGCGTGGAAGGATGTGCGGATCATGACGCCCTCGTTGGTTTGCCAGGGCTGTGAGTTTAACTCCCTATGGCATTCAGGGCGTGTGGATTCGTGCCGTATCGGAACAGGGGCGTCGCGGCGTCGCGCCGCGTTTGCTCGCCCCGGCCGGGGGACTACAATCGGCGGCTACGGCGCCCCCGCCGAACCGCACTAAGGACCTCCATGAAAGTCACGATCTTCGGCACCGGGTACGTTGGCCTCGTCACCGGCACCTGCCTCGCGGAGATGGGTAACCACGTGGTGTGTGTCGATGTGGACGCGGGCAAGGTGGAACGGCTGAAGCAGGGCGAGATCCCCATTTACGAGCCGGGCCTGGAGCCCATGGTGCTGCGCAACCATGCCGAAGGCCGGCTGGATTTCACGACCGATGCGGCGCCTGCCGTCGGCCATGGCGACCTGGTATTCATCGCCGTCGGCACCCCGCCGGACGAGGATGGCAGCGCCGACCTGAAGTACGTGCTCGCGGTGGCACGCACGATCGGCGATCACATCGACCGCTACACCGTAGTGGTCAACAAATCGACGGTTCCCGTCGGCACCGCCGACCGCGTGCGTGCCGCCGTGGCCGAGCGCCTGGCGGCACGTGGCATCGATGTGCCGTTCGACGTCGTTTCCAATCCCGAATTCCTGAAGGAAGGCGATGCCGTCGAGGACTGCATGCGCCCCGACCGCATCATCGTCGGCGCCTCGAGCCAGCGCGCGATCGGCGTGCTGCGCAAGCTCTACGCCCCGTTCAACCGCAACCACGATCGCATGGTGGTGATGGATGAGCGCTCCGCCGAACTGACCAAGTACGCCGCGAACGCCATGCTGGCGACCAAGATCAGCTTCATGAACGAGATCGCCAACATCGCCGAGCACGTGGGCGCGGATGTGGAACTGGTACGCCAGGGCATCGGTGCGGATCCGCGCATCGGCTACCACTTCATCTACCCGGGCGCGGGCTACGGCGGCTCGTGCTTCCCGAAGGATGTGCAGGCGTTGGCGCGCACAGCCCATGCCGTGGGTTATGACGCGAAGCTGCTGAACTCGGTCGAAGCCGTGAACGACGCGCAGAAATCGCGCCTGTTCGCGCTGATTTCCCGGCATTTCGATGGCCAGCTGAAGGGTCGCACCATCGCGCTGTGGGGCCTGGCATTCAAGCCGAATACCGATGACATGCGCGAGGCATCCAGCCGGCGTCTGATGGAGCAGCTTTGGGAGGCCGGTGCAAAAGTCCGCGCCTTCGATCCGGAGGCGGCGGAAGAGACCCATCGTATTTATGGCGACCGCCCTGACCTTGCGCTGGTGGGCCGTCCCTTCGAAGCGCTCGAGGGCGCCGATGCGCTGGCGATCGTCACCGAGTGGAAGGCGTTCCGTGCGCCGGATTTTGCGCGCGTGAAGGCGCTGCTGGGCACACCAGTGATTTTCGACGGCCGTAACCTGTACGACCCCGCTACGGTGGAAGAAGCCGGCCTGGCCTATTACGGCATCGGCCGCGGCCGCAGCCTGGTTCGGCCCTAGTCCCGAACCTGTAGGAGCGACGGACATAAAAAAAGGGCCTGCGGTGTGCAGGCCCTTTTTTATTGCCAGTCGTTCTATTACAGATCGCGCAGGCTATCCGCGATGCCGTCGTCGCCGATCACCAGCAACTTCAGCGTGTTGGTGCCGCCGTGGCTGCCGATGTGGTCGCCGTGGGTCAGGATCACGCGATCGCCCTTGCCGAGCTTGCCCAGCGCGAACAGGTGCTGGAGCGCCGCGCGGGCGGTGTGGGCCGGATCGAGCTTGCCGGTTTCGAAGGCCACCGGCTGCACGTCGCGCAGCATGAGCATGCGGCGGCGGGCGGCGCCCGACGGCGACATGGCATAGATGGGCACGGCGAAGCGGTAGCGCGACAGCCACTGGGCGGTGGCGCCGGATTCGGTCAGCGACACGATGGCACGGACGCCCACCTGCGAAGCCAACAGCATGGCGGCCAGCGCGATGGCCTGGTCCGAACGATCCAGCGAGTGCGTGCCCGGGCGCAGGTCGTCGCGCGGCTCGAACTGGCGCTCGGCGCCGAGGCAGATGCGGCGCATGGCGGCCACGGCCTTGTCCGGGTGGGCACCGGCGGCGCTTTCTTCCGAGAGCATCACGGCATCGGTACCGTCGATGACGGCGTTCGCGACGTCGAGCACTTCCGCGCGGGTCGGGATCGGCGCACGCACCATCGACTGCAGCATCTGCGTGGCGGTGATCACCGAGCGGTTACGCATGACCGATTCGCGGATGATCTTCTTCTGCAGGCCCGGCAGCTCGGCATCGCCGATTTCCACGCCCAGGTCACCGCGGGCCACCATCACCACGTCGGACGCATCGATGATTTCGCCGAGGACCGGGATCGCGTCGGCGCGCTCGATCTTCGACACGATGGCGGCATCGCCACCCGCTTCGCGCAGAAGACGGCGGGCTTCGTGCAGGTCGGCCGCCGAGCGGACGAAGGACACGGCAAGGAAGTCGGCGCCCATCTCGGCGGCCAGCTTGATGTCGTTGCGATCCTTGTCGGACAGCGCCGATACGGAGAGACCGCCACCCTGGCGGTTCAGGCCCTTGCGGTTCGAAAGACGGCCGCCGATGACGACGCGCGTATGGATTTCCGAACCGACGACGTCGAGCACGGCAAGCGCGACAAGGCCATCATCGAGCAGCAGCACGTCACCCGCGACCACATCCTTGGGCAGGTCGTAGTAGCTGACGCCCACGCGGGTCTGGTCACCGGCCGGTGCATCCGGGCGGCAATCGAGCACGAAGCTGTCGCCGGGCAGCAGGTCGATCGGGCCGTCCGCGAACTTTTCGATGCGGATCTTCGGGCCCTGCAGGTCGGCCAGGATGCCGACTTCGCGGCCAACGGCATCCGCGGCGGCGCGGACGGCATTGGCGCGGGCGCGGTGGTCATCCGGGGTGCCGTGCGACAGGTTCAGGCGAACGATATCCACGCCCTCCTCCAGGATCTTCTCGAGCATGCCCGGCACATCGGTGGCGGGGCCGAGGGTGGCAACGATCTTGGTGCGGCGTACCTGGGTATCGGTCATCTGTCTTTACCTTGTGTCTGTGTTCTCGAATGAGGGCGTGCGCTGGGGGGTTAGTCCAGCGTCTTGTTCAGCAGGTCGGCCAGGCGCTTGCCCGCTTCGCGCAGGCGCAGTTCGGCGACCGGGAGGTTCTTCGCCACGTAGGCGTCGTCGATCTTGTGGCTATCGGGGTAGAAGCCCGGCTGCGCCACCACCTGGCAGGATTCCTCGGCCCACTGGGCGTAGGGGTTATCCAGCGGGGCGATGGGCTTGGGCAGCTTCACCGGGCCTTCGGCGGCAAGGCGGTCGGCGTAGGCATCCCATTTCAGGTCGCGGGTGTAGAGCAGCTTCGAATCCCACACGCTGTGCAGGTTCGTGCCCTTGCCATCGAACTGGACCTGGTACTCGTTGCCGCCCTTGTCGTCGCGGTTGCCGGCATGGAGCGGCTGGTGCACGTCACCCACGAAGTGGACGACGAACTTCAGGGCTTCGGCGCGCTCGGCATTGGATTTGTGGCGGTCGCCCAGGATGGCGACGTACTTTTCCAGGCCGCCAACCACGCACTTGCCATCGGCGCAATCGACCGGCGGGTCGTAATGGCACTTCGGGTCGTGGAAATCAGCGTAGTGGAGCATGCTGGTCGCCTTGCCCAGCTCCCTGGTCTCCGGGTTATCGCGCAGGCGGTCGGGCCAGCTGGCGATATCGGGAAGCGAATCGTCCCCGTCGGCCTTCAGCAGGCGCTCGACCTCGGCCTTGGCCGAGGGATCCAGCTGGTTCCAGGCCAGTTGGGCGACGATGCGGTGGCCAATATCGCCCCAGGCAGCGGCGGTGCCGGCAACGGTGGGAAGGACAAGGGCCAGCAGGGTGGCGATGGTGCGGCGCTTATGGTGCGTCTTCATGGGGCAGTAAACGTTTCCGTCGCGGGCGAACGGCCAAGTGTGCCACACCCGGGCTGAGGCACGAATGACAATATCGCTGCGACGCAACATCCTGCGATTCCCCAGGCAGCCCCGCCGGACGGTCGATCCAACACCCCGGCTCCTCGCTTCGGGGCGCAAAGCTGGCTCGCGTCGGCCCATTCCGTGGCGAATCGTCCCAGCCCGGCGCGGCGCCCGTTTTGGGCGGCACCCTCTGCGGGTGTTCCGCTATGATGCGGGTTTGTGCCACTTGCATTGGCTTCATCCGCCCTATCCACCCGGAGGTTTGCAATGACCATCAAGGTCGCCATCAACGGTTACGGTCGTATCGGTCGCAACGTGCTGCGTTCGCTCTACGAATCGAAGAAGAATGGCCAGGATATCCAGATCGTCGCGGTCAACGATCTCGGCGATGCCGAGACCAACGCGCACCTGACCCAGTACGACACGGCCCACGGCCGCTTCCCGGGCGAGGTCTCGGTGGACGGTGGCGACCTGATCGTCAACGGCGACCGCATCAAGGTCTGCGCCGAGCGCGACCCGTCGAAGCTGCCCTGGGGCGAGCTGGGCGTGGACGTGGTGCTTGAGTGCACCGGCTTCTTCACCTCCAAGGCCAAGGCCAGCGCGCACATCACCGCCGGCGCCAAGAAGGTGATCATCTCGGCCCCGGGCGACAAGGACGTGGACGGCACCTTCGTCATCGGCGTGAACGATGACAAGCTGCACGCCGGCCTGCAGGTCATCTCGAACGCCTCGTGCACCACCAACTGCCTGGCGCCGCTGGCCAAGGTGCTCCACGAGAAGGTCGGCATCGTGCACGGCCTGATGACCACGATCCACGCCTACACGAACGACCAGGTGCTGACGGACGTCTACCACTCCGACCTGCGCCGCGCCCGTAGCGCCACGCACAGCCAGATCCCGACCAAGACCGGCGCCGCCGCCGCGGTGGGCCTGGTGCTGCCGGAGCTCAACGGCAAGCTCGATGGTTTCGCCATGCGCGTGCCGACCATCAACGTGTCGGTGGTCGACCTGACCTTCACCGCCGCGCGTGAGACGACCAAGGAAGAGATCGACGCCGCCATCAACGAAGCCGCCAACGGCAAGCTGAAGGGCATCCTGGGCGTGAACACCAAGCCGCTGGTGTCGATCGACTTCAACCACAACCCGCACTCGTCGATCTACGACGCGACGCAGACCCGCGTCATGGGCGGCACGCTGGTGAAGGTCCTCTCGTGGTACGACAACGAGTGGGGCTTCTCCAACCGCATGCTCGACATGGCCAAGGCGCTGATGGCTGCCAAGTAAGCAGCGCTCCGTTCCTGACCTAAAAAAAGCCCGCGCCTCGCAGCGCGGGTTTTTTTGTAGGAGCGCACCCTGTGCGCGACGCCTTTCGCCTCAACGCCACAGGGCCTGCGACATCGTCGCGAGAGCTGTCGCGCACAGGGTGCGCTCCTACAGCGACGGCGACAGCGATCGTCATCGCGATCCGGGTTACGCCTTCTGGATCATCTGCTCGATCGAACCGAAGATCGACTTGCCCGCCTTATCGGTCACGTCGATGCGCACGCTATCGCCGAACTTCAGGAACGGCGTGGCCGGCTTTCCGTCGCGCAGGGTTTCCACCGTGCGCTGCTCGGCGAGGCACGAGGCGCCCTTGCTGGTGTCTTCGTTGGCGATCGTGCCCGAACCGACGATCGTGCCTGCGGTGAGCGGGCGCGTCTTCGCCGCGTGGGCCACCAGCTGCGCGAAGTTGAACTGCATATCGACGCCGCACTCGGCTTCGCCGAACCAGTGGCTGTTGATCCACGTGCGCATCGGCAGGTGCAGCTTGTCGCCTTCCCAGGCATCGCCCAGTTCATCCGGTGTCACGAACACCGGCGAGAGTGCGGAGCGCGGCTTGGACTGCAGGAAGCCGAAGCCCTTGGCCAGCTCGGCCGGGATGAGGCCACGGAGCGACACATCGTTGACCAGGCCCACGAGCTGGATGTGGCTTGATGCGGCTTCCGCGGAGGGCGCCATCGGTACGTCATCGGTGATGACCACGACCTCAGCCTCAAGGTCGATGCCGTATTCCTCGCTGGGCACTACGACCGGATCGCGCGGGCCAAGGAAGCCGGCGCTGGTGGCCTGGTACATCAGCGGGTCCGAGTAGAACGACGCCGGCACCTCGGCACCGCGGGCGCGGCGGACGCGCTCCACGTGCGGCAGGTAAGCGCTGCCATCCACGAATTCGTAGGCGCGCGGCAACGGCGCAGCGAGTGCGGCCATGTCGAGCGCGAACGCGCCGGCGGCCTTGTCAGCTTCCAGATCTTCCGCCAGCGCGTTGAGGCGCGGTGCGGCCACGTGCCAATCATCCAGTGCCGCCTGCATGGTTGCGGCGATACCGGTGGCCTTCACGGCCTGGGTGAGATCACGGCTGACGACCACCAAGGTGCCGTCGCGGCCGCCTTCCTTCAGCGAAGCGAGTTTCATGTGTGTCCTTGTCGATCAGGCGTTCGGGTCGAAGTGTTTCTTCAACCCGCGCCAGCATTCGTAATAGTTGCCCTGCAACGCCCTGGATTCCAGCGCCTGCTTGCTCGCATGGATCACCTTGCGGGTCTCGAACATGAAGGCCATCGTACCGGTGATGTGGTCTGCCTTCGAGACATCGGCCTCGGAGGCCTTCTCGAAGCTCGCGTTATCCGGGCCGTGGCCGCTCATGCAGTTATGCAGGCTGGCACCGCCCGGCACGAAACCGCCAGCCTTCGCATCATAGGCGCCCGTGATCAGGCCCATGAACTCGCTGGCCACGTTGCGGTGGAAGTACGGCGGACGGAACGTGTGCTCGGCCACCAGCCAGCGCGGCGGGAAGATCACGAAATCCATGTTGGCCACACCCGGCGTATCGCTGGCGGAGGTCAGCACGGTGAAGATGCTCGGATCCGGGTGGTCCACCGCGATCGATCCGATGGTGTTGAAGCGGCGCAGGTCGTACTTGTAGGGCGTGTAGTTGCCGTGCCACGCGACGACATCGAGCGGCGAATGATCGATATCGGCCTGCCACAGCGTGCCCTGGAATTTGGCGATGAGCGCGAAATCGCCATCGACATCTTCGTAGGCCGCGACTGGCGCCAGGAAATCACGTGGATGCGCGAGGCCATTGGCACCGATCGGCCCAAGGTCAGGCAGGTGCAGCGTCGCGCCGAAGTTTTCGGCCACGTAACCGCGCGCCTCGCCATCGGGCAGCTCCACGAGGAAGCGGATGCCGCGCGGCACGACGGCGATTTCCAGCGGCTCCACATCCAGCACGCCAAGCTCGGTGCGGATGCGCAGCCGGCCGTGCTGCGGGACGATCAGCAGCTCGCCATCGGCGTTGTAGAAGTAACGGCCTTCCATGGAGCGGTTGGCGAGGTACTGGTGGATACCCACCCCACCCTGCTCCGCCGGTCCACCGTTGCCACCCATGGTGAACAGGCCATCGAGGAAATCGGTGCCCGCCGCCGGCATGGGCAACGGGTCCCAGCGCATCTGGTTCGGCGTGGGCGGCGCATCGTTGAAGCGGTTGTGGAACGTGGCGTGCCCCAACTCGCGGAACGGCGAATGCTGCGCGGCCGGGCGGATGCGATACAGCCAGCTACGCTGGTTGCGGTGCCGCGGCGCGGTGAACGCGCTGCCGGAAAGCTGCTCCGCGTAGAGGCCCTTCGCCACGCGCTGCGGCGAGTTCTGGCCCGTGGGCAGCACGCCCGGCACCGCCTCCGTGGCGAACTCGTTGCCGAAGCCGGTCTGGTAGCCATGGGTGTCGTCGGTGTGGCTCATCGTAGATCCTGGGGCGATGTCAGCCTGATTGCATGGTAGGAGCCCACCCTGTGGGCGACATCTTTCGCCGGGTAGCCATATGACTGGCTGCTCCTCGCGAAAAGCGGTCGCGCACAGGGTGCGCTCCTACCGATTGAACCGCAATTACAGGACGCCGCGGCGTTCCTGGTCGCGCTCGATCGATTCGAACAGGGCCTGGAAGTTGCCGTTGCCGAAGCCCTCGTTGCCCTTGCGCTGGATGATCTCGAAGAAGATCGGGCCGATGTTGTTCTGGGTGAAGATCTGCAGCAGCAGCTTCTTCTTGGTCTCCGGGTCCGCATCGATCAGCAGCTTGTTCTTCTGCAGGCGCGGCACGTCTTCGCCGTGGTCCGGGATACGGATATCGATCACTTCGAAATACGTATCCGGCGTATCGAGGAAAGCAACGTTCTGCGCGCGCATGGCTTCCACCGAGTCGTAGATGTTGTCGGTGAACAGCGCGATGTGCTGGATGCCTTCGCCGTTGTACTCGCGGATGTACTCGTTGATCTGCGACTTCTCGTCCGACGATTCATTTAGCGGAATGCGGACCATGCCGTCCGGCGCGGTCATCGCCTTGGACACCAGGCCGGTCTTGGCACCCTTGATGTCGAAGTAGCGGATCTCGCGGAAGTTGAACAGGCGCTCGTAGTAATCCGACCACTTCTGCATGTTGCCGAAGTGCAGGTTGTGGGTCAGGTGGTCGATAAAGGTGAGGCCAAAGCCCTTCGGGTGACGGTCCACGCCCGGGAAGAAATCGTACTCGGCCTCGAAACAATCACCCTTGGCGCCGTACTGGTCGATCAGGTACAGGCACGCATCGCCGATGCCCTTGATGGTGGGCACGTTCAGGGCGAGGGTATCGGTCAGGGTCTCCAGCTTCTCGGCGCCGTTCGACAGCGCGGTGGCCTGCACGTCGGTCGCGGGGCGGTTGAAGCGGATGGCGAAGCCGCAGGCACTGGGGCCGTGCTTCGATACGAAATCGGCCGCGAACGAGTTCGGCTCCTCGTTCACGAGGAAATTGCACTCGCCCTGGCGGTACAGGGTGATGGCCTTGCTCTTATGCTTGGCGACGGCGGTAAAGCCGAGGCGGGGGAACAGGTCGTGGAGCAGCTTCGCGTCCGGCGCGGCAAACTCAACGAACTCGAAGCCATCCACACCCTGGGGGTTTTCGAACGTGGTGACTTCCATACCGATATTGGGCTGGGCGCTCATAAGCGATACTCCTGGCTGCGGGCACGGCTTGCGCCGTCTACCGCCACCTTATAGTTTCACTTGTAACCATTTGCAAGGATCGGCGCAGCATGACCCTCGATATCGTCCCCGCCCACGCCCCGCTGGAGCTGGAGCACTTCCTGCCCTATCGGCTTTCGATCCTGTCGAACACGGTCAGCCAGTCGATCGCGGACGAGTACCAGGGGCGATTCCAACTCAGCATGACGGAATGGCGCGTGATGACGATCCTGGCCCGGTTCCCGGCCAGTTCGGCCACCCAGGTGGTGGAGCGCACCCGCATGGACAAGGTGGCGGTGAGCCGCGCCGTGGCGCGGCTGGTCGAAGCGGGCCGGGTGGACAGGGGCACCGCCGATGGCGACAAGCGCCGCTCGGTGCTCCAGCTCTCCGAAGCCGGCTGGGCCATTCACGATGAGGTGGCCCCGCTGGCGCGCGCCCATGAGCGCGAGTTGCTGGAAAAGCTCAGCGAGGACGAGAAGGCCTGGCTGGAAAAGATCCTGGACAAATTGCTGGGCTAGGATTCACAAATACTCATATATGACAAGTTAACGTTCATTGACGGTCATATATGACTATAACTTGAGCGCAAGCATCGATTGATCGTTAACAAATGCCGCCCGGTAGGCAGCCTGCACCGCGCCGGTCACACCGACGCCACGTAGCGCGTCTTGCCAGTGCGCGTCGATGATTCGCGCAGTGCTTCGGATGATGTCGCGCGCATCATCGGCGTGCAGTTCAAAAAAACGGCACGCATCGAGCGCCAGTCGAATGGAACGCTCATGTCCCCCGCCTTCAACGATCGCCGTCTCCAATTGCGGCTCTCGATCGGGCGCAGGGTTTACATCAAACATCGGCGAGAGCCGCCAGCGACCGGAGCCAACGTAGAGGAAGCCATGGTTCTGCAGATGGTCATCCTTGTTCGACACCAGGATCGTGAAAACGACTCGACGGAACAACTCGCGGAAGTCTTCGCCCGGCGAGGGCGCGAATGCCCGCATGAAGTCGATGATTTCGGTGTAAGCACCCAACGCGCCTCCCGCCTTATCCAGCGCTGTCCGCGCCGAAATGTAGGGAATGCGCGCGTCGCCGCGCCGGTCGAAGCGTTTGATCAGCGCGACCGGAAATGGCGTATCTGCCAGTTCCAGTCGAACCTCCGGCGTGCGGATGCCGCAACGTTGCGCGAGCTTTAGCGTTGCCACTTCTACACGTTCGATAGGGCGCTGATCGTGAAGTGACGTGAACTTCGCAAGCCATAATGCGCGATCGTTCGTTACGTTCGCCTTGGGCCGCGCCCCGCCCGATGCACCTGCCCCGGCCAGCGCCATAAGGTCTTCGTACGCCAGATCATCGCCCTGCTCATAGTGGCGGGCAATGGCGGTGATCTCCTCGAGCTGGAGAAGACGCGGTACCTCGGTGCCCGCATTGCCGCGCAAGACGTCGCCGCGCTCGTCGAGGAATCGCAGGGCGCCCTGGCGGCATCGATCATCTGACAGAGTGAGGTAATCAAATTCGGACAGCCCACTCCCGTAGGCGCGTTCAAGGAGGCGCCGCCCCCAACTATCCGGCGCTGCGTCGGTGAAGGCGCCAGCAAGCGCCTCGCGAGAATCCCCCGCTTTGGCACTGTTGAAGAAGGGCGCTTCGGTTAATGGCATCGACGGTTGGATGGCAAACGCACGCGAAGCGCCCAGCCACGTGGTGTCATACGAAAACGCTGAGAACTGCCGCGATCCATGTCGCGTGAAACGAAGCCTGCCGACATCGACCAGGCCTTCACCCAAAGCCACCCTGGCAGCCGATTCGGACATCAGAATGCGGCGCCATCCGGATCAATCGCGTCATCGCCCTGCTTTTCGGCGGCTTTGCGCTTTTGAGCCCGAATACGTGCGTCATAGGAGCGCCCGCGCTTGGGCAAACGTTCATCTGCAAGCGCCAAGCCAACATCGTCGGTCCGGATATCCACAAGATCCGCCAGACGCGCTTGCAAACCAAGCGCGACGAGCACATCGGCGAGCGTCCCTACACCGACGCCCGCGTCGCCTTTCTCGAGCCGTGTCAAAGTGCTGGCTGATGTCCCGGAACGAACGGCCAACTCCGCGGCACTCATGCCCCTACGGAGTCGAGCACGCCTAATGTCCTCGCCAAGCTGGGCCAGGATCGGGCGAGATTTTGGTGATCCCATAAAATTGGCCAGATATAGTGATTTACCAATCGTATATCACCATATCTGACCAATTGCCAAGCAAATTCACTTGATCCCGTGCATCAGCTTGTTGATCAGCGGCGCGATCAGGAACAGTACGATGCCGGCGCCGATCAGCAGTTCGAAGCTGAAGGTGAAGCCGGAGAGCGCCGAGGCCACGGTCATGCCGCTTTCGCCGCTGATGTGGCCGGCGAGCAGGCCGGAAAGGTTGTTGCCAATGGCGGTGGAGAGGAACCAGCCGCCCATGGCCAGGCCCACCACGCGGATCGGGGCGAGCTTGGTCACCATGGAAAGGCCGATCGGCGAAAGGCACAGCTCGCCGATGGTCTGGGCCACGTAGCACGCGGCCAGCGGCCAGAACGGGATCAGGCCGCGGCCATCCACCAGGCTCTTCAGGGCGTACATCAGCACCAGGAAGCCCAGGGCGTTGAAGATCAGGCCCAAGCCGAACTTGCGGGGGATCGACGGCTCCGCGCGGCGCTTTGCCAGCCAGGCCCAAACGATAGCCACCGGGGGCGCGAACACCAGGATGGCGGCGGAGTTCACCGACTGGAACCAGCCGACGGGGAACTCCCAGCCGAACATAAGGCGATCGACCAGGTTTTGCGCCAGGAAGTTGAAGGAACTGCCGGCCTGCTCGAAGAACATCCAGAACAGCACGTTGAACGCGAAAAGCACCAGCATCGCGATGACGCGGTGGATCTGGATCGTGTCGTGGCGCACGGCCTCGATCACGAGCATGGCCGCGACACCCACGAACAACGCGCCAAGCAGCCAGGCAATGAAGATGGCGCCGGCCTTGGCCATGAGCAGGTAGACCAGCGGCACCGCGATGACGATGCCGATGATGACGGCCAAGAGGCTCTTGCCCTCATGCCGTTCCGGCGGCGGCACGCCTACGCCCTTCAGCTGCTTGCGGCCGACCAGGAACCAGATGAAGCAGATGACCATGCCGATGCCGGTAGAAGCAAACACGGCGCGGTAATTCTCCTGCAGCGGCGTATCGGTCATGACCGCCGCGATCCAGCCGGTGACCAGCGGAGCCAGGAAGCCACCCAGGTTGATGCCCATGTAGAACAGGGTGAAGCCGCGATCACGGCGATCATCACCCACCGGGTAGATCTGCCCCACCAGCGAGGAGATGTTGGGCTTGAACAGGCCGTTGCCGACGATGACCGTGGCCAGGCCCGCCAGGAAAATATCCTGCTGCGGCACCATCACCATGAACAGGCCCAGGCCCATCACGGCGGCACCCACGAGGATGGAGCGCTGGTAGCCGAGGATCCGATCGGCCACGTAACCGCCGAAGATCGCCGAGGCATAGACCAGCGCCAGATACGCGCCATAGGTGCGGCTCGCGTACCCCTGCCCCGAGGCATCGCCATGGAAGAATTCGGCCACGATGTACAGGGCCAGCGCCCAGCGCATGCCGTAGAACGCGAAGCGCTCCCAGAACTCCGTCATGAACAACATCCACAACGGACGCGGGTGGCCCATGATCTGCGGGTAATCGGGCACGGGCTGTGCCTGGCTGGGGGCGGTTGGAGTCATGGCTTCCCTTGGCGGTAAATCGATGAGCGTGTTTAGCCGGACCGGCCCGGCGCGTCAAATATTGCGCCCGCAGCACGCACGCCCAAAAAAGCGCGCCGCCCCTGTAGGAGCAAGGCACCAAAACAGGATGCGGGTCAGGTACCGAGGATGGTGCGGACTTCGATCAGCTCGGGGAAAAAGCTCTGCTCCAGCGCCTTGCGCAGGAACGCCACGCCCGAAGAACCGCCCGTGCCGGGCCGGAAGCCGATGATCCGCTCCACGGTTTTCATATGGCGGAACCGCCAGAGCTGGAAGTTTTCCTCGATATCGACCAGCAGCTCGCTCAGATGATACTCAGACCAATACGTCGCCGTGTCTTCGTAAACCCGCTTGAAGATGGGTAGCAGCGCCGGCTGGGTGTGCCAGGGCTGGGTGAAATCACGGTTCAGGACTTCGACCGGAACCGGATGCCCCTTGCGAGCAAGGAAACGCAGGTATTCGTCGTAAAGGCCCGGCGCTTCAAATACCGCCCGAAGGCGCGCGTGGTCCGCCGGATCGTGTTCGAACACGCGGAGCATGTCGGCGTGCTTGTTCCCCAGGAGGAATTCCACGATGCGGTATTGCAGCGACTGGAACCCGGAAGACGGCCCCAACACGTCGCGGAATTGCAGGTATTCGGCTGGGGTGAGCGTTTCCAGCACGCCCCACTGTTCGTAAAGCTGGCGCTGGATCTGCTTGACCCGGGCAAGCACTTTCTGGGTACCGCCCAGGTCATCGGCGCGCAGGCGCGCCAGGGCCGAATCCAGCTCGTGGATCATCAGCTTCAGCCACAACTCGGATGTCTGGTGCTGGATGATGAACAGCATCTCGTCATGGTGCTGGGGTTCGCTCAGCGGGTGCTGGGCGGAAAGCACCTGGTCCAGCCGGAGGTACTCGCCGTAGGTCAGCCGCCCGTCCAGGTCGGTGCGGATGCCGGGTTCGAGGTCGCGCTGGGGGTGGGCCATGGGCGTCTTCACATAATGGGGTGGATAGCGTGCGAACCGCGCCACTGAGCCATTTCTGAGCGTAATCGCCCCCGGGCCATGCTGCGGCGTGCCTTGCCGGGCCATAATACCCCTGATATCTAGTCCGGCTCGCAAGACCAGACAAGCTGTTCGCGCCCCGCTGGATGGGCCGTCCGCTTCCCCATTCGTGCGTGTCGTTTCTAACCTTCCCCTGGGAGCGAGTCGTGTCCATCGCCGCCAAGTTTGAAATTGAATACCTGCAGTACCTTGACCAGGATGGCAAGGAAACCGGCAAGGAAATGCCCGCCTTCGCCAAGGATCTCGACCACATGGTCGAGCTCTACAAGCTGATGGTTTCCACCCGCGTGTTCGACGCCAAGTCGATCGCCCTGCAGCGCACCGGCAAGCTGGGCACCTACGCCTCCTGCCTGGGCCACGAGGCCGCGCACGTGGGTATCGGCAGCGCCATGCGCCGCGAGGATTCGCTGGCCGTGTCGTACCGCGAGTACGGCGCCCAGCTGTACCGTGGCGTGAAGCCGCGCGAGGTCTACACCTACTGGGGTGGCGACGAGCGCGGTAACGACTTCAAGGACGCCCCGGCGCACGATTTCGCCTGGTGCGTGCCCATCGGTACGCAGTGCCTGCACGCCGCCGGTTCCGCCCTTGCGTTCAAGATCCGCAAGGAGCCGCGCGTGGCCGTGTGCACGATCGGTGACGGCGGTTCGTCGAAGGGTGACTTCTACGGCGCCATCAACGTGGCCGGCGCGCAGCAGCTGCCGCTGGTCGCCGTGATCGTGAACAACCAGTGGGCCATCTCGGTCCCCCGCCGCATCCAGAGCGGTTCCGGCACGCTGGCCCAGAAGGGCATCGCGGCCGGCCTGTTCTGCATCCAGGTGGATGGCAACGACATCATCGCCGTGCGCAAGGCCATGGAAGACGCGCTCGAGCGCGCCCGTTCCGGCCAGGGCGGCACGGTGATCGAGGCGGTGACCTACCGCCTGGGCGACCACACCACCGCCGACGATGCGCGCCGCTACCGTGGCGAGCAGGAAGTGAAGGATGCCTGGGAGCGTGACCCGGTGCCGCGCCTGCGCAAGTGGCTCGAAGCCAAGGGCAAGTGGGACGACGCCAAGGAAGAGGCCTGGAAGGCCGAGTGCGACGACTGGATGGACAACGAAGTGAACGCGTACCTGGAAACGAAGAACCAGCCGGCGACGGCCATGTTCGATTACCTGTACGCCGAAGTCCCGGCCGACCTCGAAGCGCAGCGCGAGCTCGTCGCTTCCCTCGATCGCAAGTCGTAAGGAATTCTTCCCATGGCACAAATCACTCTTATTGAAGCGGTGACCCAGGCGCTCGCCTACGAGATGCGCAACGACGACAGCGTCGTGGTGCTCGGCGAAGACGTCGGCGTCAACGGCGGCGTGTTCCGCGCCACCCAGGGCCTGCAGGAACAGTTCGGCGAAGAGCGCGTCATCGACACGCCGCTGGATGAAGGCACCATCGCCGGCCTGACCATCGGTCTCGCCGTGCAGGGCATGAAACCTGTCGCGGAAGCGCAGTTCGAAGGCTTCATCTACCCGATGATGGAGCACATCGCCTGCCACGCCGCCCGCATGCGTAACCGCACGCGTGGCCGCATGACCGTTCCCGCAGTATGGCGCGCCCCGTGGGGCGGCGGTATCCGTGCGCCGGAGCATCACTCCGAGGCAAACGAGCACCTGTTCACCAACATCCCGGGCCTGCGCGTGGTCATGCCGTCGTCGCCGGCGCGTGCCTACGGCCTGCTGCTCGCCGCCATCCGCGATCCGGATCCGGTGATCTTCTTCGAGCCCAAGCGCATCTACCGCCAGTACAAGGAAGAAGTGCCCGATGACGGCGAGGCACTGCCGCTCGATGTGTGCTTCGTGCTGCGCGATGGCACTGACGTGACCCTGGTGACCTGGGGTGCGCAGGTGAAGGAATGCCTCGAAGCCGCGGACGAACTCGCCACGAAGGGCATCAGCGCCGAAGTGATCGACGTCGCCACGCTGACCCCGCTCGACTTCGACACGATCGCCGAATCGGTCACCAAGACCGGCCGTTGCGTCATCGTGCACGAAGCGCCGAAGACCGCCGGTTTCGGTGCGGAAATTGCCGCCCGCCTGTCCGAAGAGTGCCTGTACAGCCTGCTCGCCCCGGTGGAGCGCGTGACCGGCTTCGATACCCACATCCCGCTGTTCCGCCTGGAAATGAAGTACCTCCCCAGCGTCGAACGCATTGTCGAGGCCGCCGAGCGCACGCTCGCGGCATCCTGAGGAAGCGATCCCCATGGCCGATATCAAGACCTTTTTCCTGCCGGACCTCGGCGAAGGCCTTCCCGACGCGACCGTCGTGGAATGGCACGTCAAGGAAGGCGACACGATCAAACTCGATGCCCCGCTGGTATCGATGGAAACCGCGAAGGCCGTCGTCGACGTGCCTTCGCCCTACTCCGGCACCGTGAAGAAGCTGCACGGCGCCACCGGTGACATCATCGAAACCGGCGCCGCCCTGGCCGATTTCGAGATCGACCCGAACGCGCGCCAGCGCGCCGAAGCCGAATCGACCGGCCACCACCACGGCCCGAAGAAGGGCGTGGGTTCGCCGGCCACTGATGATCCGTCGAAGGTCGTGGCCTCCGATGACGGCGGCGAGATCGATCCGCCCAAGGCCTCGGCCGATCGCGAAGACGAAGGCACCGTCGTCGGCGCCATGGTCAGCGGCAATGCCGTGCACACCGAGCAGGTCTCCAGCGCCGGCGGCGTGAAGGCCGTGCCGGCGGTGCGTGCGCTCGCCAAGAAGATGAAGATCGACCTCACCCGCGTGCAGCCGACCGGCGCCGGTGGTGTCATCACCATGCAGGACGTGAAGAACGCGGCCGCCAACGGCAGCGCCGCCGTGGGTTCCGCTCCGGCGCGCCCCGCCGCCGCACAGCACCTCGCACCGACGCTGCCGGAGCCGGGCCCCGCCCCGACCCGTACGCCGGTGTCGCTGGCTGGCAAGGCCGTCCGCACCGCGCCCCCGGGCAAGGAAGCGATGGGTCAGCCGGAACAGCTGAAGGGCGTTCGCCGCAACATGGCGCGCGTGATGGCCGATGCCCACGCCCAGGTCGTGCCGACCACCTTGGTGGACGATGCCGACCTGCACGCCTGGATCGGCAAGCAGGACATCACCGCCCGCCTGATCCGCGCGATCGTGGTGGCCTGCAAGACCGTGCCGGCGCTCAACGCCTGGTTCAACGGCAAGGACCTGACCCGCACGCTGCATCCGCACGTGGATATCGGCATCGCCGTGGATACCGAAGACGGCCTGTTCGTCCCGGCCCTGCGAAATGCCGATGTGCTGGACGGCGCGGGCATCCGTGCCGCGATCAAGCGCCTGCGTACCTCGGTGGAAGACCGCAGCATCCCGGCCTCGGAGCTCTCCGGCTACACCATCAGCCTGAGCAACTTCGGCATGTTTGCTGGCCGCTATGCCACCCCGGTCGTGGTGCCGCCGACCGTCGCCATCATCGGCGCCGGCAAGCTCAGCCACGATGTGGTGGCCGTGATGGGCGGTATCGAAGTGCACCGCCGCATGCCGCTGTCGCTCACGTTCGATCACCGTGCCGCCACCGGCGGTGAGGCCGCGCGCTTCCTGAAGGCGATGATCGACGACCTGGGCCTGCCGAATTAAGGGTGAGCTCCTTGTAGGAGCTCACCCTGTGAGCGACGCTGTTCGCGACACTGCAACACATGCTGTTGCTCTTTCGCGAAAAATGTCGCCCACAGGGTGGGCTCCTACATAAAACGAACGCCGCCCTGCAGGGCGGCGTTCGTTTTTTCCGTTTGGGGGTATCCTACGCACATGCTTAACAACGATACCCTCCGCAGCATCCGCTACATGCTCGACCTGGGCGACGTGCACGTCGTCGATATCCTCGCGCTCACCGGCTTCAAGGCCACCCGTGAAGAGGTCGAGGCCTGGCTGAAGAAAGACGAGAACGAACCCGGCTTCGCCGCCATGCCCGACGTGGCCATGGCGCACTTCCTCGATGGCCTGATCGTCCACCGCCGTGGCCGCGATGAAAGCCAGCCGCCGCGACCGGTCGAAACCCGGATCAACAACAACACCGTGCTGAAGAAGCTGCGCGTCGCCTTCGAACTGAAGGAAGACGACATCCTCGCAATCATGGGCGAAGCGGGCTTTCGCGTTTCCAAGGGCGAAGTGAACGCCCTCTTCCGCCAGCCCAAGCACAGCAACTTCCGCCTTTGCGGCGATCAGTTCCTGCGCAATTTCCTCAAGGGCCTGACGTTGCGCTTGCGCGGCAAGTAAGCCGCAAGCGCGCTCCTACACAGGGCGGCTGCGTTTGCGGGGGTTCCAGATGAGGTGGCGGATGATTAGCGCCACCGCGAGCACGGCGACAAAGGCGCCGTAGCCATAGAGCGCCGGCACCACCTGCTGCCAGATGGCGCCGCTCTTGGGGCCGAACTGATCTGCGGCCGGGAGTTCCACGGCATCGTAGGCGATCAATGCGGCCTGGATGGAAAGCACCACGGCCGCGACCAGCGCCAATGCGTCAAAGGCACGCCGCGCAAAGCGGCGTGGCAGTGATTTCGGGTAAGCCCAATAGGCCCAGCCAAGCACGATGAGCCAGGGCGCCAGCAACATCAGTGCAAGGTAGCGCATGGGCGTTATTCCTCGGTGGCAGCCAGGGCGTCGAGCGCCGAACGCAAGCGCAGGACAGCGGCAGCGCGGGCCACTTCGTCAGGATACGGGGCACCGTTCGCGACGACCTGCCCATCGATGGACAGCGCGACATGGTCGCCCTGCGACTCGAGAACGGCCGTGGCACCGCCGACGGAGGAAAGCGCCTGGCGGACTTGCCCCGCCGCTTTCGGATCCGCGAACGGCACCGACAGCAGCAATTCCTCGCCATCGGCACCGAACAGGCGGAAGCGGAAGCTGCCATCGTCCTCGCGGAAGCTGGCAAAGCGCGGCGGCTTCGCTTTCGCGACGGCCTTTTCAACCACGGCTTCGGCCTTCGCCGCAGGGCGGAACGTGCGCAGGCCTACCGCATCGCGTAGCTGTTCCAGCAGCGGCACGGCAATCGCACGCGCCTTCGCGGCACCGGCGAGCAGGATGTCTTCCATATCGTCCGGGCGCGCCATGAGCGAGTCATAGCGCTCGCGCATCGGCGCAACATCGGCCTCGATGCGCTCGAACAGCACCTGCTTCGCTTCACCCCAGCCAATGCCGCCGTGGAGCGCATCGGCGAATGCCGCGGTTTCGGCGGGCGAGGCAAACGCCTTGAAGATGGTGAACAGAGCCGAATCGTCCGTGTCCTTCGGCTCGCCCGGCGCGCGCGAATCGGTGACGATCTTCATGATCGCCTCGCGCAGCGCCTTCGAGCCGCCATCGAACAGCGGGATGGTGTTGTCGTAGCTCTTCGACATCTTGCGGCCGTCGAGGCCTGGCAGCGTGGCCACCTGCTCTTCGATCTGCACCTCCGGCAACACGAAGTAGTCGCGGCCGTAGATGTGGTTGAAGCGCTGCGCGATATCGCGCGCCATCTCGATGTGCTGGATCTGGTCGCGGCCGACCGGCACCTTGTTCGCATTGAATGCCAGGATGTCGGCGGCCATCAGCACGGGGTACATGTAGAGGCCTGCCGTCACGCCGGCATCGGCGTCTTCCTGTTCGGCCACGTTCTTGTCCACCGCGGCCTTGTAGGCGTGGGCGCGGTTGAGCAGGCCCTTGGCAGTGACGCAGGTCAGCAGCCACATCAATTCCGGCACTTCCGGGATATCAGACTGGCGGTAGATGGTCGCCGTGTTCGGGTCCAGGCCGCCGGCCAGCCAGGTCGCGGTGATCTTCATGCGCGACGCTGCCACGCGGTCGGCGTCATCGGCCTTGATCAGCGCGTGGTAGTCGGCCATGAAATAGAAGGCATCCACATTGGGATCCCTGCTGGCGACGATGGCGGGACGGATCGCCCCGGCGTAATTGCCGAGGTGGGGCGTGCCGGTGGTGGTAATACCGGTAAGGACACGGGTACGCATGGGGGCCTTGATACGTAACGGACGGAAACCGTTTGAGTGTAGCCCGCAGCCCCCACCCCGGGCGACCCCACCCTGCGACACGGTGCCGCAAGGGGCTACCGCATCAGGGTGGACTTACCAAACAGCGACTCGACCAGCTCCACCGCCAGCTTCGCCGTCTGGTTCCGCTTATCAAACGCCGGGTTCAACTCCACGATATCCAGCGAACCCACCCGCCCGGTGTCGGCAATCATTTCCATCACCAACTGGGCCTCGCGGTAGTTGGGGCCGCCCCGGACGGTCGTGCCCACGCCCGGGGCGATGGTCGGGTCCAGGAAATCCACGTCGAAACTGACATGGAGGTGGGTATCCTCATCCACATCGGCCAGTGCCTCTTCCATGGCCGCCTTGATGCCGATTTCGTCGATATAGCGCATGTCGTAGATATCGATGCCCACCTCGTGGACCAGGCGCTTTTCGCCCTCATCGACCGAACGAATACCGATCTGGCGGATCACGTCCGGCGTAATAGCCGGCACGGTGCCGCCGATACGGGTGAGCTCATCCGGGCCGTGCCCGCACAGGCAAGCCACCGGCATGCCGTGGATATTCCCGGAGGGCGTGATATTGCTGGTGTTGAAGTCGGCATGCGCATCCAGCCACAGCACGCGCAGCTTCTTGCCCTTCTCGCGGCAATGCCGGGCGACGGCGGAAATGGAACCGATGGCCAGGCAATGGTCGCCGCCCAGCATGATCGGCAGATGACCGTCGCTGAGCGCCGCGTAGATCGCCTCGTGGGTGGCTGTGTTCCAGGCCACTGCCTCGGGCAGGTGGCGGTAGCCATTGGTCGGCGGCTGCCACGGGTTCAGCGGGCCGGAAACATTGCCGCGATCGACTACCAGCATGCCGCGCTTGGAAAGGCGCTCGGCGAGGCGGGCAACGCGCAGGGCTTCGGGGCCCATGGAGCTGCCGCGGTGGCCGGCGCCGATATCGGTGGGGACGCCGACGAGGGCGACCGAACGGGTGGTAGGGCTCATGGTCAGGCTCAGTGGTCAGGGCTTTCGTGCACCAGGGGGCGGCCGTCGGCGCGCCACGCATCGGCGCTGCCTTCCAGCAGGTGCACGTTGGTGTAGCCCAGGGATTGCAGGGTGTCGCGGGCACGCGCGGCGCGCTTACCCGATTTGCAGTAGACGACCAGTTCCTGGTCACGCTTGATGCCCAGGGCGCCGCTGCGAGCGGCCACGTCGTCTACCGGGATGTTGAGAGCCTCCGCGAGGTGCCCTTCGCGGTATTCGGCTGGCGTGCGTACATCCAGCAGCGCTGGCGCGTCATGCGAGGCCATGCGCCCCGCGAGCTGATCACGGGAGACGTCCTGCGCCCACACCGCAAGCGGCAGGGAAACCAGGGCGAACACCAGCGACACGCGGAAAGTTCTCATTCCGGAAGTTTACACCGGGGGGTGTCACAGCCACGTTGCAGTGCGGCAGGCGCCAGTCGGACTACACACCCCGTTACTTTCGCCCTACAAAGTTGCGAGGGCGCCGACCATCCCCTGTAAACTATAATTTTTATAGGCTATGATCTTTCGCGCCCGGACTGAATTCATGGCCAACAGGAGGATCGTTCCGATTCGGCTTTCGGCGACGAAGGCACTGAGTCGACTGCGAAGTATCGCGACCGATCCGGCGAACGTGGCGATCACTCGCCATGCCGAGAGCAGGATGATTGAACGCGGCATTAGCAGTGAGCAGATGCTCCATTGCTTGCGCAGGGGGCACCTGAGTGGGTCGCCGGTTGTCGACGAGCACGACAACTGGAAATTCGGCGTTGAGCTGTACATCGCGGGCGATCATTTGTGCTTCGTCGTCGCGGTGAATCCGCTCGATCCCCAGGTACTCGTCATTACCGCCTTTTGGGTTTCGTAATCATGCACCACTATCTCACCAGCGGACTCGACAACATCTGGCTTGCGAACGGTTACCGATACGGCGAAAGCCCCTACGGCCCGACCGTCGCGATCGCGGATATCCCCGGGCTGAGCAAGGCTATCGCGACGGCCCTGGTCACGAAGCCCTCCGCATTGAGCGGAGCCGAGATCCGTTTTCTTCGTAAGCACATGGAACTCTCGCAGGACTCGCTCGCGTCACTCATTGGAATCGGCGTGCAATCGATTGCGCTTTGGGAAAAAAGTCGCTCCGCCATGCCGCGACCATCAGAGAAATTGCTACGCCTTATTGTGCTCGGCTTCTGCAACGGCCATACCACCATCCGTAGAGCGATCGAAGAGATCAACATTGACGATGCCGTAAAACAGGGCGATCGGCTCATGTTCCGCGAGCACGGGAACAGATGGGAACGCATGGGCTGAGCAACCGTTTCGTCCGGTACCCGGCACCACCTACCTCGTCGCCAGGGCCCTGCACATCTCAGGCGACGACAAAATAGTGTTATGCCCCGCGTCAACATGAACCCACTCAACCGGCGGCTGCGGTAGTGCACGAACCAGCGCCTCCGTGCGCGCGGCTGGCACGATCTCATCGTGGTTCGCCTGCAGCACGATGATCGGCACCCCGGTGAGCTGACGCGCTGCCGCTTCGCTATCGAAGGGGTCGCGCATGATTAGCCCGACAGGCAGACCGTGCATGTTGTCGTTCGCGACACGCGTCATGGTGTCGTAGGGCGTCACGAGCCAGAGCATGTCCGGCTTGCGGGCGAGCGCGACCTGGGTGGCCACGCCGGTGCCGATGCTTATGCCCAGGATGCCAACGCGTGCATGCGTTTTCCGGACCTCATCGACCAGTGCGATCCCATCCGCTACAAAGGCCCGCTCACCCGGCTTGCCGGCCTGCCCTTCGTACCCGCGATAGGGCATCAGATAAATCGCCCGCTTGGTGCACGCTTCCAGGCGCGGCGCATAGCGTGACAGGCTCATTCCGTTGCCGCCGAATACGACCAGGGCGTCCTCGGCCTCCGGGTGCAGGATCCACCCACGCATGACGATATCCGGCCGGCTGACTTGCAGATTACCCAGCGGCTGCGTCGCATCCGCACCGGGGTACAGGAGCCGGTCCTGCATCGCATAGAGGGATACGGTGGCCGCGATAGCGGTAAGAACCACAAACGCGATGAGCAACAACACCCAGCGGGTCATGCGTTTCATGTTCAAGGCGGGCATCCGGTGACGTGAGCCTGCTAAACAAAAAAGCCTGCATCACTGCAGGCTTTTCGTCGTTTTGGTGCCGGCACCCGGATTCGAACTGGGGACCTACCGCTTACAAGGCGGTTGCTCTACCAACTGAGCTATGCCGGCGAAGGCGGGGAGTTTATCAGAAGCAGCCCGTGGGTCGAGCCGTTGCGGGGGCGCGGATGGCCTTGCGGACGTCATTGCTTGCATCGTCGGGCACGACGACATCCAGCCACCACACCGGGGTGGTCTCGGTGCGCTCGCTCATGCGGGCCGGAAAGCCGGCGGCGATCACTTCGTCGCGGCGCTTGCGCGCATTGGCCGGGTCATGGAACAGGCCCAGCGCGACGGAGTTCTGCAGTTCGCCCTGCGCCGTGACCACGAAGTAATCCTTGATGCCCTTGGCTTCCAGGCGCTTGGCCTGGGCGAGGGCCTGGTCACGTGTGGCCTGGGCGGGCAGGAAGACGCGCCAGCCGTGCGATTCGGTGGTCTGTTCCTGGCGCTGGCGGCTGCGGACCGTGCGCGAACCCAATGCCGTACGCGCGGTGCGCAGATCCACCTGGGTGGCGAACGGGCCGACGGCCAGGCAGCGGTAGCTGCGCTTGGCGCTCGTGGGAACCGTAGCCGGCGGTGCCGGCGCATCGGCCACAGCCTTTTCAGCCTCAGGTGCCGCCGCTGGCGGCGTTGGGGCCGGGTGGGTGGCAGGGGTGACGGGGGGCGTGGCGACGGCGGCAGCCGGCTTTTCGTTGGCAGCACCAACAGGAGCTTTGGCCGGCGCCGCGGAACCTGCCGCCGAAGGGGCCACCGAAAGGGC